>CAZVAX010000053.1:17176-28129 GCA_964625215.1 uncultured Anaerolineaceae bacterium | reverse complement strand
AAGACAAGGGTATCATATTTCAAATTGATTAACTTATTTTTGGACAAATCCTTAGTCGGCTTTGGCATCTCGCATCCCTCCACTCGTTCGCGGCACTGTGATCTTGAATCGCTGTCCACAATTTTCGCAGGTGACGATCAACTCCTCGTTGGGTTCCATCGCGCGGTAGACCGTCCCTTTGAAGGCAATGCCCCCATCCTTTTTCAATTCGGCCACATCATAGCGGTTCTGGTGTTTGCATTTTGAATTCGTACATTCAGCAGAGACAAACGGCGGCATCGGGTCACCTCCATGCAGGATTTGTCACAGTATGGGTTGTTTGTTTATTCGGACAAGTGGAAGATGCCGCGTTTTGAGAGGGTCCCCCGGTGGGGCGGGGAGGGATCACTCCGCGCTGTCTTCGTACGCCACTCTGTAAACGCGAAGATGAACTTTGTCGCCCTTTTCTTCAACATGATAATCCCGAATTTCACGGTTGTCATCCGGGAAGAGTTCTAATTTGCGATCCATGATGGCGTTGATAACGCTGGTCAATTCAGGGCGGTTTACTGTGCCGTCTTTTTCGCGCGCAATATCGTCCACAAAGTCGCCGACCATGAACGGGCGCATGTCTTCGTCAGCGAGCGAGGAGTTCCACGCCACGCAGGCCAACCCGATCAGGCTTGCGTAAGCGGAAAAACCGCCAAAAACGTCAACAAACGGCTCAACGAGAATTTGGATCCGTTGGGATAGTTTTCCGCTATCGGGAATGGGAAAAGGATCATCGTTGCGTTCGTGCTGATGTCGTTTTCGGGTCATGGGCGCGATTATAACAGAGGGAGTCGGTGGGGTGGGGGACTTTGCAGTGTTCAGTGGTCAGTCATCAATTTTCTGTCTGTCAGCCGCGCGCGGTCGCCTCGCTTCAAGGATTGGTTACTGGTCGCTGTTGGTTGATCACTTTCCAGCGGGGGAGTGGGATTTCATTTCCTCCTCCATGTCCTTGACAAATGACCCTATCATTCGATATAATTTCCAGTATGTCGAATGATATTACCGAACGGATCGAACACTTCTTGGGCACGTTTCACCGCTCTCCGAAGACCGTTTTCACGTATCGCAACGCCCTCAAGCAATTCGTGAACATTGTCGGCGCGGACGCGGAGTTGAACACGGAAACGTACGTGGATTTCCTTTCCGCCCTGCGCGACAAATCCCCCTCCACGCAGCGCGTTTATCGTACAGCGGTTCTCAAGTTCTACGCCTTCTGTAAGGCTGGCGATTCGGCAGAACTCAAAGAAGCCACAGAACACTACACGCGTAATCAAGGAAAGCGAATTGCCAATTTCAATCGCGTGGAGATTGAGAAGGTCATCGAGTATTGCGCCGCCTTGACAGGTGAATCGTCAGAGTCAAATGCTGAGTGCCTCGAGGCCTTGCGCGACCGCGCCTTCGTGCTGACCCTTGCAGATACTGGCTTGCGAATTTCGGAGGCCTGCTCCCTCAAACGCGGCGATATTGACTGGCTGGAACAACGCTCAATCATCATCGGCAAGGGAGACAAGCAGGCCATCATCCGCTTCTCGAACCGGTCCATCGAGGCCCTCAAAGCATATCTACACGCAAGGTCGAATATCGAGCCAAACTCCCGCACGCCGCTTGGTTCCCAGCCCTTGTTTGCCCGTCACGACATCCGCGCCAGTAAAAAAATCCGCCCGATCACCGCAGGCGGAATGTGGAAAGCCATCAAAGCGCGCATCGAAGAGGCTGGCGTGGAGCGCAGCGCGGTCCGCATTCATGACTTCCGCCATTACTTTGTCACCATGACGTATCTCGCGAAGGGCAACCTGAAACTCTCGCAGGAACTCGCCCGCCACGAAAGTATCAACACCACGAATCGCTACGCTCACTTTGGCGGCGAGGCCGATGCCGCGTATGATGAAATCTTCAACAAAAGGTGAAAATCATGTCGGAAGTATTTTTGGAAAGAAATCTCGCTACCGTACAAAAAAGGCGCGACGCGTCTCACCCAACCGCCAGACTCTCGCTTCGTTCCTCGACATAGGCTTGATACGCTAAAGACAGGCGTTTTGTCCAAGCCCCCGGCCTCCCCTCCCCCACCCTACCGCCGTCAATCGAAACAACCGGCACGACGCCCCGCGAACTTGAAGTGATGAATGCCTCCGCGAAGTTCTCCTCCAAGCGCGGCGGACGATATTCGATCTCCATCCCCTCCCCTCTCGCGAGACGGAGGACCGCGCGCCGCGTCACGCCGAGGAGGATTCCCTGCCGCGCGGTGACCAATATCTTTCCATCATTGCGCGCGGAGCGAAGCAATCCCCTCCCCAACGCGGAGACTGCTTCGCTCTGGTCTCGATATGGGGGGAGAACTCCGCATACTCGACCATCGCTCACAGTGACGCGCGAAAGGATCGCGTAAAAATTCGAGGTCATCCCCTCGTAGATTTTTCCGCCCTTCGTCAGGAGCATCTCGTAAATTTCGCCCACCACTTTCGCCCGCGCGGACTGGCTCTCGGCGATGAAGCCGGTGTCCTTGCGGCGCGGGTCGCGGCGCGTCAACTCGGCGGTGATGACCTTGACGCCGCGTTCGTAAATTTCGCGCGGCGGAGGGGAGAAGGGTTGGAGGATGACATAGATCGTCCCGTCCGAGTCGGTTCGGAGGACGCGGAAGCGCGATTCGCCTGGGGCGTTGGAAGCGGCCAGGGAAGACAGAGCCCGCTTCAGGTCGGCGCGGGAGGCGGGGTCGGGGAGGCGGAGTCGCGCGAGGTGAGCGGTCAGGCCGAGGACGCGCGTCCCGCCGTGGTGGGTGATGAAGGTGGAGTAGAGTCCGCGCGGGAGGTCGCGCGTCAGTTCATCGGGATGGGTCGCGGAAGCGGCGAGAGAGATGAGGCGTTGGCCGTCGAGGCGAAAAGCGAGCATGAATCGAGTATACACAGAAACCAGGTTTCTTTGAGAAACCTGGTTTCTGATAGAATGCCGCCATGCAAACGCTCAAACGTGTGGCGGATTTTTACCGGGACCGCGATTATTTTGTGCAGGTGCGAAACCTGGCGTTGCCGATCATCGCGCAACAATTGATGTTCTCCCTGCTGAACATGGTGGGCGTGGTATTCGTGGGGCAAAAGGGCGAGGCGGCGGTGGCCGCGGTGGGGCTGGCAGGACAGGTGAGTTTTTTGCTCAACCTGGTTCATTTCGGAATCATCAGCGGGTCGGCGATGTTTACCGCGCAATTTTGGGGCAACCGCGACCTCGCAAATTTGCGGCGCGTGCTGGGCATGTCGCTGGCGCTGGCGATCACAACCGCGTGGATCTTTCTCGCCATCTCGCAAGCCGCGCCGGAGGTCTTCCTTTCGATCTACTCGAAAGACCCGCAGGTGGTGGAACTGGGCGTGGGTTATATGCGGATATTTTCGTGGTCGTTTTTGATCACCTCCATCACGGGGAGTTTCGCGATGGTGATGCGCTCGACGGGCGACGTGAAGACGCCGACCTTCATCGGGACATTGGCGCTGGCGCTGAACACTTTGCTCTCGTGGGCGCTTATCTTCGGAAAACTTGGCCTGCCCGAACTTTCGATCAACGGCGCGGCGGTAGCGACGGTGATCTCGCGCGCGCTGGAACTGGTCGCGCTGTTAATCGTGATCTACGCGCGCAAGTCGCCGGTGGCGGCATCGCTCCGTGAGTTGACAGATTTCGACTTTCCCTTTGTCAAGCGCGTGATCGTGCCGATGTTCCCTGTGATTTTGAACGAGTTGTTCTGGTCGCTGGGCATCACGACGTACACGGCGATTTACGGAAACATGGGAACGGAGTCCTTCGCGGCGGTGAGCATCGTCTCTTCGATCGAGCAGGTGGCTTTCGTGATCTTCATCGGCATCTCGAACGCGACCTCCGTGCTGGTGGGAAACCGCATCGGCGCGGGGATGGAGGAGGAGGCCTACGTGTACGCGGGCCGTTCGCTCGGATTGGGCGCCGCCGGCGGAATTGTGATGGGACTGCTCTTGCAGATTCTCAAGTGGCCGATCCTGTCGCTGTTCAAGGTTTCGCCGGAGGTGATCGAAAACGCGGCGTTGATCCTGAACGTGGCAAGCGTCTTCATGTGGGTTCGCATCAACAACATGATCACGGTGGTCGGCATCCTGCGCGCCGGGGGCGACACGAAATTCTCGCTCTTCCTCGACGGCATCATTATTTGGATCGTCGGCGTGCCATTGACCTACCTCGGCGCGAACGTGTTCCACCTCCCCGTCTATTGGGTGGCGGTGTGCGTCATGTCTGAGGAAGTGACCAAGTCGGCTTTGGGAATCCGCCGTTACTTCTCGCGGAAGTGGATCAATAACTTGGCGCGCGTAATGTGAGTCTGAATTCTCGCATATCTTTTTGCGCGGAAAATTTCTTGACACCTCCTCCCCACCCGTGATAAACTCGCCCCGTCGTAAAAATACGGCGCATTTCAATGAAAGGAGTCGCGCACGCATGATCTACAGCAAGTTTTTCCGCACCGTTCCCGCCGCTGGTAGCATTCTACCTTCGCGTAGCGCGCCTGTTGACCGAACCTAGGTCAATTCCTGTCTTGTCTCCTCAAGCCACGGTTGCGCTCGCACCGTGGCTTTTTTATTTCCCTGTAACCTGAAACTTGAAACCTGACACCTGGAACGTGACGCTATGAACACAACAATCTCAACCTACAAATACTTCGACTTCCGCAACGCGCTGACGAAGAACCGCCTGGCCGGCGTTTGGCGCATGATGAAGGACTATCGCCTGCCCTACATCGCCGCGACGGCCGCCCTCGCGATTTCCGCCGCCTCCCGCACGTTGACCTACCTCCTGCTCCGCTACTTCGCCGACGCCGTGCTGGGCGCGCAGACCCTGGCCTTTGGCTCCCTCGATCGGACCCTCGCCATCCTTGCGCTGGGCTTCGTGGGACTGGCGTGTTTCGAAGGATTGTTCTCGTATATCTCCGGGCGCCTCGCCGCCTACACCGCCGAAGGGATCACCCGCCGATTACGCGACTACCTCTTCGACCACATCCAGCGGCTAACCTTCTCCTATCATAGCCAGACTCCCACCGGCGACCTAATCGAGCGCGTCACCTCCGACGTGGACTCGGTGCGCCGCTTCTACAGCGAGCAAGCCATTGGCGTGGGCCGCATCCTGTTGGTATTCCTCATCAACTTCGCGGCGCTCCTCAACCTCTACCAACCGCTGGCCTGGCTTTCCATCATCGCCATCCCAATCGTGCTGGTTGTGTCGCTGTGGTTCTTCAAAAAAGTGACCAAACGCTACGAGGAGTACCAGGAACAGGAAGCCGTCCTCTCCACCACCCTGCAGGAAAACCTGACCGGCGTGCGCGTGGTCAAGGCTTTCGCCCGGCAGGACTACGAGATGAACAAGTTCGAGAAGGACAACTTCGAAAAGTTTCGCCGTGGCCGCCGGCTGCTCGTCATGCACTCACTCTTCTGGCCGCTTTCGGATATCGTGCTTGGCTTTCAAATGCTATTCGGCTTCGTCTATGGCGCGAACCTGGCCATCCAAGGGACGATCACGGTCGGAACGTATATCGCGTACGCGGGTCTCATCGTCCAGTTGATCTGGCCGATCCGCAACCTGGGGCGCATCATCGTGCAAGCCTCCACGGGCCTCGTTTCGTACAGCCGCCTGATGGAGATCGTCAAGCAGGATCGCGAGCCGCTGTTCGATGGCCGCGTCCAGCCCGCTAGTCCGGCGCGAGGCGACGTGAGATTCGATAACGTCTCGTTCATGTACGCGGACGGGAAGTCGGATGTCCTCAAGAACGTCTCGTTCCACGTGCGACCCGGGCAGGCCGTGGCGCTGCTGGGTTCGACCGGTTCGGGCAAGACCTCGCTGGTGAACCTGTTGCCTCGCTTCCACGACTACACGGGCGGGAGCATCCTGCTCGACGGCGCGGAGCTGCGCGATTACCCGCGCGCCTACCTGCGCCAACAAATCGGCATCGTGGAGCAGGAGCCGTTCCTGTTCAGCCGCTCGATTCGCGAGAACATCACCTACGGCATGGGCCGCGACGTGCCGCAGGATGAGATCGAGCGCGCCGCCAAGGCCGCCGCCATCCATGACGTGATCGTGTCCTTCCCCGACGGCTACAACACGCTGGTCGGCGAAAAAGGCGTGACGCTTTCGGGCGGCCAGAAACAACGCGTGACCATCGCGCGCACTCTGCTGAAAAATCCGCGTATCCTGATCCTCGACGACTCGACCTCCTCCGTGGATCTCGAAACAGAGGCAGAGATACGCGAAGCCCTCAACTCGCTGATGCAAAACCGCACCACCTTCATCATCGCGCACAGAATTCAGTCTGTGATGATCGCCGATTTGATTCTGGCGCTCGACAAGGGCGAGGTAGTACAGATGGGCTCGCACGAGGAACTGCTCGCGCAGGAAGGCATGTATCGCCGCATCTACGACATTCAGACGAGGATTGATGAGGAGTTGGAGCTCGAAATTATGAAATCTGAAATGTAAAGATGAAAGATGAAAGATGAGAGATGAATGTCCGCTGAAAAACATTCCAATCCAAAACGAAGAGGAGAATGCTGAAATGAAAAACGAAAATTTGCAAGATCTGGGCGAACGAACAAGCGAGTTTGCGTTGCGGATCATCCGCCTCTACTCCAGCCTGTCAAGGAAAACCGAAGTACAGGTGATTGGAAAACAGGTTCTGCGTTCCGGCACATCCGTCGGGGCGCAGTACCGAGAAGGCCATAGGGCAAAATCGGACGCGGACGTTGTCAACAAGTTTGAAGGCGTCTTGCAGGAATTGGATGAAACCGATTACTGGCTGGGCCTGCTCGTGAGAGGCGGATTTGTCCCCGCCAAAAACTTGGAGCCGCTCATCAAGGAAACCAACGAACTCATCGCGATCTTCGTGACTATCGTGACAAAGATCAAAAAGCGAATGGGAAAATGAAAAACCAAAGATGAGAGCGGAAAGCCTGTCCTGAGCGAAGGCGAAGGGATGAAAGATGAAGAATGCAGGAGCGCATTCATCTTTCATCTCTCATCTTTCATCTTTTTCATCCTCAACCATCGCTTCGGAGAACCAACTATGTCTGACATCATTACCGAACTCGAAGAAGAAGAATTCACATCACAACTCACCGCCCCGGTCTTCAAGCGCATTCTGGAGTTGGTGATACCCTATTGGAAATGGGCGGTTGGCTTTATGTTGACCATCCTGGCTGTCTCCGCGTTGGACGCGTACTTCACGTACCTCAACAAGGACATCATTGACCTGGGCATCAACCTGAAAGACAGCGCGCAAGTGATGCGCCTCGCGACCCTCTACGGCTCGTTCATCCTCTTGCAGGCCGCGATGGTGTTCGGCGCCATCTACCTGGCAGGAGTCTTGGGCGAGCGCGTGCAATACGACTTGCGCAAGAAGATGTTCGACCACCTGCAAGACCTCTCGCTTTCGTACTACTCGCAGATCGCGGTGGGACGCCTGATGGCGCGCGTCACCTCGGACTCGGGACGCGTCTCCGAACTGGTGACCTGGGGCGTACTTGACTCCACCTGGGCGGTGGTCAACATCCTGACATCGGCGGCCTTTATGTCGGTCATCAACTGGCGACTCGGCTTGATGGTGATGCTTATCGTCCCGGTATTGGTGTTCATTGCCGTGCAATTTCGCAAGAAGATCCTGGTAGAGTTCCGCAACTCGCGGCGCGCCAACTCGAAGATCACCGGCGCGTACAACGAAAACATCCAGGGCGTGCGCGTGGTGAAAGCCCTCGGCCGCGAGGACGAGAACTTGGCCGAATTCCAGGAACTGACCGGCAAGATGTACCGCGCCTCGTATCGCGCCGCCTGGCTCTCGGCCCTCTTCCTCCCCGCCGTGCAGATCGTCTCCTCGGTGGCGCTCGGCGCCATCATCTGGTACGGCGGCGTCCAATCGCAGAACGGTTTCATCACCATCGGCGGTATCCAGGCCTTCGTCGGCTACCTGACGTTCATGCTCTGGCCGGTGCAAGACCTGGCGCGCGTCTACGCGGAAATGCAGCACAGCATCGCCTCGGCGGAGAGAATCTTCAAGTTGGTAGACACCCAGCCCGAGGTCCGCAACCGACCCGACGCCGTGGAGGCGAAAACCCTGCTCGGCGGAATCGAGTTCGATCACGTGGACTTCTACTACGAGGATCGCAAACCCGTCCTGACCGATTTCACGCTGAAAGTGAAACCCGGCGAGATGATCGCGCTGGTCGGGCCGACGGGCGGCGGCAAATCCACCATCGTGAACCTGCTCTGCCGCTTCTTTGAACCCCGCGCGGGCGTGGTCCGAATCGGCGGACGCGACTACACCGAGTACACGCTGCAATCCATCCACTCGCGCATCGGGATCGTCCTGCAAACGCCGCACTTGTTCAGCGGGTCGGTGCGCGAGAACATCCGCTACGGGCGGTTGGACGCGAGCGACGCCGACGTGGAAGAGGCCGCCAGGATCGCCGGCGCGCACGATTTTATCGTGACCCTGGAAAAAGGTTACGAGCAAAACGTGGGCGAAGGCGGGAACAAACTCTCGGTCGGGCAGAAGCAGTTGATCTCGCTGGCGCGCGCCGTGCTGGCGCGGCCCGAACTCTTCATCATGGACGAGGCCACCTCCTCCGTGGACACGCTCACCGAAGCCCTGATCCAGCGCGGCATGGAAGCCCTGATGAAGGGGCGCACCTCCTTCGTCATCGCGCACCGCCTCAGCACCATCCGCCGCGCAAATCGGATTCTCGTCATCGAGAACGGGCGCATCGCCGAGCAGGGGACGCACGCCGAACTCCTGCGCCAGCGCGGTCACTACTACAACCTCTACACTCAGCAGTTCCGGCATCAGTTGGAAGTGGCGTATGGCGTGGATGAGGAGGGAGTTGTTGAGGCTTCGGAAGTCCTGGATGAGGTGGTAGCGGCGGATTAGTGACGAGTGTTCAGTGATTAGTCATCAGTAAACCCCCTCCCCCATTCGTGTTCTTTCGAATGGGGGAGGCTGGGAGGGGGGCTGAGGTCTGCTATAATTCGTATTGAACATGAAAACAACCCAGTACTTCCAATACACCCGCTCGCGTCCTGACCGCGCCATCATCACGGATGAATGGATTGAAGAGGTTGTCAATAACCCGTTGCGAGAGGAAATACAAAGCGATGGAAGAATTCGAAGATGGGCGCGCATTGCTGAAATGGAAGACCGCATTTTACGAGTAGTCCTGCTCGAAGATGGAGAAACCGTTCACAACGCCTTCTTTGATCGGAATTTCAAGGAGTAAGCAATGAAGATCAAATACTTTCCCGATACCGATACAGCCTTGCTGGAACTTTCGGATACCCCGCCGGCAGAAACTCAGGAATTGAACGAAAACATTTATCTTGACCTCGATAGCCAGGGCCGCGTGGTCAGCCTGACCATCGAACATGCCAGTAAATCCACAAACGTGGAGGAGTTTTTGTACCAGAGGATTCCAGCTGGCTTAGCGGCGGATTGAGGATAGTGATCAGTAACCAGCGATCAGTCCCCTCCCCCATTCCTGTTCTTCGAAATGGGGGAGGCCGGGAGGGGGTGGGGGTCTGCTATAATTCAAACGGAGGCAGCCATGGAAACGTTTACAGTTCAAGCCGTTTACGAAAAAGGCGTTTTGCGGCCCAGGAAAAAATTGAATCTGCCCGAGCACAGCCTGGTGGAGGTGAAGGTGAAAGCGACGCGTCTCCCAAACCCAAAGGCGGGATTTGCCTCCCTGCTTGGGATTTGGGAAGAAACAGACATTGACTTAGAAGGTTCCCTCGCGCAAGTAAGGAAAAAATCCAGGGCAAAAATCAACAAACTGGCAAAGGCTTTGAAATGACATGACCGTCTACATGGCCGACACACACAGTTTGATTTGGGCGTTTCAAAAGCCGCGTAAACTGGGTGAACGCGCCCGCCGCGCCTTCGAGGAAATTGCCAACGGCGAAGCAAAACTGTTGATTCCCACTATCGTTCTCGCCGAACTGATATTCACCATTGAAAATAAACCCATCCAAACCGACCTCGATAAAATCCTCGATGCAATCCATGGCAGCCCCAATATCGAATTTGTTGATTTTGATTACGAATCGGCGTTGAAATTGCGCGACCTGACCGTCATTCCAGAAATGCACGACCGCATGATTGTTGTCAGCGCGATACTGAACGGCGCGGCTCTGATCACGTACGACCAAACAATTACCGAGGCGAAAGTGGTGGAAGCGATCTGGTAGTTTGGGAGGATTACTCACCGCCACCTCTACACCCAACAGTTCCGCCATCAGTTGGAAGCGCTGTATGGCGTCGCAGAGCGCGAGGAAGGCGTGGTGGAAGTGGACTAGGCGGTGATAGCGGATTAAGGAGCGAAAGAAGAAAGATAAAAGAAAGCCTCCGAGAGCGCCAAACTCCCGGAGGCTTTTGTGTTACGAGGATGAATCTTCTTGCTTTGCCTTTTTTAGCTGTTCGATAAACTGCCTGAAAGACAACGTAACAGGGTGATTTTCCCCGGCAACGTTCACCAACATCGGCAAAGCCTCATTCGCCAATTCCAATGCCTTTTCGATTTGGTTCATATTCGCCATTACTTGCGACAAAAAAATCAGGATGTTTATCTGCCCAACCACATCATGAATCTCCTCGTGTAATTTCATCGCCGCTTGAATAATCTCGATCCCGTTCTCAAATGACGATTGATCGGCAGCGCTCGTAATTGCCGCTTTGCCAAGAGATTGTAGTGTGTTGGCTTCGCCCAATTTATCCCCGATTTCCTTGAACAGTTTCAGGGCTTCGTTGTAACTGACCAGCGCGGCGTCACGATCATCTCGGAATTGTTGCACATCCCCGATGGCTTTCCGCACGTTGGCTTCGCCCAATTTAGCCCCGATTTCCTTGAACAGTTTCAGGGCTTCGTTGTAACTGACCAGCGCGGCGTC
>CAZVAX010000053.1:0-17076 GCA_964625215.1 uncultured Anaerolineaceae bacterium | reverse complement strand
TCGGAATTGTTGCACATCCCCGATGGCTTTCCGCACGTTGGCTTCGCCCAATTTATCCCCGATTTCCTTGAACAGTTTCAGGGCTTCGTTGTAACTGACCAGCGCGGCGTCACGATCATCTCGGAATTGTTGCACATCCCCGATGGCTTTCCGCACGTTGGCTTCGCCCAATTTATCCCCGATTTCCTTGAACAGTTTCAGGGCTTCGTTGTAACTGACCAGCGCGGCGTCACGATCATCTCGGAATTGTTGCACATCCCCGATGGCTTTCCGCACGTTGGCTTCGCCCAATTTATCCCCGATTTCCTTGAACAGTTTCAGGGCTTCGTTGTAACTGACCAGCGCGGCGTCAACCTCTTTACGGAATTGTTGCACATCCCCGATGGCTTGAAGCACGTTGGCTTTTAGTTGTTTGCCTTCGTTGGTTGAATCGTCAATCCCAAGTTTCAAGGAGGCCTCGAGCCAGGCATACCAATAAACCCATTCTTCCCTAAAAATGTTATAAAACCAATTACGGCTTTGTGTGATCAGTTGCGCCAGCAGGTTGCCATTCTTCTGTCCGCGCGCCCATTCACAGGAGCGCATTAAATTGGCGCGCTCGGCGGCGGCTTGCGGCGCCGTGGTTCTATCGTCTGTGAAGTATTCCGAGAATAAAGCGACGATCCATTCCGCCAGCCCATCCCGTATTTGTTTCTCTTCTTCTTTCGATAATTTCCCCGCCGCGTATTCATCCAACAGGTCGTGCAAACGGTAACGCTCCAGGCTTTCATCTTCAGTCGGAACATTCTTTACGAGAGAAAGGTTGATGAAGCGCGAAAGAACCGCGTGCGCCTGCGCCGGCTCCGCGTCCCACAAGGCAAGCAGCGCCGCGAAAGAAAAACCGCTCCGGTCGAAGGCCGCCAAACTGCGAAACCGCGCCCGGTCTTCCGCGTCGAGATCGTTGTAACTCAAATCGAAAATATGCGTCATGTTCCAACGCGCGTCGCCATCCATGACCAACTCCGAAAAGCGCGCCTGCGCCATTTCGAAGTAACTTGCGATTGGTTTTTTCCTTCCCTCGAACTGGCGAATGCGCCGCGCCGCGATCTCCACGGCCAGCGGATTAAAAGCGCAACGCTCCGCCAGTTTGGCGGCTGTCGTTTCTTCCGCCTTGACAACCTCTTCGCCTAAGACGGCTTCCATCAATTCCCGGGCTTGCTCTGGAGTCATGGCGTCGAGCGCAAAAGTTTTGCTCACTCCGCCGATATCGTGAATGCGGCTGGTCAACAACGTGGCGCAGGGTTTGGGAGGCAAAATATCGTTCAGTCCCTCCAGCGCGTTTTGGCGCACATCGTCCAGCACGATCAACAAGCGGCGATTCAACAACCGGGCTTTTAACTCGTTGCGCTGTTCCTCGTAGGGCGCGCCCGGCCGCGTCTGCGCCCTGCATTGAATGAGCATGTCCGCCACCACTTGTTGTGGGTTTCGTTCGCCCACGTCCACCCATAACGTCCCCTCGAATTGATCCTTGAGTTCTTCGAGCGCGTGTTTTGCCAGTTCGGTTTTGCCTAATCCGCCCGGCGCGTGCAGTCCCACAATCGCGCCGGTCCCGCCGTTTTTCAAAAAGGCGCGCACGTCCTCCTCGATCTTGCCGCGATGGATATATCTCACCGTTCGGTCAGGTGGAATGAAGCCGATGGTGTCGTGAGTTTCGGGAAGCGGCGCGGGCTGCTGAATCACAGTGGCATGGTCGCCGGTGATGATAGTGGAATTCGTCGCGTCCCCGCCAATGCCTACGCCGCCCTCTCCGGCCTGCACAGAGGCGGCTGATAATTTGTCGGATGGCTTTTTGGCTTTCGGCATAGTCCCTCGCTTGGTTGGGGTTGCTCCTATTGTAGAAAACATTGCCTATTCACGCAAGTGTCAAACGTACCCATTCCCTCGGCTATAATTTGCGTCAGTGAACCATGAACGCCGAGATCCTCCCCCTCGCCCCCTCCCACATCCCCTCCGCCGCGGCCATCCTCGCCGGGCGCCACGCGCGCAACCGCGCCATTCTCCCCCTCCTGCCGGCGCGCTTCGAAGAGACGCAAGTTTGCGCCGAGGCCGTACAAGCCTTGTGGCAAAAGAAACTCCGCAATGGCTACGCCGCCTTTCGCGGCGGAGAGATGATCGCCTACCTGCTCGGCGACTACACCGTCCAGCCGTGGGGACGCAGTGGCTATGTCTATCAACCGGGCTACGCGCTGGCCGAGGGCGAAGACGCGGAGATCATACAAGACCTGTATGCCCGCCTCGGCGACGATTGGGTGCGGCAGGGAATTTTCAGCCACAACCTCTACGTTTCGGCGGCGGATACGGATGTGATCGCGGCGCTCTTCGCGGTCGGATTTGGCAAGGAGCGCATTGACGCCCTGCTCGACTTGCAGTCGCTTCCGATGGTCAAGGTCGCCGTCCCCAATGGCGTCACTGCCCGGCTCGCGGCTCAAGGCGACGAGGAACGCCTCGCCAGCCTCTCGCACATCATGGCAGACGCGCTTTCGAGCGCGCCCTACTGGCATCCCACCGCGCCGGAAGAATATCTCGAACTAAAAGAAGATTGGGCCGAACTCGCCGAAGACAAGGATTGGAAAATCTGGCTGGCTCTGGAAGGCGAACGCGCCCTCGGCGCAGTTGGATTCCGCCCCATCGAAGAAAGTGACCCGCAAATGCTCGCCTCGCCGCGGACCGTCTATCTGGGCGCGGCCGTCACCCAGCCAGACTCACGGGGACGCGGCGTCGCGAATCTCCTCACCTGGAACGGACTCAACGAAGCCCGCCGCGACGGATACGACACCTGCTACACCAATTGGATCAGTCCCAACCTGCTGGCCGCGCGCTACTGGCCGCGTTTTGGATTCGAGGAGGTCGCCTATCGCCTCTCGAAGCAGGTCAACCCGAGGGTCGCTTGGACAAGAGGGTAAGAAATTTTCCGGCTAAGGTTTTTCTTCCTCCTCCCTAGCGCGCGGTTCGAGGTGCAGGAACCAATCCGCTATCGCGAGAAAAAGCAGGCCTCCCAAAATTTCCATGCCCAGGTTGAGCGGGCCAAGCTTGAGCAAAATCCAACCGCGCCACAATCCAACGAGTTGTCCGGCTAAAAAACCCAGCGCGCTGGCCAGCAGGTAAACGACCAAATGCCACGCTCCCCCATTACGGAAGAAGTGGTAGGTCGCTCCAAGAAGCAGCGCAAGCGCGAAAGCAAATAGTATGGCCGGGGTTGTCATCGCTTTTTCCTTTTTAAAGTTGTGAGGGGTATTGTATGGTTGTGTGCAATTGGCTACGCGAAACTTCTTAAATAATGACACCGCCTCCTACGACTTCCTCTTCGATATAAAACACCGCCGCCTGACCCGCGGTCACATCCCGGACCGACGCCTCAAACCGGACCCGCGCGTGGTTCGCCGTTTCGGGCGTCACCTCCGCCCAGACCGGTCGCGCCGTGTAACGAATCTTCACCTCCGCGCGGAACGGCCCGGAGGGAATCTCTCCGCTCACCCAATTTACGTCACGCGCGAGGAGTTCGGTCGCGCCCAATTCACCTTCCGTGCCGACTACAAGGGTATTGCTTGTTGCGTGTTTCGCAATGACATAGAGAGGCGCAGGCGAAGCGACGCCCAATCCCTTGCGCTGACCGATGGTGTAATTCGCCAATCCGTTGTGCCGGCCGACCGCCTCTCCCCCACTCGTGACAATGTCGCCCGGTTGAAGCGTCTCCGCCGCGTTGCGCCGGAGAAAGTTGCGATAGTCTTCGCCGGCCAGAAAGCACAGATCCTGGCTGTCCTTGCGCGAAGCGGTCGGAAGCCCAAACGATTCGGCGATTCGGCGGATCTCCGTTTTCGGGTAATCGCCAATCGGAAATAACGCGCGTCTCAATTTCTCCTGCGTCAGCGCGTGCAACACATACGACTGGTCTTTGGAAGAATCCGCCGCACGCAACAACTTCATCGTTCCGCTTTCATCTTTCATCTTTCGTGCATAATGTCCCGTCGCCATGAACTCCGCGCCGAGCGCCAGCGCGTGATCGAGCAGGAACGTCCA
The DNA here is from genome assembly GCA_964625215.1 of uncultured Anaerolineaceae bacterium. Taxonomy (GTDB): domain Bacteria; phylum Chloroflexota; class Anaerolineae; order Anaerolineales; family Villigracilaceae; genus Denitrolinea. The sequence goes on along the minus strand of CAZVAX010000053.1, from coordinate 13,020 downwards.
GCGGATTTGACGGTTGCACAGCAGGCACGGATTGGGCGTCTCGCCGTGGGCGTAGCCATCCAGAAAGTATTGCACGACCGTTTCGCGAAAGATATTCTTCGCGTCCACCACGTAGAAGGGAATGTCCAATTTCGCGGCGACGCGACGCGCCTGGGCCATCGAGTCGGGCGTGCAACAGCGATTGGACTCCTCCTTCCCCGGCTCGGACCACAGTCGCAACATCATGCCGACAACGTCATAGCCCTGCTTTTTGAGCAGGGCCGCGGCGACGGAGGAATCCACTCCTCCAGACATGGCGACGACGACTTTGGTCACTGATTCACCGGGGATGAACGGAGACAAGATGGTTTATCAAAAACAACCTTGATCGGATGTTGTTGAACCACATACAAACCGTTTTTCCTCAACAAATGGGCATAAGCGTTACAGAGCATTTATCTCAATTTATCCCCGATTAAATTCCTGGTCTTATTCACCAGAGACGGTAATGTCGCCAGGAAGGAATCAACCTGCTCTGGCGTTGAATCCATGCCGAGGGTGATACGCAGGGAGCCGAGCGCCCAATCGCGGGAGAGGCCGAGGGAGGTGATGACTTCGCTGGGTTCGGGATTTCCTGTTTTGCAGGCCGAGCCGGAAGAGCAGGCGAAACCGGCCGCGTCGAGCAGTTGCAAAAGCAAGTTGCCGTCCACGTCTTTGAAAACGAAGGAGGCGTGATTGGGAAGGCGATCTTCGGGATGGCCGGTGAGTTGCGAATCTGGAATTTCTTCGAGGACGCGGCCGATAATTTGGTCGCGCAACGGCTGAACGTGGGCAATGCGCTGGTCGCGCTCCTCCTTCGCCAACCGAAGCGCCTCGGCAAATCCGACGATGTACGGCACGTTCTGCGTCCCGGCGCGCAAGCCAAATTCCTGTCCGCCGCCGGTGAGATGCGGAAGGAGCCCCGTTCCCTTGCGGACGAAGAGCGCGCCGACGCCCTTCGGCCCGTAAAATTTATGCCCGCCGAGGGAGAGCAAATCCACGCCGAGGGTTTGCACGTCCACGTCGAGATACGCGGCGGCCTGCACCGCGTCGGTGTGGAAGAGGATGCCGCGCTCGTGGCAGATCGCGGCCAACTCCGCGACGGGATTGATCGCGCCAATCTCGTTGTTCGCAAGCATGACCGAGGCCAGCGCGGTTCCATCGCAGACCGCGGCGCGCATCGCCTCCGGCGTGACCATGCCGTACTTATCGAGCGCGAGCCATTCGACATGAATGTCGAAGTACTGTTCCAGTTGCTCGGCGGTTTTGCTGACAGCGTGATGCTCGGCCCGCGAGGTTAATAGCCAGGAGCGGCCGGCCCGGAGTCCAACCATCATTGCGCCGCGCACCGCCAGGTTGTCCGACTCGGAACCGCAGGAGGTGAAGATCACCTCGTCGGGCCGACAGTTCAACGCCGACGCGACGGTCTCGCGCGCGGAGTCGAGCGCGGCCTCCGCGCGTTGTCCGTAGCGATGAACCGACGAAGGGTTGCCGAACGCGTCGCGAAAGTACGGCGTCATCGCGTCTAACACACGCGGGTGGATGGGCGTGGTGGCGGCGTAGTCGAGATAAATGGGATCGGGCATGGCGGGAATTATACCCTTTCGGTTTGGATGATCCCCTGCTCCGTGGCGAGCCACAGCATGGCGACATCGTGCGCCGCGTGAGGGACTTCATCCAACAACAGCGCGCTAAAAACGACGCCCACGCTCTCGCCCGAAAAATCGTTGAGGAAACGGTCGAAGTAACCGCCGCCGTAACCAAGCCGCCAGCCGTGACGGTCGAACGCGAGGCTAGGGACGAGGGCGATCTGGATTTGATTCGGAGCGACGGTGGGAGAATCCGCGGCGGGTTCGGCCATCCCAAACGGGTGGCGGACGAGACGAGTCGAGTCGTAGGGATGAAAGACCATGCGATGATTCTCTTCGGGAATGATGCGCGGCAAAATCCAGCGTTTTTCGGGGCGACGCGTCAACAGCGCGGTCAAATCCACTTCGCCCTTGATCGGCGAATACGTCAAGATCGATTCGCTCTGTTGGAAGGCCGGCCAGCGTTCCAACTGCGCGCAGATCAATTCACTGACGCGGGCGCGCGTCGCTTCCCCCATTTCGGTTCGGAGTTTGCGACACTGTCGGCGGAGCCGGGATTTGATCTCTGCGAGAGATTCGGACATGCCGGATATTTTAGCATGTCTGCCTCGCCCAAAGAACACGGGAGAGGAGAGTCCTACGTTATAATCGCCCCGTCATCATTTTCCCAGGAGTCGACTCATGGCTTTCAAAATCAAATTCGGGACCGACGGTTGGCGCGGCGTGATCGCCGAGGATTACACGTTCGACAACGTGCGGCGTTGCGCGCAGGGATTTGCGAATTACCTCCTTGCCCAGGGCAAGCAAGGCGAATGGGTGATCGTCGGTCACGACAAACGTTTCAGCAGCGAGCATTTTGCCGCGGCGGTTGCGGAAGTGTTGGCCGGCAACGGACTGCGCGTCTACCTGACCGACGGCGCGACTCCGACGCCGGTCATTGCTTACGCGGTGGTGGACAAGAAAGCCGCGGGCGCGGTCAACATCACAGCCAGTCACAACCCACCCACGGACAACGGCTTTAAGGTCCGCAACGAGACGGGCGGCGCGATTGACCCGGAGGGATTGTTACAGATTGAGGCGTCCATCCCGGAGGAGATGAAAGACGTATTGCGCGTTGCGTATTCCGTAGCCGAGAAAGAGGGGAAGATCGTCAAGTTCGACGCGGCGACGCCGTACATCGAGCATTTGACGCGCGACGGGCTGATTGACCTGCAACCGATCAAGGACGCCGGCCTGACCGTGATGGTGGATGTGATGTGGGGCAACGGCGCCGGTTGGTTCCCGCGCCTGCTGGCGGGAGGCAAGACCAAGGTGATCGAGATCCACAACACGCGTAATCCAGCCTTCCCGGAGATGAAGCGACCGGAACCGATCCAGCCGAACATTGACGTCGGCCTGCAAGCCACAGTGGACAACAAAGCCGATGTGCTGCTCATCACCGACGGCGACGCGGACCGTTGCGGCATTGGCGACGAGAACGGCAAGTTCATCAACCAGTTGCGAGTCTATGCCCTGCTGGCCTACTACCTGCTCGAAGTGCGCGGCCTGCGCGGCGACATCGTCAAGACGCTCTCGACCACCAACATGCTCAACAAACTGGGCGAACTTTACGGCGTGCCAGTCCATGAAACCGGCGTGGGATTCAAATTCGTCGCCCCGAAGATGACGGAGACGAACGCCCTCGTCGGCGGCGAGGAAAGCGGCGGTTACGCCTTCCGCGGCAACGTCCCCGAACGCGACGGGATTTTGGCGGGGCTGTACATGCTCGACTTCATGGTCAAGACCGGCAAGAAGCCGACCGAACTGCTCAAGGACTTGTTCGCGAAAGTCGGAGGCGAGTACTTCTATGACCGCGTGGACAGTCCCTTCACAGGCGACCCCGAAGCGCGCAAGAAGATGATCCTTGACGCAAAACCAGCCACCCTCGGCGGACTTAAAGTCACAGAACTGGTCACGATTGACGGATTCCAATTCCGTCTCGAAGACGGCGGCTGGATGCTCATCCGTTTCAGCGGCACGGAACCCATCCTGCGCGTCTATTGCGAGACGCGGCACGGCGATAAGGTCAAGGCGATTCTCCAAGACGGATTGAGAGTGGCGGGGATCAAATAGTTGTTTTCACGTTGGCAGGTTGGAAGGTTTAGACGCTCCAACCTGCCAACCGTTTAACTTGCCAACATGTTTACTGACACCCACTGCCACTTAAACTTCAACAAATTCGATCCCGATCGCGCGGACGCGATCGCGCGGGCCGAGGCCGCGGGGGTGACGCGCTTCCTCGTGCCGGGACTGGACCTCAAATCCAGCCGTGCGGCGATACGATTGGCCGAGTCGAATCCGAAGATCTTCGCCGCGGTGGGATTCCACCCCACGGACTTGGACAAGTTCAGCGAGGATGACTTCGCCCAGGTCAAGGCGTTGGCGGAACATCCCAAGGTAGCGGCAATCGGCGAGATAGGGCTGGACCATTACTGGGTCAAGGAAGAGGCGAAGCGGGAGAGGCAGAGGGAACTGTTGCGGCGTCAACTCGCGTTCGCGGCGGAGGTCGGCAAGCCGGTCGTCATCCACATGCGCGAAGAGGGCGACGCGTGGTTCGGAGATGCGTCCGCTCAATTGCTGGATATTCTCACCGCGTGGACGCGCGAGCTGCGCGAGAAAAATAATCCCCTGGCCGCGCGCCCCGGCGTGTTGCACTCGTTCAACGGAAATCTGGAGACCGCGCAGAAGGCCATCGAAATGGGATTCTTCATCGGCGTCACGGGGCCGGTCACTTACAAAAACGCGGAATTGAAGCGCGGTATTATTTACCAATTACCAATTACCAATCTCCTCATCGAAACCGACTCGCCCTTCCTCGCGCCCGTCCCCCATCGCGGCCAAAGGAACGAACCTGCCTTCGTGCGCGAAATTGCTGATAAAATTGCAGAAATAAAATCCCGAAGCAAAGAGGAGGTCGCGGCGCTCACCACGGAAAACGCGGCGCGGCTCTTCCTGTGGTGAAACTTTGAATAACGTGACTTTCCTAACTCCCGTTCAAGAAAAAATTGTGTTGGTTGAAAAACGAATGCGCGCCCAGGGGGATGAGTGCCATCCGGACTTGCGCGCCGCCCTCGAACACCTGCTGGCCGCGGGCGGAAAACGAATCCGCCCCACGCTCACCCTGCTGGTCGGCGACATGCTGCAAGGCGATCCCGACACCCTCCTCACGCTCGGCGCGGCGGTGGAATTGCTGCACACCGCCACGCTCGTCCACGACGACTTGATTGACGGCGCGCTCCTGCGCCGCGGCGCGGAAACCATCAACGCGCGCTGGTCGTCGGCGGCCACCGTCCTCACCGGCGACTTCCTCTTCGCCCGCGCCGCCAAACTCGCCGCCGACACCGACAACGTTCTGCTCATGCGCCTCTTCGCCGAGACCCTGGCGATCATCGTCAACGGCGAGTTGACCCAGTTGTTCTCGGCGCGCGGCGTCATCAACCGCGAAAATTACTATCAGCGCATCTACGCCAAGACCGCCTCGCTTTTCGAAATGTGCACGCGGGCGGCGGCCATCGTCAGCGCGGAGGAGGACGCCACTGTCGAATCCATGCGCAAGTTCGGCTATGAACTCGGCATGGCCTTCCAGATCGTGGACGATGTGCTCGACTTCACCGGCGAACAGTCTGCGGTGGGCAAACCGCTCGGCTCGGACCTCCTGCAGGGACTGGTGACCCTGCCGGCCATTTACTACGCCGAGTCGAATCCCGACAACCCCGACGTCCGTTCGCTGGCCGCGGGCGGCTGGGGCGACAACGAACGAATGGAGCGCCTCGTCCAGTCCATTCGCGCCAGCGACGCGATCCAGAAAGCCATGCGCGAAGCCGAGGCGCGCATCGAAACCGCCATCGCCTGCCTCAATTTTTTCCCCGCTTCCGCCGAACGCGACGCGCTCGAAAATTTGGCGCGCTACGTGGTGGATCGAAAGTTGTAGCGCAAACGCTTGCACATACGCAAGCGCGGCGTTGGCAAATTGCGCCACTGCCATGACCAACCCTCGCAAACCTTTCAAACTGAACGTCGGCTTCATTGTCAGCAACGAGGTCGGATACAACCACGACTTCCCATTCGACTATGAAACCATCCGGGTCGCCGAGGATCTCGAACTGGGCGACTTTGCCGGCACGGCCCGCTTCAACCGCACCCAGCAGGGACTGCTCCTCACCGGCCATTTTCGCGCCGCGCTCGACCTCCAATGCGTGCGATGCCTGCGCGACTTCACGCAAACCGTCCAGTGGGACATCACCGAACTCTTCGCCTTCAACGAAAAATCCCTCACCGACTCCGACCTGCTCGTCCCCGAAGACGCGCAAATTGACCTCGCCCCCTTCATCCGCGACTACGCCCTCACCGAAGTCCCCATCAACCCGGTCTGCAAGCCCGATTGCAAGGGCCTGTGTCCCACCTGCGGGCAGGATCTCAACCAAAAAGACTGCGGCCACCGCGCCGACCAAAACGAATCCCCCTTCGCCTCCCTCAAAGACCTGCTCAACAACTGACCCCAGGAGCCGCCATGCCCGCCCTCCCGAACCGACACCGAGTCGCGCTCGACGCCCTGCTTGAAAAGGCGGACACGCAAGGCTATCTGACCGCCGACGACTTGATGGAAATCTATCCCGAGGCGTCGGATTCAGACCGCCTCTCGGCCACACTGACCTCCCTCCGCCAGCGCGGCGTGGAACTGCTCGACGCAGACGACTCCGACGACCGCGAAGCGGATACCCCCTCTCGCGCGTTCCCGCCCTACGAAACTTTCTCCGGCGACGATCCCGTGAGTCTCTACCTGCGCGAGATGGCCCGCGTTCCCCTGCTCAACATGAAAGAGGAACTCGACCTCGCCATCCGCATTGATAAGGGGCGCAAGGCGCGCAAAAAACTCGCCTCCCTTCCCCACCACTCCACCGCCCGACGCCATCGCCTCGACGCGCTCATCCATGACGGGGACGAGGCGCGCGAACACCTCATTAAAGCCAACACGCGACTCGTCGTCAGCATCGCCAAGCGCTTCATCGGTCGCGGCGTCCACCTGCTCGACCTGATCCAGGAGGGCAATCTTGGTTTGATGAAGGCGGTCGAAAAATTCGATCACAAACGCGGCTTCCGCTTCTCCACCTACGCCACCTGGTGGATCCGCCAAACCATCACGCGCGCCATCGCCGACCAGGCGCGCACCATCCGCATCCCGGTTCACATGTCCGACCGCATCCGCGAACTGCACAAAGCCCAGCAAGAACTCGAACAATCGCTTGGGCGGCAACCCAATGTGGAAGAACTGGCCGAGGCGATTCACCTCCCCGTTCGCAAAACCCAATGGATCCTGCGGGTATCGTGGCAGCCCATCTCGCTCGAATCCCCTGTGGGCGGAGACGACGAGACGGAACTGGGTCAATTTATCGAGGATGAGGTCAACCCGACGCCCGTTCAGGCCATTTACCTATCCATGCTCAAGGATAAATTGAGCGAAGCGCTCGACGACCTGAGTCCGCGCGAGGCGCGCGTCCTGCGCTTGCGCTTCGGCTTGGACGACGGCAACGCCTACACCCTCGAAGAAGTCGGCCAAAAGTTCGGCTTGACGCGGGAACGCATCCGCCAGATCGAGGGCAGCGCGCTCAAACGCCTGCGTCATCCCAAACGCTCCCATCGCCTCAAAGATTATCTGTGAACCGTCCCACCGGCATGAAAGCCTTCACCATCCTTTGGCTGGGACAGGTGGTGTCCCTGCTCGGCAGCGCCATGACCTGGTTCGCGTTCACCATTTGGGCCTGGCAAAAGACCGGCCAGCCCAGCGCGCTTTCCACGATCAGTTTCTTTGCCTTCCTTCCCGCCGTCGCGCTGACTCCCCTGGCGGGCGCCTTCGTGGATCGTTGGAATCGAAAATTAGTGTTGGCGCTCAGCGACCTGGCGAACGCGCTTGGAACGCTGGCCGCCCTCCTGCTCCTGCTGGCAGGTCGCCTCGAAATCTGGCACATTTACGCGATCGGCGTTCTCGGGGGATTTTTCACCGCGTTTCAATACCCGGCCTATAACGCCGCCGTCGCAACCATGCTCCCCAAGGAAGACTTCACGCGCGCCGAAGGCATGTTGGGACTCTCCGCCGCGCTTTCGGGAATCCTCGCGCCGGTCTTCGCCGCGTCGCTTTTGGACCGCGTTGAATTCGCCGGCATCATGACGATTGACCTGCTCACTTTCCTCGCCGCCTTCGTGACCCTGGCCTGGATTCGCGTCCCCCAACCGACCGTCACCCAGGTGGGCCGGCAAAGCCGCGGCGACCTCGGCCAGGAGACGCGTTTTGGCTTTCGCTACATCCGCGAACGGCCCAGCCTGGCGGCGCTGGCGGGACTCTTCATGGCCGCCAACGTGTTCATCGCCATCGGCGCGACGCTGCTCGCCCCGCTCATCCTGAGCGGCACGGGAAACGATCAATCCGCATTGGCGACCGTCCAATCGATGGGGGCGATTGGCGGAGTGATCGGCGGGGCAATTTTGAGCGTGTGGGGCGGGCCGAAACGCCGCATTCACGGAATCCTTCTGGGCGGCGCGGGAGCGTGTTTACTGGGAATCGCCTGGCTCGGTTGGAGTCGCGCCATCCTCTTTTGGGCTGTGGGAAGTTTTTTCTTTTCCTTCTTCGAGCCTTACGTGGAAGGCGGCAACATCGCGCTCTGGCAAACCAAAGTGGAAGCGGATGTGCAAGGCCGCGTGTTCTCGGCGCGACAATTGCTGGTACAAATCCCGTATTTGTTGGGCATTTTCATCGCGGGGCCGCTGGCGGAACAGTGGAGCATTCCGGCGGTCATGATCGGCGCGGGCGTTTGCGGAACGCTGGCGTTCGTCGCCGGGTATGGCGCACGCGCCATCCGTAACGCGGAAACCCTTCTGCCCGACGCGGCGCGCGAATCGGAGTAAACTCATGTGGATTGGAATTCTTGCCGGCGCGATCTTCCTGGGCCTCTTATATTGGTTCGTGGATCGGGAGATCTATTTCTACGAGGGGACGCGCCTCGGTCCGCGCGTGCAGGGTTGGTTGTATGACCGTTGGGCGAAAAAGTACGACGCCGGAAAACAGGAGAGCCTCGCGCGCGACGCCGACATGCTGGCGCGTCCCGCCATCGAGGCGCTACGCGGAATCCCCAATTCGCTCGTGCTGGACCTCGCGACGGGTACCGGCCGCCTGCCCTTTGCCCTGCTCACCGAGCCGGACTTCACCGGAACCGTGACAGCCATTGACGTTTCGCAAGGGATGTTGAACGAGGCGGCGCGCAAACTCGCGGCCTACGCGGAGCGGGTCACATTGAAGCAAGTGGTCGGCTTTCCCCTGCCCTACCCGGATGAGTCGTTCGACATGGTCAGTTGCATGGAGGCGTTGGAGGTGATGCCCGAAATGGAGACGCCCTTGCGCGAACTGTATCGCGTTCTCAAGCCGGGGGGATTCCTGCTCACTTCGCGCGGGACGGAAGCCTCGGGGCGGAGAGAAAAAGTGGTTTCGGCTGAGCAATTTCGGGTCAAGTTGGAGGCGATGGGATTCGAACAGGTGGAAATCGTTCACTGGTGGAAATGGTTCGACCGGGTATCGGCGCGAAAGTCCAATCGCGGGCGCGGCCAATCCGGCGGGATTAATCCTGATTGAGAAAAAATCCACCTTCCTTGCCAGTCCGCAAAGAAACGAGTAAACTACGCCCCGAACCTTGGCGGGTCTGCATCCACGAGTGAAGCCGATTTTGCCAAAATGATTAAGGAGAAGAAAAGAATGAAGAAAAGTTTGATCATCCTGGCCGTTATGGCCGTATTCCTGGCCGCATGCGGCGCGGACGCGACCGAAGCCCCCGCGCAGGCCCCGGCCGACAAGCCCACCCACGAAGTTCCGGCCCAGCGACAAACCGTGGTCGCCGGCGTACAGATGGGAACCCCCCTGCCCGAATTCACGCCCAAGCCCACCCGCCAGCCCATCACCGGCCCGGTGGCGCGCGTGAACGCGACTTGCACCTTGAACGGTAAACCGGCGGAGACGCGCGTGGCGCAAGGGACGACCATTATCCTGTTCTGGGGCTGGATCGCCCAAACGCAGGAGCAAGTGCAGGCGTACATTGACAACGCGGTCATCGCCGTGACCTTCGACGGGCAACCGGTGACCGCTCCGCAGCAGGAACGCATTACCCCCACAGAAGATGGAAAATTTTCCGTCGTTTGGGGCGCGAATGTAGGCGTCCCTGCGCCCGGTTCGCACGCGATCGCATATTCGGTCTCCTGGAACGCGCAGGTGACCAACGGCGTGGACACCTTCGGCCCGGGCGGTAAATTCGAAACCCAGACCGACGCTTGCACGTTGGTCATCGAATAACATAATCCTACGATCTTCGACACAGGCCGTTTGGGTATCCCAACGGCCTGTTTTTTTTCTTTCGCGGCTCTCCCGTTTCTGACGGGAAAATGGATAAGCGAAAAACCTTTAGCCACAGATTCCACGGATTTTCACCGATTTTCTTTTCCAATCCGTGTAAATCAGTGAAATCCGAGGCAAGGCTCTTGGGGTTTCCCGTTAATTACGGGAGAGCCTCTTTCGCTCTATGAGAGTAGCGGAAAAATCCCGTAAAAACGATCGAACCGCGAGTTATTGACAAACCCTCCCCGACTGTGCAAACTTTCACTAGATAGTCAATCCCCAGACACTGGAATGGATAGACAACATGAAGTCTCATTGGATCGAACACAAGGGAAAGCGCGTTTTTCTGGCGGACTTTTCGAACTTCGGCGCGGACTCAGACGCATTGCAAAAAGAGGCAAACGAGATCGTTGCCACGTTGAGACAAGAGCCGGCGGATTCCGTGCGAAGCATCTCCAACGTGGATGGGACGTCGGCGACGATGGGCAATATCCAGGTGTTGATGAATCTCCTGCCGGAGTCGAACAAATATGTGGTCAAGCGCGGCGTGATCGGCGCGACCGGCGCGCGCTGGAATTTCATCTCCACCTTCAACCGCCTGACCGGCCGCGCCCAACTGCGGGATTTTAAATCCCTCCAACAGGCCTTGAATTGGATTGTGGAAGAGTGAGCGTAAGTGTAGTAAAATAACGCCCGTGCAAATCAGACCTGCTTTTCCAATGGTGTTAATGACCATGGCAATGCAAATGCCGTCGTTTTGTCGCGTCTGGAAAGCACGTTAGGTTCTCGCACCTGAAATCACGGGCTGTCCAGTCACACGGACAGCCTTTTTGTTTATCAACCGTAGGGTCGGACTTGCATGTCCGCCCAGGGCAGACACATAGGTCTGCCCCTACAACAATAATTCACGGAGGCGCGAATGCCCGAAAATATCCTCGTATGCGTTGCATGGCCGTATGCCAATGCCGAGATCCATGTCGGAAATCTCACCGGCTCACACTTGCCAGGCGACATCGTCGCGCGCTATCACCGCCTGAAAGGGAACAACGTGCTGATGGTCACCGGCACCGACTCGCACGGCACGCCCGTGACGATGAGCGCCGACAAACTGGGCAAGCCCGTGGAGGAAGTGTATAGGTTCTACCATGAAGGCTTTATTGACCTCTATCAAAAGATCGGCATCACGTACGATCTGTACACATCCACGCACACTGAGAATCATTTCAAGGTTTCGCAGTCCATGTTCCTGGCGCTTCAAAAGAACGGTCTCCTCTTCACCAAGATCGAACCGCAGTGGTTCTCGCCCGGATTGAAACGCTTCCTGCCGGACCGCTACGTGGAAGGAACTTGTTACATTTGCGGAACCGAAGGCGCGCGCTCCGATCAATGCGACGCATGCGGCAACGTGCTTGATCCGACGAAACTGGTCAACCCGCGCTCGAAGGTGGCGGGCGACGCGTCCTCGCCGGAACTGCGCGACACCGAACACTTCTACATTGATTTTTCCAAGCTCGAACCGGATGTCAAGAAATTCCTGGAAGAACGCATCCCTCACATGCGAGACACGGTCATCGGCGAGTCGTTACGGAAGATCGAAGCGGAGGGACTGCTCCCCCGCCCGATCACGCGCGACCTCGATTGGGGCATCCCGGTGCCGGTGGATGGCTGGGATGGGAAGTGTCTCTACGTTTGGTTCGAGGCGGTGATCGGTTATTTGTCCGCGCCGATCGAATGGGCCAGGCTGACCGGTCAACCCGACGCGTGGCGCGAGTGGTGGGTAAATCCGGCGGCGCGTCAGTTCTACTTCATCGGCAAGGACAACATCTTCTTTCACACGTCGCTGTGGCCGGGAGAATTGATGGGCGTGGGCAAAGCCTTCGGCGAAATTTTCTCGGAAGACGATTACACTCTTAACCTGCCCTTCGATGTTCCCGCCAACCAATTCATGAACCTTGAGGGGAAGAAAATCAGCGGCTCGCGCGGCTGGGCCGTGTGGGGCGCGGACGCCCTGACGCGCTTCGACCCCGACGCGCTGCGTTACTATCTCGCCGTTAACATGCCCGAGAACAAGGACAGCGATTGGGACTGGTCCGAGTTTGTGGCGCGCAACAACAACGAACTGGTGGCCACCTGGGGCAACCTGGCCAATCGCGTTTTATCGTTTACCTTCAAACATTGGGAAGGTCGCGCGCCGGATGTGGATGTGTCTACGTTGCGCGACGGCGACAAAGAGTTATTGCAAACCATCGAAAATGGATTCGCCGCCGTCGGCTCAGAACTGGACGCCGTGCGGCTCCGCTCGGCCCTGGGCGAGACGATGAAGCTGGCCGCCGCGGTCAACGTCTACTTGGATGTCAACGCCCCGTGGAGCGCGGTCAAGACCGATAAGGAGGGCGCAGCCAAGACCATCTACACCGCCCTGCGCGCCATCGACTCGCTGAAGGTGATGTTCGCGCCCTTCCTGCCGTTCACTTGTCAGCGACTGCACGAGTTCTTCGGCTACGAGACCCCGCTGTTCGGCGAGCAGTACACCGAGACGGTGAAGGACTCGCTCGGCGAGCATATGGTGTTGCGCTATCGTCAGGCGGAACAAATTGGCAATTTGCTCTACTGGAAACAGAGCGAGTTGAAACCGGGACAGAAGCTGAATCAGCCTGCGCCGCTCTTCAAAAAGCTGGAGCCGATGGTGGCGGAAGAAGAACGAAAGAGACTCGGTTTGTAACTACACGGCTTTCGCTTGGAATGTGAATTCGGGGTAAGGTTTTTAACCGCGGAGCGCGCCGAGAGCGCAGAGAAAAAACGATAAAAATCTCTACGAACTCTGCGTTCTCTGCGGTAAATCAAAGCGGTGAGACTTATCCCGAACTGGCGTTGAAATAAAAAAGTCGGAGGCCGACGTTGCCTCCGACTTTTCGATTCGCACAGGGTCAAATCCCCAGGTTATCCTTTCGTAGTTTGAGACCCTTCAAGAGTCTATCGAACACGGCGGCGCGATTGCCC
>CAZVAX010000052.1:0-28478 GCA_964625215.1 uncultured Anaerolineaceae bacterium | reverse complement strand
CCCGTCTTCCTTTTTAGCCTGCCAGAAGTAACAAGTCTTGTACGGTAGAGAATGTTTGGACAAAAGTCTCCAGGTTTGGCTAGCTTTGCCATACTGCCTCCGATACACAAAGTTTGCCTATCTATACCTTATTTCAACCACACCCAACAGGGTGACTACCCAGTTTTTGTTTTGTGAGTTTAATAGCCCAGAAGATTATGCTACGCATCTATTCAATATCGCGTTGTAAATGGTTTTGCATGCAAGCCAACCTGGCCATACCAATGATCAAGGTGTCTTCCGCCGTAAACCGGCATCTCCGCGACTTGGAAAACGAAACGATTTGGCAAAGTTTCAATAATATTATGTGCTAAGTCCTTAAGATGCACTTCCAATTGGTATTGCCCCGGCAGCAATGGCAGTTCATTAACCACGAAGCCCATATCCACAGATTGACCTGCACGGATCGACTCAATGGTAAGCATATCCTTGAAATCCAGCCCAAGGATGCGATGGCCGTCCATGGTGAGGATGCCCGCATACAGGCCGGGATCTACTATATCCCTTTTGGCATCGAAGGTCACTTTGATCTCGACCGGGTCGAATGGCTTGATCACGTTCAACCCCATGTTTGAAGACACTCCAACCGACTTGACCACAAAACATTTTGTTTCCACAGATAGACTTTCATTAGTGGGCGACAGCACATGCACCAGATACTCATCCACCACCGTATTGATGGGCCCCTTAATGGAGACTTTGCCGGTCTGCAACAAAAGGCCGTTCTCACAGATCTGGCGAACGGCCGCCATATTATGGCTGACGAAGAAGATCGTTCGCCCCCCCTGGCTCACTTCCTGCATCTTGCGAAAACAACGCTGCTGGAATTCGGCATCGCCCACGGCCAAAACTTCATCCACCACCAGGATCTCCGACTCCAAATGCACCGCCACAGAAAATGCCAATCGTACGTACATGCCGCTCGAATAGCGTTTAACCGGTGTGTCGATGAACTTCCCAACACCGGCAAACTCCACGATCTCATCGAACTTACGCGTAATCTCATTTCGGTTCATGCCCAGAATCGCGCCGTTGAGGTAGACATTTTCGCGTCCGGTCAACTCGGGATGGAACCCGGTTCCCACTTCGAGCAGACTGGCGATGCGTCCCTTTACTTTGACCTCCCCCGAGGTCGGCGCGGTCACGCGCGAAAGGATCTTGAGCAGGGTGCTTTTTCCCGCGCCGTTCTTGCCGATGATGCCCAACACCTCGCCCTGCTCCACCTGAAACGAGACATCCTTCAGCGCCCACACCTCCTCCCCGTCGCGGTTGCCGTGATCGGACTGTCCGATCTTGAGCATAGGGTTGGGCTTGCCGCGCAGTTTCGCCCACCACACGTTTAGATCATGTGCGAAGGTCCCGGTGCCGATCTGGCCGAGGCGGTAGGATTTGGAGAGGTTTTCGACGGAGATGACGGAGGGCATGATAGATGAAAGATGAAGGATGAAAACAGGGGGCATCCCCCAGAACAGGCTATTTCCTCACGGCATCCAGAAACTCTGATACCGATAACCCCGCTGAACGAATCAAACTACGCAACGTTCCCTTCGCAACTTCCTTGTGATCGGGAACAGACAATGTCGCTATATGCCCAGCCTTGGTCAGAATAATGTGACTGCCACTCTGTCGGGTCACTTCCCAGCCAAGAGACTGAAAGGCTTGTACAGTTTCCCGGCCGCTCAAATGAGGAAGCTCGGGCATCAGGCAAATACCTCCACTTGGCGGGTTTCAATCGTCAGCGGCAACCCTTGTTCTGCACGGACTTCCAGGCAGAGTTGGATGGCTTCTTTGATATTTACTAACACTTCCTCTTTTGTCGCGCCCTGGCTGACACAGCCGGGGATGGATGGACATTCGGCAATCCAGATGCCGTCTTCATCGCGGTCAAGGCTAACAGTTAGTTTCATTTTGAACTCCTACTCAGAAAGTCACAAAGCGCTACACCGTATCCATAAACGTCTGCTCGACGCGGTTGAAGATCACCGCGCCCACGAACACCGTGGCCAGCATGAAACCGAAACTGTACAACAATTGGAGCAGATTCACCGTCCCCGCGCCGAGGAAAGCATATCGGAACGTTTCCACGATGGGCGTCATTGGGTTGGCTAGGATGAGCCACTGAAAGCGTTCCGGCACCGACGAGACCGGGTAAATGACCGGCGTGGCATACATCAACAATGAAACGCCGAAACTCACCAGGAAACGCAGGTCGCGGTATTTGGTGGTGAGCGAGGAAATGATGATGCCGAAGCCCAGGCCAAGTCCCGCCATCATCAGGATCAAGACGGGCGTAAGCAAAATCCACGCGTTGGGATGCAGTTCCACGCCGGTCAACGCGAAGTAGAGCATAAAAGCCAGGAACAGCGCGAACTGAATGACGAACGCCACCAGGTTCGAGAACAAAATCGAAACCGGCACGGCCAGGCGCGGAAAGTACACCTTACCGAACAGGCCAGCGTTGCTCGTGAACGTCTCGGAGGTCTTCGTCAGGCAACTGGCGAAATAGGTCCAGATCACCGTACCAGACATATAAAAGAGGAAATCCGGCAGTCCGTCGGTGGGCAGTTTGGCGAAATTGCCGAAGATGATCGTGAACGTGATGGTGGTCATCAACGGCTGGATCAGATACCACAGCGGGCCGAGAATGGTCTGCTTGTACACAGACACGAAGTCGCGCCGTACGAACAACGCCACCAGGTCCTTGTAATGCCACAACTCGCCCAGGCGCAGGTCGAACAGGCTGCGTTGCGGGCGGATGATCATCGTCCAATCTTCCATACTTTGTAATTGGGTTTTGTCGCTTGCTTCCATTTTTACTTATATACAGATTGTAAATATTCATCAATAAAGGCGATAATCTTTTGCGTACGAATTTCTCTACCATCTCTATTCATGTGATATGCTGTATCATAAAAATATGCCGAGGGAAAAACAAAATCCTTTGGCGTTCCTAAAATAGGTATCGAAAGTCCTATGGAAAGTCTTTCATACAAGAACAAGTAGCTTGATTCGCCCATGCTATACATCTCTTCGGGTATGCCAGGAAACATCAGCACTACAATAACCCCTTTTGATGCCTGATTTTCGTAGAAGTCATTCAGAAGAACGATAGGAGAATCATCACGGAGAAATTCCCGTTGTAGAGGCGCATCACCTTCTGGCAAATCTTTGATTTCTGCCGGAGCAACAACTTCCAAATGCGCCACAACATCCCCCCATTTATTGAAGCATTTTCTGCAATAAACCAGATCGGATTCATCTCCCTTTAGCGGCTGCTCAAGATATCCTTCTAGTTTTTGAAGAATACCAATATAGATATTTTTCAACTGATTAACATTTGTTACACCCCTAAGACATCTTGGACAAGACTTAATAAATGGGCCTAGCTCTCCTGGTCTTCCATCCAAGGATAATTCATCAAAGTGCTCATATTCGGGAACTATAACCACAATGTCGCCGGCATGTAATGATCTTGTCGCCTCATTCAGCATAAGCCGCAACCCAAGCCCAGCATGCAAACCCATATTAACCACAGGTATTCCCAATTCGTTTTCAACTTTCTGGCTATCCAAACTAAATGCCAAATTTGACCCACCCACAAAAACAATTTTTGGGGAGCCGAGCGAATCTAAATAATCCAGTTTGTCTCTCCCGGCCGACATATAATCGCTCTCCTTTTTGGGAGCGATAATCATAATAATCAACAGGACAAGAACCGTTGATGCTGCAAGTAAGCATAACCGTCGAAAAAAAACCAACACCATTTCAAATCAACCTAGAACTGGAAGTAGATAAACCCTTGGGGGCTACTATATATCTCCCCAAATATTGCGATAAAGGCAAGAACTCCAATATACAACGCCCAACGATAATAGAGTGGTTTGCTCGCGAGCAATCGAGTCAGAGAGCCTTTCTCCTGATAGTAATGAACTATTTCCATTATTAGTATGCAAACAAAGGTAGCGACTGCAGAATACCCTACCAGAGAATTTTTGAGCGCCAAATAAGAAGAAATATCGAACCACCCGAAAAATAAGCGTGTCGAAATGTAAAAAGCGTCCGATAGAGTTTGTGCACGGAAGAAAATCCACGCGAAACATACAGCGCACAACACAACCACGCGTTCGATGAACGCTATCGAGAAACGGCCCAAACATGATTGGTATTTACTAACGAAATTATCCCAATACGGACGAATATTCAACTCGATTAGTTGATAAACTCCATGGAGCAATCCCCAAATAACAAATGTCCAGTTTGCCCCGTGCCATAGGCCGCTAATGATAAACACAATCAACACATTCAATTGCCTGCGCCAATTAGAAACGCGATTTCCGCCTAAAGGAATATACAGATAGTCTCTAAACCACGTCGAAAGGGAAATATGCCATCTTCGCCAAAACTCGGTTATTGATCTTGCATAATATGGCCTCTTGAAATTCTGCATCAACTTGAAGCCCATTACCTGCGCCGCTCCAATAGCAATGTCGCTATATCCCGAGAAATCGCAATAGATTTGAGTGGCAAAGTACAAGGTGGCCAATGCCAATTCCGGCCCAGATAAACCGATAGGATTACCGTAGGCAGGATTCACCAATAGAGCTAACCGATCCGCAATTACCACCTTTTTGTAAAAACCCCAAGTCATTAACTTTAAGCCATTTACAACGCGCTCATAGTCGAAAGAACGTTCCTCGCGGAATTGATGGAGCATATTTTGCGGTCGTTCAATCGGTCCTGCTACCAGTTGCGGATAAAACAGAACATAGAGCGCGTAAATACCAAAATGTCGCTCCGCTTTTTGCCGATGCCGAAAAACCTCGATGGTATAACTCATCGCTTGGAATGTATGGAAGGACAAGCCGATAGGCAATATTATTTCGAGGCTTTGAATAGAATAATTCCAGTGCAAGAATCCAGCCAGTTCAGCCAAATTACCATTGAGGAAATTGAAATATTTGAAGAACGAAAGAAATCCGACATTAGCAATTAGACTAACAACCAAAAAAAACTTCCTGCGTCTCGGATCATCAGTTTTTTCAATCAAGAGCCCGGCAAAATAATCTACAACAATAGTTACAGCGAGTATCAAGATGTAGGCCGGTATGAATGCCATATAAAACGCGGCACTGGCTAATAGGAGCAAACTCCATCTAATTCTGTGGGGGAACAGAAAATACAGTATCGTTACGATTGGGAAGAAAACAAGAAATTGAATCGAATTAAATAACATGAACCCTTTTTGTTACACAAGATAATTACGATGGAGTTGGAGTAGGTTGAAAATGCTCCGCGAATGCTTCTCGCAAACTGACCTCCCAGGCGGGAGGCTCGACGCCAAACGTGCGAATGAATTTGCCGCAATCCAACGCGGAGAAGACCGGTCGCCGCGCCGCGTCGTTGAAATCCGAGGTCAGCGCGGGCAGGACGCGCCGGGTTTGGAGGGAGTAATCCTGCGGCAGGAGTTCCAGGATCTTTTGCGCCATCTCGAAGCGGCTGGCATACCCTCTCCCCGCCAGGTGATACACACCACGGCGCTCGCGCGTCCAACTGAAAGAGTCCGCTTCCATCTGCGCCAGAAGTTGCGCGGTCGTTTCGGCCAACATGCGACACCACGTCGGGTTCGCGGTCTGGTCGGTGACGACGCGCACCTGAGGATTCGTCCGCGCCCAGCGCAGGAACTTGGTGACGAAACTCTCCTTGCGCAGGCTGTACACCCAACTCGCTCGAAAAATGAAGTGCGCCCCATCCGCTTGTTCGATGGCCTTCTCTCCCTCCAATTTGCTTCTGCCGTAAACATTCACGGGGTTGGATTCGTCTGTTTCCACGTAGGGCGAGCGCTTGTTACCGTCGAATACGTAATCGGTCGAATAATGGATCAGCGCCGCGCCGAGTCTCTTCGCTTCTTCCGCCAGGATGCCGGGAGCGATAGCATTGACCGCCCGCGCCAGTTGCGATTCGGTTTCGGCACCATCCACGTTGGAGTAGGCCGCCGCATTCACGATCACATCCGGACGGATCGAGCGAATCGGCCCGGGGAGAGAGTCATCCCGCGCGAGGTCGGCTTCGAGGCGGGAGAGGGAGATGAGGTCGGTTGTGGCGGAAAGCAGTCGGGCCAGTTCCCAGCCCAATTGACCGTTGCGTCCCAACAATAAAACGCGCATTACTCGTACATCTCCGCCTCGCGCAACAACTTCCCCTGCGCGTCCTTGGCCGAGAGAAGAGGCGGCGCGCCGCCCAACAAGGGCCACTCGATCCCAATCGCGGGATCGTTCCACAACAGACTGCGTTCCCATTCGGGCGCGTAAAAATCCGTCACTTTGTACGAAACCTCAGCTGTCTCGCTCAAAACATAGTAGCCGTGCGCGAAACCGGGTGGAATCCACAACAGGGAACGATCTTCGGCCCTCAGCGGTATCCCCATCCACTTTCCAAAGGTCGGCGAACTGCGCCGCAAATCCACCACCACGTCAAAAACTTTTCCGTGCGTCACCTGCACCAACTTCCCCTGCGCCTGGCGGATCTGGTAATGCAGGCCGCGCAACACGCCCTGGCGCGAACCCGCCAAGTTATCCTGCACGAAGGTCTCCGGGATTCCCAACGCGGCAAACTTTTGCGATTGATACGACTCCAAAAAGAATCCGCGCTCATCCTTGAATACCGTGGGGTCGATCAGCCACACTTCGGGAAAAGAGGTTTCGCGTTTTTGCATCGTCTCGTTTATTCGGCATCGCCCCCTTCCCTAGCAGGGAAGGGGGATAGGTTTTTCCAAGCATCCGCCCTTCCGACATGCAAGCATGTCAGAATACAGTTACGCCAAGCGGCTGACTTGCCCGGCGAGAATCCGTTCAAGGGATCAACCTGGATAGCGGATGAAGGCCCAACACGATTTGGATGGTTGTGATGACGCAGACTGAAGACCCGCAAAAATATAAATGCATGAATTCAAGTCGCTTGCCCTGCAAATCCCAGAACCGGGAAGAGCCGTTTTCAAAGACGCCTGTAATTATATTGCAATAATCGCAATTTTTTCAATGGATTATGACGCCCGGCGTTTTACGACGCGCCGCACCTGTCCCACGGAAAGTTCCACCGGCACCTGGCGTCTTTGCAACAACTTCAACAGGACGCGCACGCGCTCGCTGCCCGGAATGCGCGCGTCGAAGATGGCCTCGTAGCCCGCGAACGGACCGCCGGTCACGCGGACGGTCTGACCGGGTTCCAGTTCATGGAGCGTTTCCCCTCCCGCCGCGTTGACCGCGTCCACCTTCTGGCGCAGGGCGTTCATCAAACCCTCGGGCACGCGCGCCGGCATCCCGTCGAACGACACGAAGCCGGTCGCGCCGGGCATCCATTGGAGGGACGAGGCTTTCTCCTGGGACAGGTCAACGCGCAGGAAGACATATCCCGGAAAATAGGGGACGCGTTTCCGTGAGCGCGGATTCACCGGCGTCACCTTCAACATCGGGCAATAGGCCTCGAACTTGTTCAAGCGCAACTGGTCGAGCAGGAATTCCTCCTTGCGCGGCTTGCTGTGCAACACGTACCAGGAAGCGTCCATAGCGAGTTCATTTTACTGCATTATCCAGGGCGTCACTTTCTTTCAAATCAATACAAATGAAACGGCAAACAATTACTTCCATCACTTTGCATTCAGGCTAATTTCTTCTACACTACAAAAAGCGATCGTATGCAACCTTTGCTCATCCCCATCACAGACAGCCGCGGCGACCCCATCCCACAGGACGGGAACGCGGAGTCGCGCTTCTATTCATCCAACAACACTCTACTAGCGAAAGGCTACACGCGCGTGGTGATCGGCGGACGCGGCGCGTATATCGAGTTTGCGCCCGAGCAGATGGCAATGGAAAATTTGCACATCCCGCTAGATCAGGAATGGCGATACCAAAGTGAAATGGCCTACTACATCGAACATCGCTCACGCGACGAAGCCAATGTCAAAGTCTATGAACAGCGGCGCACAGTCGAATACGCCGATTACAAGATCGGCATGTTTTACATCGCCCCCGCGGATGTAATCATCCAGTTGTAACAAATGACCAACTGACTATTTCCGCCAACAAACTGATCACTGTCCACTGAAAACTGATGACTGATCACACCTCACCGAAAACCATCCGAGTCGGCTGCCCGGCCCACAACTGCGGCGGACGCTGCCTGCTCATCGCCCACGTTGAGAACGGACGCATCGCACGCCTCGACACCGACGACCGTCCCGACAGCCTGGCCTCCCCCCAACTGCGCGCCTGCCCGCGCGGACGGGCCTACCTCCGCCGCCAATACCACCCCGACCGCCTCCTCCATCCGCTCAAACGCACTGGCGAGCGCGGCGAAGGGCAATTCAAGCAAATTTCATGGGATGAAGCCCTCGAGGCAATCGCCGCCCAGTTCGAGCGCGTCAAGACCAAGTACGGCAACGAAGCCCTCTTTGTCCCCTACGGCACCGGCTCCTACAACCAACTCAACGGCTCGCACACCGCCCGCCGCCTGCTGAACCTCTACGGCGGCTGCCTCGGCATCTACAACTCCTACTCGTGGGCCGCCATCAACGCCGCCACGCCCACCGTCTATGGCACGCTCATCACCGGCAACCAGCGGCAGGACTGGCTCAACAGCAAATACATTTTGATGTGGGGCTGGAACCCCGCCGAAATGCGCGACGGAACCAACTCCGACTACTTCATCAAACTCGCCCGCCAAAACGGCGCCCGCGTCGTCTGCATTGACCCGCGCCACTCCCTCTCCGCCGCCGCCCTGGCCGACGAGTGGATCCCCATCCGCCCCGGCGCCGACGCGGCCATGATGACCGCCATGGCCTACGTCATGCTCACCGAAGGCCTGCTCGAGGCAGACTTCATCCGCCGCTACTGCCTCGGCTGGGACGCCGCCTCCATGCCCCCCGGCCACGCAAACGATGAAAGTTACACCGACTACCTGCTCGGCATGCGCGACGGTCAAGCCAAAACCCCCGAATGGGCCGAAGCCATCACCGCCGTCCCGGCCGCCACCATCGCTCGCATCGCGCGCGAGTACGCGACGATCAAGCCCGCCGTGCTTTACCAGGGCTACGGAATGCAACGCCGCGCTTATGGCGAGCAGGTTGTCCGCGCCGGGTGTGTGCTGGCCGCCATCACCGGCAACTTTGGCATCTCCGGTGGCTGGGCCAGCGGACTTGGACTCCAAGCCCCGGATGGCGGCGGATTGTGGACTGTTTTCCCGACCGGACAGAATCCCGTCAAAGCGGCGATTCCGGTCTTTCTTTGGACCGAAGCGGTTTGCCGGGGAACGAGCCTTACCTCCTCCGAAGGACTCCTCGGCGTCCCGCGCCTGACCAGCGATATCAAATTAATCTACGCCGTCGCCACCAACTGCCTGATCAACCAGCACGCCAACGTCAACCGCTCTGCCGCAATCCTGCGCGACGAATCGAAGGTGGAATTTCTCATCGTCCAGGACAACTTCCTGACCCCCACCGCCCGATTCGCCGACATTATCCTGCCGGCCTGCACACAATTCGAAACCTGGGGCGTGGAAGACGGCTGGAAATACTCCGACGAAGTCATCCTCCAACCCAAACTGGTCGAGCCGCCCGGCGAATGCAAAAGCGACTACCAGATCTGCGCCGACATCGCCTATCGCCTCGGCATCGGCGACGCCTACACCGAAGGCCGCGACGAAAAAGCCTGGGTGGACTACTGCCTCGGCGTTTGGCGCGAAACCCGCTTCCCCGACCTGCCCAGCCTCGACGAATTTATCGAGCAAAACCTCGGCGCGTGGAGCAAGCCGGTCACAAAACCTGCGATTGCCTTCGAAGATTTCCGCCGCGACCCGGAGAATCACCCGCTTCCCACCCCCAGCGGCAAAATCGAGATTTTCTCCAGGCAACTCTACGACTTCGGCAACCCCGACGAAGTCCCGCCCATTCCAAAATATATCCAGGAGTGGGAATCTCCATTCCCATGTCATTGCGAGGAGGGTCGAGTAGGCGGCGCTCTCCCGCCGTATCGAGACCCGACGAAGCAATCCCCCGTTAAACGGGACACGCCCACAGCCGAGGAGATTGCTTCGCCGCCTCGGTTTCGATACGCCCAGAACGCTACTCAACCAGCGGTGTCTCGCAATGACGTGTACCCGCTCCAAGCCATCGGCCACCACACCTTGCACCGCGTCCACTCCACCCACGACAACAACGACTGGCTGGGCGAAGCCTTCCCCCAGCGCATCTTCATCAACCCGTTCGATGCCGCCGAACGCGGCATCCGCGCCGGCGACCTTGTCCGCGTCTGGAACGAGCGCGGCGAAGTGGTGCTTCCCGCCCGTGTCACCCCGCGCATCCTGCCCGGCGTGGTGGATATCCCCCAGGGCGCGTGGTGGAGTCCCAACGAAAGCGGCGTGGACTTCGGCGGCTGCATCAATGTGCTGACCTCCGAGCGTTGGACGCCGTTCGCGTTTGGGACGGCGCAGCAGACGATTATGGTTGAAGTGGAAAGATTCGAGTCGAAGGTCAAAAGTCGAAAGTCGGCGCGACCTTTGACCTTCGACAGGGTGTGACATGACCTACGCCTTCACCTTCGACGCCTCCGCCTGCTCGGGCTGTAAAGCCTGCCAGATCGCTTGCAAGGATAAAAACCAACTCCCTATCGGCGTTCTCTGGCGACGCGTCTATGAAGTTTCCGGCGGCTCCTGGCAACGACAAAACGACGCGTGGACGACGGACGTGTTCGCCTACAACCTGTCTCTGGCGTGCAACCATTGCGTTCACCCAAAATGCGCAGGCGTGTGTCCCGTGGACGCGTACGTGGTGCGCGACGATGGCGTCGTTTACATCAATGAATCCAAGTGCATGGGCTGTGGCTATTGTTCGTGGGCCTGTCCCTATGCCGCGCCGCGCTACAATCCCGAACTGGGTCACATGACGAAGTGTAATTTTTGTTACGATAACATTGACGCGGGACAGCCTCCGGCGTGTGTGGCGGCCTGCCCGATGAGGGCGTTAAACCTCGTGACGGTGAACGATGGACCGTCAACCGTAGAAAACGCTCTGACGGCTACAGTCCACCGTCAGATGAGCCAGAATTTATGGGAAATACCCGCGACACAACATCCCTTCCCCCTGCCGCATTATTCCCACACCGAGCCGCATTTGGCGATCCGGCCTCATGCAGGGATGGGAAACGCTCTCGAAAAGAGAATTTCCAATCGGGAGGAAGTGAAGTCGCGGCATTCATCATACATGAATGAAGGAAAAGGCGAAACTCCAAAGCGGGCCGGCCGATTTTCGGCGAGTCTCTCGGGCTTCGAGGCGACCCTGGAAGAACTGCCGCTTGTCGCGTTTACCCTGCTCGGGCAAATGGCGGCCGGACTGGCGGTGTTTTCGTGGATGCGCCCGCCTTGCACCTTCGAACTTCTTCTCATTGGCTTGTCGCTTGGCCTATGCGGACTCGCCTCCTTCCTGCATCTCGGCGCAAAGAAAAACGCGTGGCGGGCCGTGACGCATTGGCGAAAATCGTGGCTCAGCCGCGAAATTTTGATGTTCGGTCTCTTTGGCGCGCTGTGGCTGGTTTCCCTAGGGGAACGCTGGTTTCTGAACGCAGATCGCTGGCCGCGCATCACGGCCCTGGCAGGAATCGGTTTCGTTTACTCCATGGCGCAGGTCTATCGCCTGCCTTCGATGCCGAAATGGGATACGTGGCGGACTCCCGCCGGCTTCTTCCTCGCCGCGCTGGCGCTGGGACAGGGCGCGGCATGGGTCGGCGACTCTCTTGCGCCAAACCAGGCGACAAGCGTGACCCTGCTGGCTCTGTTGGGCGCGGAGTGGTTGATCTGGTTTGGGACGAAGGATAAGGCCCATGCTGGCCTCACCCGGCTGAGGGGAGGTCTGATCGTCGCCGCGCTGGCGGGAGTGGGGATCGGGCTGGCGATCGGCCCGGCGGGAAGTCGGGTCGCGGCGGTCGTCGTCGTCCTCATCCTCCTCGAGGAGATCATCGGACGTTGGCTGTTTTATGCGGCGCTGGACGAGCGCGCCCTGGCTTGATTACAGTTCTGCCGGCGCCACCCCATCCCACCCGTTCGCCCGACTAATAAAGAGACTCGCCCAGGCGGTGAAGTCGCCGGGGGTGCGCGAGATTCTCCGGGTCGAACCAACGCTCGAAGTTGGCGATGACCGCATCGGCGTTCAGCGCCGCACGCTATAAGCCGAAAGGCGACCGTCGCGAGGCTGGCAACCAACAGGCGGGGCATTCGATTTTCATACGTTCCTCCCTCCGGTAATTTTGATTTGGCGTTCTCTACGACATTCACAGTATAATATCTCAATGCTGACTTTGTCGTCTCCTTTGGAATCCATCGAAGCCCGATTGAGGATGTTATTGCCAGCGGACTTGTACGCCTCGGCGTGGGTGGATCCATCGCCCACCACCCTCGAGAAGGTATTCGAACACCTGCGCACCCTGCAACGCATTTTGCACGACTATTCGTCGCGGCACATTTCCGAAAATCCGCCGCGGCCGGGACAGGTGCGCTTTTCCTGGCAGACCGGTTCGCTGATGTTCACCGACCTTTCGGGCTTCACGAAACTGATGGAAGCGAACGCCGCGTCGGGCCGGGTGGGCGCGCAGAACCTATTGAAGGCGCTGAACGATTACTTCGCGACGATGATCGAGGTGGTCAGCAAATCGGGCGGCGATCTGCTCGAGTTCACCGGCGACGCCCTGCTGATCCTCTTTGCCGCCGGCGAAAAGAACAACGACGCTTCGCAAGCGGTGAAGGCCGGCTTGCGGATGCAAAGAGCCATGACGCGCTTCGCCGAGATCGAAACGCCGCAAGGGAAATTGAGCCTGGGAATGCGCGTGGGCATCCATCGCGGGCGCTTCCTGATGGCCGACATCGGCACGCCGCGCCGCATGGAGCATGTGATGCTCGGCAAGACCGTGCAACAGGCCAAGTTGACCGAAAGCGCCGGCATGGTGGGAAAAGTCAACCTTTCGGAAAAGGCTTACGAACGCGTATCCAGCGATTATCGCTTCGAAGCCGGCAAGCCGGGCTATCAACTGGTGGTGGACGACCTGAGCGACGAACAACTGGGAGAATACGAGATCGCGCCGCGGCGCCGCATGGCCAGTTCGGTTCTGTTCGACCGCAGCACCGAGGAGATCATGACGCAGATCAACTCGCTGATCGGCGGCATCGAGCCGCTGGCGAGCCTCCTGCCGCAATCGGTGTTGAGCCTCCTGGTGGAAAGCGCCGCCAACCGGCAGATCCCGCCGGATTTCCCCGAACCGACCATCGTCTTCGTCAACTTCATCGGCCTGCCCGAACTGGTGGACCGCGCCCTGCCCGGCGAGGAATTGCGCGTGGTGAATAGTTTCTCGCGCGCCTTCGCCCAGATCAACGCGGCGGTGGAAGCGCGAGGCGGCGTTTTGAAGAAAGTGACCTACCACCTGGCCGGTTCGGATATCGTGATCTATTTCGGCGTGCCGACCGCCCACACCAACGACCCGGCCCGGGCGGCGGAGGCCGCGCTCGCCATCCGCCACATCGTCAATAACATCAAACCGCCCGTGGTCGGCACAAACCTGGCTCCGGAAATCCACTGCCAGATCGGAATCAACGCCGGCCCGTGCTTCGTGGCCGAAGTGGGCGAACCGCGCGGCCGCCGCGAGTTCAACGCCCTCGGCGACACGGTCAACACCACGGCTCGTCTGATGGATCGGGCCGAGCGGAATCAGATTTTGATCTCCAGCCGGGTGCACGAAGCCATCGCTCATAAGTTCAACTGCACGGCGCTCGAACCGGTATCGCTAAAAGGAAAAAGCGCGCCCGTTCCCATATTCGAATTGGTGGGACCAAAAGAGTAGCGCCAGAGTTCACTGGCGCTACTCTTTTATTTCTTCAGTCTGTCCTCCAGCGTGGACCAAATTCCACTTGCCAGAGCGCTCCCGGATTTGGGACGCAAGTTCACCTTGTAGATCGCCTTCTCGCCCTCGCCCAGGCGGATCAACCAAGATTGGCGCGTCAGGTCCTCCAGGGCTTTATCGAGATCGTCCCGCGAAAGGCGGTCGGCTTCGGGAAGCGCGTCCATGGTCTCGCACAATTGAGGGTAGCTCATCTTCAATCGCCGCAACATCAATCGCATGATCTTTCGCAAGGCGGGAGGCAGGTCGGCCAGGTCGAGAGCGGTGATGCCGCCTTCCTTTTGCTTGTCTTCGATCTTGGTTTGCAATCGGTCGAATACGCCAGCCATGTCGCGCCTCCTAATACAGTTCCGGCATGGAGATCGGTTCGGGTTGGGGCTCGCACTCCCCGCACCAGATCACATTAGCGACTGCCAAGCCCTTGGGAGTATTGTTCGCGCCGACGTACATGGCAATGAACGTGGACATGGGTTTGTAGTGATCCTTGCAGACAAACCGCCCGCAGAACGCGCAGGACGCGCTCGGTTCAGTGTCGCAATACCAGCATTTCATGCCCGCCTCCTACTTGACCGCCAGGATGGCCGCGGCCACCTTGCGCAGTTCCTTCGACCAGGCATGATCCGGCTGTGACAGGGAGAAGATATCCTTGCTGGCGTTGTCGGCGATATCGAAACTGAGCGGAAGGATGCCGGTGAGACTTGCATGATAGGCGTTTTCAATCTGGCGCTTCAAATCCTCGTAGTCATACCGATCAGGGACGGCTTTGTTGACCATCAAAAACAGGTTGGTAACATCGAGGCTCCGGGCGATATCCACCGTGACGGCGGTGCCTTGAAAGTCCTGGTTATCGGGACGCAGGATGATGAGCAAAACGTCGGAGATGGCGATGGAGAGAAGCGTTTCCTCGTTCAGGCCCGGATGCGTGTCAATGAAGAGGTAATCCAAGTCCAATTGCGCCATCAGGGTCTGCAGGCCCTCGTTGAGCCGGTTCACATCGTAGCCTTCGCGCAACACGCGGCTGATCTCGCGCCCGCGAATGCTGGAGGGAATCAGCCACAGATTCTTACCGGCCAGTTGCGAAAGTCCGGCCGCGTCGGTGGCGTGCTCTCCTATCGGAAAGGCCACATCCTTGATCTCGCACTGGCTGTGCAGGTAATCGTTCAGGGTCTTGCCCATCGAGTTTTCATCCAACCCAAACAGCACGTGAATCCCCGGCGATTGGATGTCGGTATCCACCACCGCCACGCGCTTTCCGGCCAGGGCGGCCTGCGCCGCCAGGTTGGCCGTGGTGTTGGATTTTCCGGTCCCGCCTCGAAACGAATGGATGGAAACGATTTTTCCCATGGTGAAATCTCCTGTTCAGGGTTGGTTATCCGTACGTTGCTGGCGAATCTTTTGCGCCTGCGCTTTCAGGTTGGCGTAGAAATCGGTGCCGGTCAATTCCTCGAATTCCTGCTTGCGGCGCGCCTCGTCAATTTGCAGGGTCAGTTTTTCCACCTGGCGCTTCAAGTTTTCTTCACGCGCCTTCACGCCTCGCACCATCTGGAAGAAGGCGGAGAGTAACTGGCCGGCCTTATCCTCGTCGCTGACGGCTTGAATGGTCATGTCGGACTGCTGTTCGATGAAGGAATAGTCTCCCTCGGCGATCTTTTTACTCCACTCGATCACCTTCTGAACGTACGCGCCGGAAAACCGCAATCGGGAGGAAATGCTCCGAATTAGGGTGAGGGCCACATCCGGGCGTTGATCGATCAATTCGAAAAAGCCTTCGCTTTTGAGTTCCAACACCCCGGCGTCCGAAATCGCTACCACGCCCGCCGAACGCGGTTCCTGGTCGAGCAGGGACATTTCCCCGATGGCCTCGCCAGGGCCGCAGCGATTGAGCACCACCTCATTGCCCTGGCTATCTTCACGGACGATCTTTACCCAACCTTCATCAATGACATACAAAGAGTCGCCCTGATCGCCAAGCCGGAAAAGAACCTCATTGCTGGCGAGTTTCCGATGGATCATCTTCTGCGCCAGGGCCTCGAGAATCTCGTCCGGCAATCCTTGAAAGAGAAATGCCTTTTTCAGGTGTTTGATCTCGTGACTCATTTCGCCTCCGCCGGGCCGTTTGCATCCGCCTGTTTCATTTTCTTATCGAGATTCATCCACACGCCGGTTCCGGCCAACTCCTTGGGGGCCTGCTCCATGGCTTGCATTCTTTCCCACCAAGGGTTGCCCTCCTCCGGGAAAATACCGCGCAGTTGCAACATGCAGTACCAACCCAGTTTCTTCCGGTTCTCATCCATTTTCCTGCGAAGTTCAACTACCTGGGCGGAGGCGGCGCGTCGCATCTTTTCATCCTGGTGCTTTTCGGCCTTTTTCCTTTCGATGCCCAATTGCGCCTGCCACAAGAGCATTTCGCGCGCCAGAGCGGCTTTCTGCGGACCGAAGCGCCTGGCAAACGGCGCCAAGATCTTATCCACGCGTTCGAACTCATTGATGATGGAGGCTTCGTTGACCGTGACGGCCTGTTCCTGCTGCAATTCCTCGTTGACCCACAACTGCAATTCCTTCATGCCGCGCAAAATGACATAGATAATAAAGCCAAAACCCGACAATCCAACCACAAAAGCCAAGAAAATGGGCGCGCCGCGATCAACCATGTTGTTGAAAGCCATGTGCAGGCTCATTGCCATCAGCGCGCTCACGAGTAGAATCACGTTGCGCCGCCTGGAGCCAGCCTGTTCAAAGCGCGAGTACCCCAGGGCGATTCCAATCGAACCGCAGGCGGTGGCGTGAATCAGGTTGGTGGAGAAGACGCGCGCCAACGCAAGTCCCAGGGCGGCGTTCGGGTGGCCGAACACATATTCCATGTTTTCGAAAACGGCGAAACCGATGCCGGTTGTGAATCCGTAGATGGCCCCATCCACAAAGTAGGTGAAGTCGGCGCGGCGAACGAGGTAGATCAAAATGGCGCCCTTGAGGATCTCCTCCAGAATGGGAGCCCAATATCTCACCAGGTTGTCACGCGAGATCCAAAAGTTATTGAGCGCGGTGGAGTTGATTTGGGCGGCGAGAACATACGCCACGGCTCCC
The DNA here is from genome assembly GCA_964625215.1 of uncultured Anaerolineaceae bacterium. Classification (GTDB taxonomy): domain Bacteria; phylum Chloroflexota; class Anaerolineae; order Anaerolineales; family Villigracilaceae; genus Denitrolinea. The sequence goes on along the minus strand of CAZVAX010000052.1, from coordinate 11,421 downwards.
CACAAAAAACAATACAGCATCAGGCTGGTGTTGCTGGTCTGAAAGAAGTCGCGCTGGTACACCCCAAAGTACAAGTAAACGCAGGGAATGGCGAACGCGACCACCAGGGAGACGATCAAAACAGCGTTCGAGGTAATCCAAGCCATGGGGGAGATAATACCTTATTTGGTATCGAACCGCAACCAGAAAAATGGACTGAGGCGACAGCGGAGAAATCGTTGTCGCCTCAGCGCGATCCCATTTGGGTTAATGACCGCGCGAGCCTGTCTCTTTGGCCGGCGACCACTCCGACCATTTGTCCGAAGCCGGAGCAACAGTGAGATTGATCACGGTTCCTCCCATCCAGGCGACCTGAAAATGTTCAGGTTGCCGTCGCGGTTGGAGGTGAAGGACAGCGCGATGCGCCCCTTCGTTTCCGGTCCGCGTCAAACCGCCCACCCGGAGGAGGGCGCTACGATTTCCGGCGGGTCAACCAGATGACGACCGCGACCAGAATGGCCAGCAAAATCCAGAGGAGGAAACTGGCTTGGGAGTCTGATCCGGCCGCGCCGGGGAGGTCGCCGCCGTTGGTTAGGTAGGGAGCGGCTACAATCAAGATGCCGATGACCACAACCACAGCCAGGGCCATAGCGAAGCGCGGACGCATGAACTGGGCGAGCCAGTCGAAGCGCAGGATGTTGGGCCAACGCGCCTTCTTTTCCTGTTCGCTACGCCACCTGGCCATGACCCCGGCATGGATCCGTTTCAACGAGGCGGGATCCGGCTCACGCTTTGGGTAGGCGTTTTTGAGTCGCAGGATGGTGTCTGTAAGCGCGCGCATCTCAGGATCGGAGCCGTCCACAGGCAGAACATCCGTCTGCCCGACCAGAACCTGGTCGGTAAAGGACGCCAGCCATTCGTCTCGATTGTTGGGTTGGTTATTTCTGGTCATGTTGATTTTTCCAGTGTTTTGCGAAGCGCCGCCACGGCGCGCCGGAAGAGGGACTTGGTCGCCTCCAGGTTGGCGCCCAGGGAGGCGGCGATATCCTCGAAGCGCATCTCTTCTGAAAACCGCATCAGAATGACATCGCGGTATTTTTCCGGCAGGGAAAGCAGGGCGCTCCGCATGGCAATACGGTCTTCCAAAACGACGCCGTCGCCTGCATCGGGCAGGTCTTCCGCCTCGGCGATGGGCGCCTCGTGAGGGTCTTGTTTTCGGTTCCTTCTACGATAGTACTCGGCGACTTTATAGTTTGTTAACGTACGAAGCCAGGTACTAAAAAGCGACTCGCCGCGAAACGAATCCAGGGATTTCAACGCGGCGATGAATACTTCTTGCGTAACATCTTCAATATCGGCTTCCGGCACGACGTATCGCACCCGGTTGAGCACACGCGGCGCGTAGCGTTCATACAGCGATGTGAACGCATCCAAATCGCCTTGTTTGAAGCGTTGGATCAGGCGCTCATCGCTTGCCGCGGGTTGGGAGAACATGGAGGCGGTTTCTGTTCAATTAGTGGGGGATGGGATAAAAAACGGGTCGCAGGAGAGGCTGTCTGCAACCGTCAATATAACTATAACATAAAACCCCAAAATGGGGCATTATGCGGGTAAAATTGAAGGAAGATTGACAACGCCTTTCAAATTGACGGTGTACACTTAACGGCCTTATAATAGGCCTGACCTCATCAGGAACGGAGAGCCTACATGTCCAAAATCGTTTCGATACATTCCTTCCGCGGCGGCACGGGAAAATCCAACACATCGGCCAACGTGTCCACTTTGCTCGCTCAAAAGGGATACCGGGTGGGGGTGGTGGACACCGATATTCAATCCCCCGGAATTCACATCTTGTTCAATCTCGATGATTCCGAGATGCGCCACTCGCTAAACGATTATCTGTGGGGCAAATGCGAGATCAAAGACTGCGCCCACGATGTGAGCGGCCGCGTGGGAGCCGAAATCAAAGGACAGATCTTCCTCATCCCCTCCAGCATCAAGGCTGGCGAGATCGCCCGCGTTCTGCGCGAAGGCTATGACGTAGGCCTGCTCAACGACGGCTTCCGGGCCTTGGTGAAAGACCTCAAACTCGATTACCTGATCATTGACACGCATCCGGGCCTGAACGAGGAAACGCTTCTCTCCATCGCCATTTCGGACGCGCTCATCATCATCATGCGCCCCGACCAGCAGGATTACCAAGGCACTGCCGTCACCGTGGATGTGGCGCGTAAACTGGATGTTCCCAAATTAATGCTGGTGGTCAACAAGGCGCCCTCCAGCCTCGACCTCGATGACGTGCGCCGTCGCGTAGAAGACTCTTATCAATGCCAAGTGGCCGCCATCCTGCCTCACTCGGATGAAATGATGGTGCTGGCGAGTTCCGGCATCTTCTCCCTGCGATATCCGGATCACGCCGTCGCGCAAGGATTGAGACAGATCGTCGCCCAATTGGAAGCATGACCCCGCTCCGGGCGCAACCACAAAACCAGTTCATGCTTGCCTCGTTATTGCCTGGGAAATCCCCAGGCAATAACACACCTATAAGCCAATGAGCAATTTTTTACTACGCATATTTCGATTACAGCCGGGCGAGGGAATGTTGGTCTTCTCTCTCGGCTTTTTGTTGTTTGGCAATTCCCTGGCGCGGCAGGTTTCGGGCATCGTAGCGGTCAGCGGCTTTCTTAATAGTAGCAGTGTCAACGAAATGTTGCTGGTGCTGCTGGTGGACTACACCCTGATCCTGGTGGTGGCCGGACTGCAAAGTCTGATCGTGGACCGCTTCAACCGCATCAGACTCATGAGCGGCATCACGCTTTCCTTCGCGGCCGTGTTCGTGGGCCTGCGCCTGATGTTCGTGTTCAGCGACCTGGGCTGGTTGAACTATTCCGCCATGTACCTGGTGGCCGAACAGCAACTGGTCCTGTTTCCCATCACCTTTTGGGTGCTGGCAAACGATGTGTTCAGTTTCTCCCAGGTACAGCGGCTCTTTCCGCTGATCGCCAGTTGGAGTTTCGTTGGTAAACTCGCCGGAATCGGCATCGCCTACATTTCCCCCAGCCTCTTCTCCGCTATCGGCGCGCAGAATGAAGACATCCTGATCTTCAACGCGCTCATCTATGCTGTGGGATACATCCTCGTGGTCATAAGCATGCGCAACGTCGCCTTGCGGCGCACCGTCCAAAAGATCGAGACCATGAGCGAGACCTTTTCCGAAGGCTGGGGCTTTGTGCGCGACGTTGCCTCCTTCCGTTATCTCATGATCGCCATCCTGGGCCTCGCCATCGCCGACACCATCATCGAATTCCGCTTCCTCGTGGTGACCGATAGCATCTTCATCGGCCAAACCGCCTACCAAAATTTCTACAGCATCTATCGTCTCGCCGCAACGCTGATCTCCTTCTTTGTGCAGACCTTCCTTACCAGCCGGCTCATCAAAGGCATGCAGTTGAAAAACGTGTTCTTCTTCTTCCCCATCGTGGCCGTGCTGGCCTCCGGCGGCATGATCTTCTCCGCCGGTCTGATTGCCGCCTCGATGGGCATGCTCACCGTCAAATTGATGCGCGAGACCGTGGACGACTCGGCGCGCAAATCATTCCAGGCCCTCGTTCCAGAGGAACGGCGCGGGCGGGTGAGCACGTTCAACGACAGTTACCTGCCGGCCATTGGAACCATTCTCGCCTGTCTCCTCACCGGAACCGTCGTGCTGATCAGCCTGTGGCTCGACCGCGACCTGCACCTCGTCTACATGACGCTGGCCCTGGTCGGCGCGATCGTAGCGGTGTGGGCCACTTTCCGCATGCGCGCCACCTACGACACCAGCCTGCTCAACTGGCGTCTCAAACGACGCCAACGCGCCAACGACTCCATTCTGGATCGTTTGGGAGAGCTCTAACCGCGGCGCGCTTGCTCGATTACCAAGGAGAAATGGAATGAACCCTACTTCCGCCACCGAAGATGTAAAAACCGTCAAGACCCAGCCGCGTGAGCCGGTTTTCATCAGCCTGCGCTGGAAACTCCTTGTCGGATTCACCCTCCTATTCAGCATCGTCTTTGCCATCGCCTTTTATTGGTTCTACACCTTTGCCACCGAGCAAGCCCTCAATCGCATCCAAGCCGACCTGCTCGACACCCTCGACGGCGCGACGCGTTCCATCAATCCCGACTTACTCACCTCCCTCGCCGCCGATCCGGGCAAACCCAACGAGGCGGGCGAGGCCTGGCTGGCCGTAGCCAACGCTGAAGAAGAGGAAAGCCCCGACGCCGTCCAACTGCGCGAGTATGCCTCCCAAAAATTCGGCCAAGCCGCCCAGGTGGGATTCTCCGAGGATGAACGCTACCAGAAACTGATGGATCAATTACAAGTCATCCACGATATTGAACCGCGCGCCTGGCCCTATATTTTTATCAAGGCCGAAGGCGAACAACGGCTCACCTACGTGGCCGACCTCTGGGCGCGCTACGATCCCTCCAAAGCCGCGCCTTTCATGTTCACCCGCTCCAGCAAACGATCGTATAACGGCCTGAACGAACTCACCAAGCGCCTCGACGACAATGATGAATTCACACCCTACACCGACGACTTCGGCAGTTGGGTTTCCGCCTACCAACCCATCCTGGACGCGAACGGAAACTCGGTCGGCGCGATGGGCGTGGACTTTGAAGCCGATTACGTTTACCAGGTGCAAGGCGCCATCCGCGACCGCGTCTTTGCCGCCTTTGTCATCACCTACCTCGGCCTCTTTATTCTCGTCTTCTGGGTCTCGCGCACCCTCACCCGCCCCATCAGCACCCTGACAGTCGCGGCGGCCCGCATCGGCGAAGGCGATTACTCCCAAGACTTGACCGAAGTCAAACCGGGCGGGCGCGTCAGCGATGAAATCGGCACCCTGGCCGACGTATTCATGATCATGACCAGCAAGGTCTATCAACGTGAACAAACCCTGCGCAAACAGGTGGAAGCCCTCAAAATCGAAATTGATGACACCAAGCGCAAAGCCCAGGTGAGCGAGATCGCCGACACCGAGTTCTTCCGTGACCTGCAAAAGAAAGCGCGCGAAATGCGTCAACGCATAGACGACGAAAGCGCATAACACATCCTCGCCATGACACTGCCAGCCGCCGACGTACCCATCGTCGCCCTATACAACAACCTGGAAACCTTTTACCCGTTCTTAAAACGCTCCAACGATCCGGATATTTTCGAAAAACGAAAATACCGCGGCGACCGGGGGCTGTTCTGGCTGGGACACTCCAAACTGCTTTTCACCACCGCTCCCGCGCCGGGCGCGCGGGAGATTTGTGACCGCTGGGGATACAACCAAACTGACCTTCTCTCTCCCCCGTCCCCCACCCACCAACTCAGCCTCGATATCGCGCGTGACCCAAACCTGCTGCAGCGCATCGTGGATCACGCCGGCCCCAAACGGACCATCCAACTTATCCCCTACGCCGCCACCCAGGAATTCTTCGAACTGGCCGACGCGCTCACCCGCCAATACGGCCTCACCGTCCAACTGCCCGAAAGCCCCCACCGCGATTCCCTCTGGCTTCGCAACTATGCCGACACCAAATCCGGATTCCGCGCCCTGGTGTCGTACTGGCTGGGAGACGAGGCGCCTTTACCGCCGGGATTCATTTGTCGCAACATCACCCAGGCCGCCGAGGTGGTGACCTGGTTCTTGGATCGCGGCTGGCCCTGCGTGGTCAAAGCGGACGAGGGCGAGAGCGGCATCGGACACATGATCTTCGATCCGAGCGCGCCCGATAATGGGTCCGTATTGAAGCGGTTGCAGGAGGATTCCTTCCTTAAAGACGACCTGATCCTGGTGGAGAAGTTCATCCCCTCCGCGCAAGGCGTCTCCCCATCGCTCGAATTTTTCGTTCCGCCCCTCGGCCAGGGCGAACCGTTCGTCACCTATCTCTCCGGACAAATCTTCGAACAATTTGGACGCTTCGCTGGGGTGCTGATCGGACGCGAAATCATTCGCTCATCGTGGTATCCCGCGCTGGAAAAAAGCGGTTTGAAAGTGGCGCGCGAACTCCAGGCCGCCGGTTACGCCGGCGCCTTCGACCTGGATTGCGTGGTAGACGATGAGGGAAAATTGTGGTTCCTGGAGATCAACGCCCGCCGCACCGGCGGGACTTACGTCCATGAATTTGCGACCGCCACCTTCGGCGCGAACTATCTATCGCGCGTGGTTGTTTTGAGCAGCAACGCCATCCATTGCCACGGCATTCAGGATGCATCGCAATTACTCGCCGCCTTGGATGATTTGCTCCTGCCCAAAGGCGGGACGCGCGGCCTGGTGGTGACCGTCACCTCCACGATTCAGGCGGGCGAATTTGGCGGGATGTTCATCGCCCCCGAGGAGACGGATGTGATGGCGTTGCGCGCCGAAGTGTTGGCGCGTCTTCGAGCGATTTAAGAAAAGAACACAGAATGTTCCGCCGTTGGAAATAAAAGATCCCGAAGCGTTTCTTCGGGATCTCGTTGCCAAATTCAGGAGGGAGAGGTCATCGAATCTGTTGAACCGAATAAACAACCTGCCCGTTCTCTTCCGCCCGTTTGACCCAGCCTCGCTCCGTGAGAGCAACCATGGATTCCCTCAACGCATCGGGGGTTAGCCGTTTTTCTTCCGGCAATTCGGTCACAGCCACATCCAGTTCCTCGGCGGTCAAACGCACGCGTCGCAGGAACAGGCGCATCAAAGTCCGCTGGCTTGCGGGAATATCGCCGAGCAGATCGAAAGAACTTAAGCCGGAACCCATACCCAAAGTTTACTTGGAAACAAAAGCGGCGTCAAACCTCTGATAAGCCCCCTTGCAATTAAAGAAACGTGAATTCGGGATAGGTCATTCGCTCGTCATGGCGGGACGCCGTAGGCTTCGCCATTGGACTATAATCGCGGCATGGACACAAAATCGCGCTACGAACAACTCAAGCAGGAAGTCAACTTCCACATTTACCGCTACCACGTTCTCGACGCGCCCGTCATCAGCGACGCGGAATACGACCGACTCTACAACGAACTCAAACGCCTCGAAGCCGACCACCCGGCCTGGGTGACTCCCGACTCGCCGACCCAGCGCACCGGGGCGGGTCCCGCCGAACGCTTCGAGAAGGTACGCCACCCCGCGCCGATTCTTTCTCTCGCCAACGCGTTCGGCGCGGACGACGCGCGCGCCTGGTTGGAGCGCGTCACAAAAATTGACGACCGCGTGGAGCGCGCCCGATTCGTGGTCGAGCCGAAGATAGACGGTCTTTCGGTCGTCCTGCACTACCGCGACGGAATTTTCGTTCAGGGCGCGACGCGCGGCGATGGCGAGGTGGGCGAGGATATTACGAGTAATTTGAGGACGGTGCGAGCGATTCCGCTGCGAATTCCGGTTGAGATGTCGGAGGTCGAAAGTCGAAAGTCGGCGACCTTTGACCTTCGACCTCCGACGTATTTGGTTGTGCGCGGCGAAGCCTTTATTCCAAATAAAGAGTTCGAGGAGTTGAATCGCAAGTTGGAGGAGGCGGGCGAGAAGACGTATCTCAATCCGCGCAACACGGCGGCGGGATCGTTGCGCCAACTCGACCCCGCGCTGACGGCTTCGCGTCCGATCACGTTGCTGGTGTATCAGATCGTTTATTCCGAGGGCGGCAAGGTTCCGACCAGTCAATGGGAAATTTTGGAATATCTCAAAGCCCTCGGCTTCCCCGTCACGGACGTGGCGCGGCGCTTCGATGACCTAGAGTCCGCCATCGCCTACACCGAAACCTGGGACAAGAAACGCGACGAACTGCCCTACGAGGCCGACGGGATGGTCATCAAAATTGACGACCTGACTCTCGCGGCGGAACTCGGCTTCGTGGGCAAAGACCCGCGCGGCGCGGTCGCTTTCAAATTCCCGGCCCGCGAAGTGACAACCACGCTCGAAGACATCGGCGTCGCCGTCGGGCGGACCGGGGTGCTGACTCCCTACGCCATGCTCAAAGCCGTCGAGATCGGCGGCGTGATCGTGGAGCGCGCCACCCTGCACAACTTCGACTACATCTCCGAAAAGGACATCCGTGTCGGCGACCGCGTGCTGGTCAAGCGCGCCGGGGAGGTGATTCCCTATGTCATCGGCCCGGTGGTGGACGCGCGCACGGGGAAGGAGAAAACCTACCAGCCGCCGAAGACCTGTCCCGATTGCGGACAGGCTGTGGAGCATTTCGAGGGCGAGGTGGCCTGGTACTGCGTCAACGCGGCCTGCCCGGCGCAGTTGGTGCGGAATGTGGAGCATTTCGTCTCGCGCGGCGCGATGGACATCGTCGGGATGGGGACGAAGATCGTCGAGAAGTTGATCGAGGCGGGCAAGGTCAAAGATGTGGCGGACATTTTCACGTTGAGCCGCGAAGACATTCTCGAGTCGGTCACCAAGAAGGATCGCAAGACCGAAAAAGAACCGCCCGGCAAACTCGCGGACAATCTGCTGGCCTCCATCGCGGAATCATCCAAGCGTCCGCTGAACCGTTTGATCGCCGCGCTGGGAATCCACGGCGTGGGCGAGGTCAGCGCGGGGGACTTGGCGCGCGCGTTTGGAAGTCTCGACGCGCTGGCGAAAGCCTCCGCTGAAGACCTGCAAACCGTCGAGAGAATCGGTCCCAACATCGCCGAGGGAATTGTGGATTGGTTCGGGCGCGAGGCGAATCGAAAAGTGCTGGCGAAGTTGAAGAAGGCGGGGGTTTGGCCAAGTGTTCACGTTTCGCGGTCAGTAAGCAGTGATCAGTCATCAGCGAAGTTGGCGGGACTCACCTTCGTGATCACCGGCACGCTCCCGGCATGGTCACGCGACGAGGCGAAGGAGTTCATCGAGGCCAACAGCGGCAAGGTCACGGATTCGGTCAGCAAGAAAACGAGTTACCTCGTCCTCGGCGAGAATCCGGGGTCGAAGTTCGAGAAGGCGAAAGGGTTGGGAGTGAAGATCATCGGAGAGGAAGAGTTGAGGAAGTTGGTCGCGTAAAATCCCGAAGGGATGACAGGATATTCACCCACCTAAAAACAAAACCTGGAGACGCTGCGCCTCCAGGTTTTTATTTCCTACTGGCTTCAAATGCTGAAAATTCCGCTGGCTTTAAGATGGGGATATTCTCAAATATTTTCAAAACAGTTAAATCTTTATCCCCTGAAACAATGCAATCCACATTTCCCGATAATGCCGTAGCCAGAACCATATCGTCATCCGGGTCACGACATACCGCCTTTTTGAGCGAAACTGGGTCAACGATTCTTCCGGCGCCATTCAAAATATCCATGACCTCGCGCACATCGGCTTCCGGAAATTTGAATTTTTTGCGGAGATGACCTTCCAGTTCCCCCAAAATGAATTTAGAAGTGACAATCTCGTGCTGGCGAATGCAATGTTCGAATAAATCACTGCATGTCCCATGTGTGATGAAAGCGGCGATCAAGACATTGGTATCCAGCAGGACTCTCATGACACCAGGTTGAAAACATCCTCATCACTGGAAATTCCCATCCCCTGCGCCAGGGCGGATAAGCGCTCACGCAATAATTTCAACCTGCGGAAAAACAGGTATTCGCGAATGGCTTCGTTGATTACCTCTTCCGCGCGAATGCCTTCCTTGCGCGTTATATCCTCCAACGCGGATCGCACTTCTGTAGACAGAGGAACATTAATGGTTGCTTGCATGGTTCACTCGCTTTCTGATGGAGAAATTATAACCCAAACCCTCTGCTCAACAAAAGTTCGGGGACTCATCCCCTCCGAGTTTTCATTTTCGAGTTTACTTACTTTGTTTTCAGTTTAGCAATCAATGTTGTTAAGTCTTTTCCAGTAAATATTCTTCTTAACGTTTTTGCGGTTGTTTCAACATCTCCGATGGGAATCGAAGTTCTTGGAACGCGCAAGCCGGCTTCAATAAGCGCCGCATTTACAGTCATGTCACCTGATAATACCTTGTCCCGTAATTTTGCTATCTCGGAATTGCTCTTAGCCTTTTCTCTCAAAATTCGCAACCCCCTTTGAATTGCTGACCTTGCTGGGCCTGTAAGAATTTTTTGTTCGCGAGTTGGCCTAGCGCGTATTGAGCTTAAAGTTTTTGGTTTCCCTACGGGATCCTTCATTACTTGGTCTATCATATCTAATGCTTCTTTATCATCGCGACATACATAAAGCAACTGTTTAATGCTGCTTCCAAGTCCGCTTGGTGGTTCAGTTTCAACAAACTCTATGAAGTCCTCGAAACGATATATTTCACCTGTCCGTTCAAATTGATGAATTTGCCACATCCCATTCGCTATCACTTTCTTTATAAGGTTGGGCATTTGTTCAGAAACATCTTCACGCAACCAACGATAGAGCAAATCAACTTGACGACCATTCTGTAGGGGATTGCTGTTAGCCATACGGCCTCCTTACTTGTAGTTCGTGAACTATACTGTGGTCACCATTGAGAGCACGTTTCGTCAAATTCATAACCCAGTCGATTTTTGAATGTAATTCTTCGATAGTAGCTTCATTATGGCCTTTTCCTCTCTGTCTGATCCAAGCCATATTAACAGTCTGATATGGGTTCTCACCTGGTATGACTATGCCAGACCCTTGACATGCATAAACAAGTCGTCCAACTGCTGATCTTAATGTTGAACGCAATTGATTGCTTTGCTCTTTTTTACTTTTCTTCGGGGTGGGAACTATGAAATTAGAAACTTCTGTTGATTGAACGGGCTGTATATCTGGAACAATACCATCTTGGTGCATATCGGCCAATCGTTTATACAATAAGCCACTTCTGATCGCGTATGCCTTATATGCGGAAGGAAGGCGCTCAAAGCCAGGCATGTCTGAAAATATAGCTTCTGCTCTCAATAGTTCTATAGGTGTGAACTCCTCACTTGAAAAAACCTGAATAGCTTCAGCGGCGTTGTCAGCATCGATAAATTCCCAAAAATTTATTGGGAATTGCCCATCTTTAGGAGCACTCTCATTACTTTCTATGGATAATCGGATGATATCCGTAATTTCCTTCTCGATCTCTTTCATATGTTGTACGAGCTTTGGGTCTTGCGGGGCATAGCACCAAGCCGTTTGATCGACATCAAGATTATTCCACTTATTGTCCCAACGAATTACACGACCTACTGCTTGGCGAAAGAATGTGCGTGTAAGAGTATTAGTTGCATAAACCATGACCTGCAATCTTTTGATATCCACACCCTCCGAAACCATTTTTACAGCAACAATCCATTTTTTCTTGCTATTGCGAAAAGCTGATATTTCTTTGGTTGCCTCATCCATATCATCAGGCATGTTGGAGATAGCAAGTGTAGGTTTTTCACCTGTGATTTCCTCCAAAACATTTGCCAATGACCTGGCCGCATCTTGATCCTTAGCTAGTATTACAACGAGATTTCGTATTACTACGAGACTTCGAATCGTACTACGAGA
>CAZVAX010000051.1:19908-28692 GCA_964625215.1 uncultured Anaerolineaceae bacterium | reverse complement strand
ATGTCTGGCAGAGATAACCGCTGAAAGCATCTAAGTGGGAAACTCGCCTCAAGATTATATCCCTCATCCAGTTAATGGAGTAAGACCACAGGTAGACTACCTGTTATATAGGCGACAAGTGTAAGCATAGTAATGTGTTTAGCTAAGTCGTACTAATGGTCGAGGGCTAATCCCGTGGTGCGGAGAACTTGGTACTTTTTCAACTACATCCAGATTACTATTCAACCTAACCTTGTGAAAAGGTCCCTTGGTGATTTGAGCGACGGGGGTACACCCGGTAACATCCCGAACCCGGAAGTTAAGCCCGTCAGCGCCGATGGTACTTGGAGGGCGACCTCCTGGGAGAGTAGGTCATTGCCAAGGGGCTTTTCATTTACAAGCGCCCTGTCGCGCGGTATAATCCCGCCCGCAGGTTTTGTTGATGGGGCGGTTCGCCGTCCCGAAGTTAGCACATGTCGAGGAGATGCAACCGTCCCGATGGAATGATCAGCCGATCAATTTCGTAGGTCCGTTTCAATGCTTGCCCCTTGGCTGTGCGTAGGCCAAGGGGTTTTCTCTTGGCAGAACTCATCTTCCATGCGGAAGGAGGTGAATTGTTTTGGCAGTCGTAAATTTACGCTCGGGTGAATCACAGGATTCCCTGCTTAAACGCTTTCGTAAGAAAGTTGTGAAGAGCGGTGTTTTAAGCACGGTTCGCCGCAAACGCTGGTTCGTCTCCAAGAGCGAACAGCGCCGCATGGAAAAGAAGAAGGCCATTCGCCGCATCAAGCGGCGCCAGTTTAAGGAAGTGGAATAGACTGGATGAGTTCAGGAGGCGTTTATGGCGAAGGATGAAGGCAAGATCAAAATGGACGGGGTGGTGATCGAGGCCCTGCCCGGCACCCAGTTCCGCGTCCGGCTCGATAATGGACACGAGGTGCTGGCTTATCTTTCTGGCAAGATGCGCAAGTATTACATTCGCATCCTGTTGGGTGACCGGGTGGCGGTGGAAATGTCGCCGTATGACCTGTCGCGCGGACGCATCACGTTTCGTCAACGCAAGCAGGCAGAAGCCGCTCCTGTCGAATAGCCATCCGCTTTTTGCGACCAAAACATGGACCCCCTTGCGGGGGTCTTTTGGTTTCTAGGGGAGTTCGCGCCAGGAGTTGAGCACTCGCATGTAGTTTGCCCGCTCGAAGGCCGCAGGCTCGGCTACAGACTGCCGGCTCATACTGCCCTGCATTTGTTCGATGGATTCATATTCGTGTGTCTGCATCCACCAGGCAAGTTCATTGAGCATGGATGGGATGATGCGCTCGCCGTTGTGAAGCAGGTTCGATGCCATCATCGCGACCTTGGCTCCGGCCATCATGGCTTTGAGAATATCCTGCGCGGAGTGGACGCCGCTGGTGAGGGCCAGGTCGGCGTTGACGTTGCCGTGCAGGATGGAGACCCAACGGAGGGGCAGGCGCAGGTCGGCGGAGGTGGAGAGGTCGAGGTTGTGGACGACTTCCAGTTGTTCGAGATCGAAGTCGGGTTGGTAGAAGCGGTTGAAGATGACCAAGCCCTTCGCGCCGGCCCGGACCAACTGAACGGCGAAGTGCGGCAGGGAGGTGTAGTACGGGCTGAGTTTCACCGCCAGCGGAATGGAAATATTCGCCGCCACATCCGCGACCAGATCGGCTTGGGCCGATTCGATGTCGGAGGCGGAAAGGGCCGGGTCGGTTGGGATGTAGTAAAGGTTCAGTTCGAGCGCGTCCGCCCCGGCGTCCTGGATGAGACGGGCGTAGCGCACCCATCCGCCTTTGGAGACGCCGTTCAAACTTCCGATGATCGGAATCGTCACGGCCTTCTTCAAGTCGGAGACATGGTTGAGATATTTTTCGGGCGTGAGCGCGTACGTTCCCACGTCGGGGAGGTAGGAGAGGGCTTCGGCGGAGGAGTTGGAGTGGCGGGTGAGGAAGTGATCGAGTTCGAGGCTCTCGTGGATGATCTGCTCCTCGAACAGCGAGTGCATGACCACCGCCGCGATGCCCATTTCTTCCATGCGTTTGACGCGCTCCATTTTTTTCGACATGGGCGAAGCGGATGCGACGAGGGGATTCTTCAGTTTCAGGCCGAGATAGGTTGTTGAGATGTCCATGGCGTTTTCCTTGTTTGCCGCGTGTAGAACAAGTCTGTAGACTTGTTTTACTGGTTCTGCTTGTCGCCGTTGTAGTGCATGGCGGCCATTTGCTGATAGAGTTCCCAGCGGTTTTTGATTCCCTGGCTGGCTTTTTTGCTTAGCGTTTCGGCGCGTTCTTCGTCGCTGAGCGTAAGCATTTTGTAACGCGTCTCGTTGTAGGCGTAATCCTGCCAACTGACGGTCGGCTCTTTGCATTCGATCTCCAGCGGATTCTTTCCCGCCAGCGCCAGGCGCGGATCGTAGCGATAGACCGGCCACGCGCCCGATTGAACGGCGAGCTTTTGTTGCTGCAGGCCGCGCGCCATGTCGTAGCCGTGGTTGATGCAGTGACTGTAGGCGATCACCAGCGAGGGGCCGTCGTAGGACTCGGCGTCAATGATGGCGCGCAGGGTCTGCTGATCGTTGAAGCCCATCGCGACGCGCGCCACATAAACGTAGCCATAGGCCATGGCAATCAGGCCGAGGTCCTTCTTCGGCAGTCCCTTGCCGCTCATGGCGAACTTGGCGACCGCCGCCATCGGGGTGGACTTGCTGGCTTGGCCGCCGGTATTGGAGTAGACCTCGGTGTCCAGCACCAGCACGTTGACGTTGCGTCCGCTGGCGAGTACGTGGTCGAGGCCGCCGTAGCCGATGTCGTAGGCCCAGCCGTCGCCGCCCATGATCCACACGGATTTTTTCACGAGGCTATCCGCTACGCTGATCAATTCCTTCGCGCGGGCTTCCTTGCTCTTTTCCAGTTTTGCTTTCAGGCTTGCGACGCGTTCGCGTTGTTCGTAGATTCCGGCTTCGCTGGTTTGATCGGCGTTGATGAGTCCGTCTACCAGCTCCTGTCCGATCTCGGCGCTGAGGGCCTTGAGTAGTTCACGCGCGTATTCGTTTTGCTTGTCGAGCGTGAGACGCATACCGAGACCGAACTCAGCGTTGTCTTCAAAGAGCGAGTTCGACCAAGCCGGGCCGCGCCCGTTGGCGTCGACGGCCCACGGGGTGGTGGGCAGGTTGCCACCGTAGATGGAGGAGCAACCCGTGGCGTTCGCCACGATGGCGCGGTCGCCGAACAGTTGCGAGACGAGTTTCACGTAGGGCGTTTCGCCGCAACCTGAGCACGCGCCGCTGAATTCAAACAGCGGACGAAGCAGTTGCGAATTTTTGATCGTGCTGGGGTTGATCAACTTCCGATCCAGATCCGGGATGGACAGGAAGAAGTCCCAGTTCTTGGCTTCGGGCTCGCGCAGAGCCGGTTGCGGCGCCATGTTGAGCGCCTTGCGTCCAACCTGTTTCTTATCCTTCGCGGGGCAGACATCCACGCACAAGGTACAACCGGTGCAATCCTCCGGCGCGACCTGCACGGTATAAGCCATGCCGGTCGAAAATTCCTTGAACTTGGCGGGCATGTGTTTGAACGTCTCTGGCGCGTCAGCCAGCGCTTTTTCATCGTACACTTTATGCCGGATGACCGCGTGCGGACAGACAAACACGCACTTGCCGCATTGGATACACAGGTCGGGTTCCCACACCGGGATGTCGAGCGCGAGGTTGCGCTTTTCCCACTGCGTCGTCGCGGTGGGGAACGTGCCGTCAATCGGGAAGGCGGAGACGGGGATATCGTCGCCGCGGAAATCGAGCATGGACCCGAGGACCTCGCGCACGAACTCGGGCGCTTCACGCGGGACCGGGAGGCGGCGCGTCGTTTCGGACGTGATCGCCCCCGGAACCTTGACCTCGAACAACTGCGCGATGGTCGCGTCCACCGCCTCGAAGTTCTGCTTGACGACAGCCTCGCCGCGCTTGCCGTAGGTCTTCTCGATGCTGTGCTTGATCTCGGCGATGGCGGCCTCGCGCGGCAGGATGCCGCTGATGGCGAAGAACGCGGTCTGCATGATGGTGTTCATGCGTCCGCCCATGCCGGTTTTCTCGGCCACATCGTAGCCGTTGATGACGTAGAACTTGAGTTTCTTCTGTTGGATTTCTTTTTGCACTTCCACCGGCAGGTTGTCCCACACCTGGTCGGGACCGTAGAGGCTGTTGAGCAAAAAGACCGCGCCCTCTTTGGCGTACTTGAGCATGTCCACGCGCTCGAGGAAGGTGAACTGGTGGCAGGCCACGAAATTGGCCTGGTTCTTCTCGATCAAATACGGGGCGCGCACCGGCTTCGGCCCGAAGCGCAAATGCGACATGGTGACCGTGCCGGACTTCTTCGAGTCGTAATAGAAATATCCTTGCGCGAAGTTGTTCGTCTCTTCGCCGATGATCTTGATTGAGTTCTTGTTCGCGCCCACGGTGCCGTCCGAGCCGAGGCCGAAGAACACGCAGCGGACGGTCTCCTCCGGTTCGATGGAGAAGGAGGCGTCCACGTCGAGGCTGGTGTGGGCCACATCGTCGGTGATGCCGACGGTGAAGTGATTCTTGGGTTCGGCCTTTTTCAACTCATCCAGCGTGGCCTTGACCATCGCGGGCGTAAACTCTTTGGATGAAAGTCCATATCGTCCGCCGATGACTTTGACATTCGACTTTTGACTTTCGACCAACGCCTCGACGATGTCCATATAAAGCGGCTCGCCCGACGCGCCGGGTTCCTTCGTCCGATCCAACACAACGACAGATTTGACCGTCTTCGGCAACGCCTTGATGAAATGCTCAATCGAGAACGGGCGGTACAACCGCACGCGCACCACGCCGACCTTCTCGCCTTTCGCCGCGAGGAAGTTGACCGTCTCTTCGGCAGTCTCGCCGCCGGAGCCCATCAGGATGACGACGCGTTCGGCTTCGGGATGACCGATGTAGTCGAACAGGTGATATTGGCGTCCGACCAACTTGGCGAATTTGTCCATTGCCTCTTGGGTGATCCCGGGGACGGCGGAGTAGAACGGGTTGACCGCCTCGCGCATTTGGAAATAGACATCGGGATTCTGCGCGGTGCCGCGCAGCACGGGTCGCTCCGGGGAGAGGGCGCGCGCCCGATGCGCCGCGACCAGCTCGGGGTCCAGCATGAGGCGCAGGTCGTCGTCGGTCAGTTCCTCGATCTTGGTCACCTCGTGGGAGGTGCGGAAGCCGTCGAAGAAGTGCAGGAAGGGGACGCGCGCTTTCAGGGTCGCGGCCTGGGCGATGAGGGCGAAGTCGTGCGCTTCTTGCACCGAACCGGAGGAGAGCATGGCCCAACCCGTTTGGCGGACAGCCATCACATCCTGGTGGTCGCCGAAGATGGAGAGGGCGTGCGCGGCGATGGCGCGCGCCGCCACGTGGAAGACCGCGCTGGTGAGCTCGCCGGCGATCTTGTACATGTTGGGGATCATCAGCAAGAGTCCCTGCGAGGCGGTGAAGGTGGTGGTGAGCGCGCCGGTTTGCAGCGCGCCGTGGACGGTTCCCGCCGCGCCGCCTTCGGATTGCATTTCGATGACGAGCGGCGTGGTGCCCCAAATATTTTTCTTGTGCTTGGCCGACCACTCGTCCGCGAATTCGCCCATGGCGGAGGAGGGGGTGATGGGGTAAATGGCAATGACTTCGTTGGCGCGATGGGCAACCGAAGCGGTGGCCTCGTTGCCGTCTATCGTGATGATCTTGCGACTCATGGATGCTCCTTTGAACAGGCGTGATGCCTGAAAATATCAGGGCGCTGTAAAACAAGTCTAGAGACTTGTTTTACAGCCTTGTGTGAATAGTATCACAAAAAGGTGACGGGCTGAACCATTCGATGAAGTTTATCCCCCGAAAGCCGGTTTGGTTAGTTATGAAAAGCCTAAAATCCCCTGCGGGTTGTCATATATTCGGACAGGATTGGTAGGATAATGTTGTTCCTATTCACCCATCGAAATCGGTTTACGAAATCCACACATTTTTTCCTTGGTTTTGTCACCCAAAGGGATAGGCAGTCGTTACAATACGCCTTCAAAAAAGGAGACAACGTATGACGGACGGACAAACAAAATCAAGTAATCAAACCAAATTCAAGTTGTGGTTGGACTTGGCAATTTTCCTCGGCTTTTTGGTCGCCATGGAACCGCGTTCCAGCGGGCTTGCCGTCCACGAATGGTTGACGCTCGCCGCGTTCCTCACCATCTTGCTTCACTTGCTCTTGAGTTGGGACTGGATCGCGCAGGTGACGGGTCGCTTTTTGGGGAGCGTGTCTGGCCGCTCGCGCCTCAACTACGTTTTGAACTGGCTCTTGTTCATTGACGGTATCCTCATCATGCTTTCGGGCCTGATGATCTCGGAGCATGTCGTCCCGGCGCTCGGCCTGCAACTGCCCATCAATTTTGCCTGGCGTCGCCTGCACGACATGTCGGCCAATCTTTCCCTTTTAATTTTAGGTTTGCACACCGCCCTGCACTGGGGCTGGATCGTCAACGCCTTTAAAAATTTCGTCTTCCAACCCATCGGACGGATGTTTTCCAAAAAGGATATGACTGCATGAAAACCCTCGGACGAACTCTAATCATTCTGACTTTCGCCGCGCTGATCGCGGCCGGACTCTACGCGCTCGTCACCGCCAACGCTTCCTCCCTGACCCCAAGCGGGCTCCCGGGCGATGGGCCGTTTCCATCGGGCGAGGGACTCGCGGCCTTCGACGGAGCGCGCCCCGCTTTCCCCGAAGGATTCCGGCCCGAAGGCCGCGAGATGCAAGGCGGCTGGACGTTTGGGTTGGCCAAGAACCTGGGCGTGATCGCGTTCCTGGTGACGGTCATTGTTCTGCCGAAGAGCCTGCAAAAACGGAAACGGATCGCGAAGAACGGCGAGGAAAATGTCACCCCTTCGGGGTTATGAACGAACATTTCCGGTTCTACAATCCTGTCACCCCTTCGGGGTTGAGTCGAAACCGCCGAGGATGTCGCAAGATGTCCTCGGCGGTTTTTGTTGTCAGAAGGGATTCCGAAAGTTCTACTTTCGGCTGGAAGCAGAGCTTCCCGATTCCAATGTTGGCAGCGTGATGATAATCGTCAATCCTTTGCCCTCCTCACTTTCCGCGCGGATCGTCCCGCCGTGGGCTTGGACGATGGATTTGGCGATGGCGAGACCCAGACCGGAGCCGCCGTGATCGCGGGCGCGGGATTCGTCGGCGCGGTAGAAGCGGTCAAAGATGCGCTCGAGGTCGGCGGCGGGGAGGCCCGGGCCGGAGTCGCGGACGGAGAGGGCAACCCCGCCCGAGGTCACGCGCGAAGCGGCGAGGGTGATGAGTCCGCCTGCGGGGGTGTGGCGGATGGCGTTGTCGAGGATATTGGTGAGGACTTGCGTCAGGCGGCCAGGATCCGCTTCGAGGTCCGGCAGGGGCGAGGCGAGGTCAAGGTCGAGGGACAGGTTTTTCGTCTGCGTTTGGAAACGGTAGAGGGCGGCCACTTCTTCGAGCAGGCGCGCGGGAGAAATGGTTTGAGGCTGGATGGTCAGTTCGCCGGCGTCGGCGAGGGAGAGGATGCGGAGGTCTTCGACGAGGTGTTCGAGGCGGGTTGCCTCTTCGCGGACGATCTCGAAATTTTCGGGCGTGGGTTGGAGGACGCCGTCGTGGACAGCTTCGGCGTGGCCGAGGATCAGGCTGAGGGGCGTGCGGAGTTCGTGGGCGATGTCGGCGGTCATTTGTTTGCGGGCGTTGGTGGAGCGGGAAAGTTCGGCGCTCATTTTGTTGAAGGCTTGCGCTAGTTCGCCGAGTTCGTCGCGCGAATGGACGTTCACTTGCTGGTTGTAGTCGCCCTGGGCGATGGCGTGCGTGGCGCGGGTGAGTTCGCGGATGGGGCGGGCGATGGCGCGCGAGAGCAGGACGCCAAGCGCCAGCGCGAAGAGACCCGCGCCGAGTCCGCTGTAGAGCAACAGGAGGTTGACGCGTTGGATGAATTCCTCCTCGCGCGGGGCGCCGGGGAAGGGCGCGCCTTCCATGACGAGGATACCGACGGTTTCGCCTTCGTCTGTGATCGGAACGCCGAATTTGAGTTCGTGATTTGGGATAACCTCGCCCGTGTGATATCCGCCGCCCTCGAAGAGGGCGCGTCCGTTTTCGTCAGCGATGGTGAAGGAGGGGTAGGGCGGTTCGCCTGGGGTTTGCGCGCCGGGGGAAAAGGCTTCCTGCACGCCGTCCCACGAGCCGTTGATTTGGTAGTAGTTTTCCAGGTCAGCGACGAGATCCTCGCCATGGCCGCCAACGACGAAGCGATTGAATTCGTCGCGCGTGTTCTGGCGCGCCAGCGCCACGATGATGGCGATGCTGACCAGCCCGATGGCAAAGAATCCGAGGATGAGTTTGAGGGTGATGGATTTCATTCTCTCGCAAAGCGATAACCGACGCCGTAGACGGTTTCGATGTAGCGCGGGTCGCGGGTGTCGGTTTCGATTTTGGCGCGCAGGTTTTTGACGTGGGTGTCTATCGTCCGTTCGTAGCCTTCGTAGCGCACGCCCTGGATGATGTCGAGCAGGTCGAGGCGCGAAAAGACGCGTCCTGGCGCGGACATAAGCGCGGCGAGGATGTCGAATTCGGAGGGGGTCAGGTCGAGGAATTTGTCCGCGACTTTCACAGTGCGGGTGTCGCGCTCGAGGGTCACGTCGGCGGCTTTGAGGACTTTCGCGGCGGGTTCCGCTTCCCCGGCGCGGCGCAACACGGCGCGCACGCGCGCCACCAGTTCGCGCGGACGGAACGGCTTGGT
>CAZVAX010000051.1:0-19808 GCA_964625215.1 uncultured Anaerolineaceae bacterium | reverse complement strand
CCTCCTCCCGGACCCTGGACGGGTATTCCGCTACCCATGTCGGAGGGCGGACCGCCAGCGCCGGGCATGAAGGCGCCGTCGTTCGAGTTGTTACTCCCTGAGGGACGTACTCCGCCCATGGCGACGCCCAGTTCCTGCATGGTCGCGAACATATCCTGCGGGGTGAGGCCGAGATCGTTGATGGCGGACATCTGGTCGGCGGTCATCGTCTCTTCGATCTGCTCGACCAGCGCGTCGATTTCCTCTTGCGCGGCGTTGTCGCTGGCGCTCAGGGATTGGTAGACCTGCCAGAGGGGGAGCAAGTCCGCGGCCTGGTCTGGGGTGACGGCTTGGGGAGTGTCCTTCAGTTTGAGCGTACCGATGGCGAGCAGGTTGGGGCCGCTCAAGGTTTGGGCGGATGGATCGGTTTGAGAGGGGCTGGCGGCCTCGGTCGCGTCCGATGCGTTGCCGCAGGCGGTCAGGGTCAAGGCGAGGAGGGCGAGCAGGATGAGAGTCAGTTTTTTCATGAGGGTTCCTTTTGGTGTCATTGCGAGGGCGCTTTTCCCGAAGCAATCTCCTCGCTGGTACGGGGGTTGCTTCGTCGGGAAGAACGCCCTCCTCGCAACGACATGGGTGGGTTATTCGTATCGCAGCGCTTCGATGGGGTCGAGTTGAGCGGCGCGGTTGGCGGGGTAGTAGCCGAAGAACACGCCGACAACGGCGGCCGAGCCGAAGGCCAGCAAAATGGACGGAGCCTGGATGACGGTGCGCATGTCGCTGACGGAGCCGAAGACGTACGCGCCGCCGACGCCGACCAGCGCTCCGATGAGTCCGCCGACCACGCTGAGGAGAAGCGCCTCGGTGAGAAATTGCAGGCGGATGTCGTTGGGCGTGGCGCCGACGGACTGGCGGATGCCGATCTCGCGCGTGCGTTCGGTGACGCTGACCAACATGATGTTCATGATGCCGATGCCGCCCACGATGAGCGAGACGCCCGCCACCCACGCCAGCAAATTGCGGAACGCGGCGGTGGTGGATTCTTGCGTGGTGATGATGTCCTGTTGGGTGGTGATGGTGAAGTCGGCGGTGTCGAGGGTCACTTCGTGGCGTTTCACCAGCAGGAGTTCGATCTGGGTGATGACGCTTTCGAGTTCGGCTTCAGGGTCCACTTCCACGTAGATCATGCGGACGCTGTTGCCCATGAAGCGGGCGAACATGGAGGGCGTGAATTTTTGGAAGACGACCTGAATGGGCAGGTAGACGCGCGAATCGAAGTCGGTGTTGCCGACCAGTCCTTTTTCCTTGAAGACGCCGATCACCGCTACTTTGGTATTGCCGATTGTGATGGTTTGTCCGATAGGGTCGCTTTCGCCGAAGAGTTCCTCGGCGACGCTCGAACCCAGCACAACGACTTTGCTCTTGCGTTCGTTCTCCTGGTCGGTGAAGTAACGTCCCTCGGCCAGGTCCATGTCGCGCACGGAGGGGAAGCCGGTGGTGGTGCCGAGGATTTCCACGTCTTCGAGGGTCACGTCGCCGGCTTTGACGGTTTCGCTGGAGTATTGCTCGACCACCACCGAGACCACGCCGCTGATGCCCTCTTCGATGGCGGTGGCGTCGTCAAAGGTCAGGCCGCCGGTGGGGGCTTGTCCCGGCCCGCCGCGTACGAAGGATCCCTGTACGAAAACCAGGTTCGAGCCGAGGCTGGTGATCTGTTCCTGGATGGCGGCTTCGGTCCCGGCGCTGATGGCGACCATGATGATGACCGCCGCCACGCCGATGATGATGCCGAGCATGGTCAACACGGAACGCACTTTGTTTTTGAGGATCGCTTCCCAGGCGATGCGGAGGGCTTCGGAGGGTTTCATGCCGTCTCCTTGTGCGTCGAAATTAATTTCGACGTACCGTTATGCACCACATCGGCCACCAGGCCGTCCAGCAAATGGATCGTGCGCTGGGTGTGCGCGGCGATCTTGGAGTCGTGGGTCACCATCACGATGGTCGCGCCTTTGGCGTGCAGTTGGTGGAGCAGGGCCATGATCTCCTCGCCGGAGTGACTGTCGAGGTTGCCGGTCGGTTCGTCGGCGATGATCAACACCGGGTCGTTGACGAGGGCGCGGGCGATGGCCACGCGTTGTTGCTGTCCGCCGGAGAGTTCGTGCGGCTGATGCGCGACGCGGTCGGCGAGTCCCACCAGTTCGAGCATTGCGCGGGCTTTCTCTTTGGCCTCGCCGTTCGTGCCGGAATGGTCGTGCCGGTATTGCAGGGGCAGGGTCACGTTTTGCAGGGCGGTGGTGCGCGGCAGAAGGTTGTAGGCTTGGAAGATGAATCCGATCTTGCGGTTGCGGACGCGGGCGAGTTCCACTTTGTCCAGTCCGCTCACATCTTCGCCGTCGAGCAGGTACTGTCCCGACGTGGGTTGGGAGAGACAGCCGAGGATGTGCATGAGCGTGCTTTTGCCGCTTCCCGATGGACCCATAATGGCGACGAACTCGCCGGCCTGAATCTGCACGCTCACGCCGCGCAGGGCCGCCACGCTCACGTCGCCCATGCCGTAGACCTTGGCGATGTCCACGGTCTCGATGATGGTGTGCGGCGCGGTCATTTTGTCTCCGTGATGCCGGTCGAGACGACCTCGCCCGCTTGAAGTCCAGACGTGACTTCGGCGTAGAGCAGATCCTGAATCCCGATCTCGACCACGCGCAATTTCAGTTCGCCGTTCTCGACGACGAAGACGGTGTACCGGTCTCCGGCTTTGTGCAGCGCTTCGATCGGGACCAGAACCGCGCCGCGCGCCTCCCCGCCGATCACGTCCACCGAGGCGGGCGCGCCCAACGGGACGTTGAAACTTTCTTCCACCTCGTCCAACTTGACGATGGCGCGCACGACCGACGAATTCGACTCGGTGTACAGAGCCGGATCAACCTGGACGACCCGGCCGGTGTACGTCGTATCGGGCAGCATATCGAAAACGATCTCGGCCGCGTACCCCACTTTGACGTTCGCCCAATCCGACGCGTCGAGGAAGACCTCGAGAGTGGGATGGGCCAGGTCGGCCACGCTGATCACCGCGGACGTTCCGGCGGTGTCGCCCACGCCGATGTCCACCGACATGACCGTGCCGTCAATCGGCGCGGCGATGCGCGTCCCATCGAGGGAATATTGCGCCGATTCCACGTCGAGCCGCGCCTGTTCCAACGTACCGAGGCTGGAGCCGGTCGCGTCCGCCGGGACCTCGCCGCCGGTCAGCGCGTTGTAATACCAAATGGCTTCCTGCAACGCAGCTTGCGCGGCGGCATAGGCGGCGCGCGCTTCGAGAATGTCCGCTTCGGTGGGCGCGGCCACGTACTTGACAACCCGATGCGTGGTTGGATCCACGGTTCGGACGGTGAAATTATTGGGCAGGTATTCCTCCTCGTACGTTGACCATGCGGTGGCCAGGTTGGCTTGGGCGCGTTTGAGATAGGCTTGCGCGTCGGCCAGGTTTTGCTGGGCAAGCGGGTCTGTTGGGTTGGCGTCCACGGCGGCCTGCGCGTCTTTGACGGCCTGCTCGGCTTTGGCGACCTCTTCCTCCCAATGGAGAACGGTGGGGCTGATGATGTATTCGAGATGTTCGCGCGCGTCGGCCAGATCCGATTCGGCGGAGGCCATGGCCTCCTGCGCGCTGGCGATGGCATTGACTGAAGTCAGTTCGGCCAGCGAGCGTTTGGCCTGGGTGAGCGCGATGCGCGCGCTGGTGTCGTCCACCTGCGCGAGGATGTCGCCCGCTTTGACCGCGTCGCCGACCTCCACGTTGACCTGGGTCACCTGGCCGCCGGTGCGGAAGCCCAGGTCCACTTCGTTGTTCGCGACGAGCGTCCCCGATCCGCTGGCGTAGATCACCAGGTCGCCGGTGCGGACAGTGGCGGTCTGCAATTCGGTCGTGTCGCTGACCGTCTGGGCGGGGAGGTAAACGTATTGATAGTAGGCATAGCCGCCCGCGGCGACGAGCGCGAGCAGGATGAGTCCAACCCAGAGAGTGCGTTTGCGATTCGTTAGTTTTTTGAGCATAAGGTTCCTTTCTAATTCTGAAGCGCATGGCTTCGTTTTACCAATTTGTGTCCGTGATGCCCGTTGTCACCACATCGCCGGGTTCGAGGCCCGAGACAACCTCCGCTGAGATCAAATCCTTGATTCCGATCTCGACCACGCGTAGACGCGGGACTCCGTTCGTCACCACGAAGACCGCGTATTTTCCGGGCGAGGTTTCGTGCAGGGCCTCCACGGGAACGAGGATCGCGTCCAGGGCTTGCGCGCTGATCACGTCCACCGAGGCGGCGGAACCGAGCGGAAGGTCGAGCGCGGCGAACGATGAATTCAGTTGGATGGTTCCGTGAACCATCGTTGTATTGTCGCTGGCGTAAAGTTCCGTGTCCAGTTGCGTGACCGTTCCAGCGAAGGTCGAGTCGGGCAGGGAGTCGAAGACGATCTCTACGGGTTTGCCGACCGCCACGTTGCTCCAATCCGAGGCGTCGAGGTAGATGTCGAGAACCAGGTCGTTTAGATTCGCGAGAGTGATGACGGGCGAGGTTCCGGCGGTATTTCCCACCGACGTATCCACGCTCGTCACGGTCCCCTCCGCGGGGGCGAGGATGCGCGTCCCGTCCAGCGTTTCTTGCGCGGCTTCGAGATTCAGTTTCGCCTGGCGGACGGCGATCAACTCTGGGATGTCCGTCTCTTCGGGGATGATGCCCGTGGTCAACGCGGCGTAGACCGCCTTGCTTTCTTCCAAGTCCTGCCGAGCCTGGACGATGGCGGCGCGCGCGCTGGCGATCTCGATCTCGGTGGGCAGGGCGAGGTAGTCGCCGTCGGGGTCCTCAACGAGGAAATATTGGTAAACGTAATATTTCTTGTAACGAACCTGCGCGGCCACAAGTTGGTCTTCGGCAAAATCGAGGTAGGCCCGCGCATGTTCCAGCGCTTTCTTTGCCTCTTCATCGTTTGGCGCGGCGTCCACGGCGGCCTGGGCTTGTTGCACAGCCAGTTTTGCCTGCTCCACTTCCGTTTCCCAGTACATCACATCCGGGCTGATCAAATACTCGAGTTGCAGCAGGGCCGAGCGTAACGCCTGTTCCGCGTCCGCCACGGCCTGCAAGGCGGAGGCAATCGCCGCGTCGGAGGTCAAGTCCTCGTAAGCGCGTTTGGCTTGTTCGAAATCTTCGAGCGCCTGGCTATCGTCAATTTCCGCCAGCAGGTCGCCGGTCTTCACTTGGTCGCCGGGCTGGACGAACACGCCGGTCACTTGCCCGCTGGTGGAAAACCCGAGTTCGTATTCTTCCGCGGCGGTCAACGTGCCGCTCCCGCTGGCGTAGATGACCAGGTCGCCGCGGCGCGCAACGGCGGTTTGAAGCGTCGCTTCGTCTGCCGCGGTTTGGGCGGGAAGGTACGCGAGTTGATAGTATGTTACCCCGCCCATCGCGGCTGCAACGATCAAGGCCAACAATATGAGCCACTTTTTGTTCTTTGCGAATCTCACGGTCACGAGGCCCTCCGAAACACAGGCTATCTTGCCCAATCGTAAACCAGGGCTATAACGCAGTTGTCAATTCTTTGTGAAGAAACTGTGTGGAATCAAAAAGCGGCTCACCCGGAGGCGAGCCGCTTGGTTTCGCGCGTTTTTATTTTTTGGATTTCGGCGTGACTTCGCGCGGTTCGATCAATCCCCACCGACCGGCCGCCAGGTAGATGATATCGAGGATCAAGTCGGTGTAGGCGATGCCCTCGGCTTTGGCTTGCAGGCAGAGGTCAGAGTAGTCGGGGGTGAGGCCGGGCAGGGTGTTGATCTCCAGCAGGCGCGGGTTGCCTTCGTCGTCGAGGCGGATGTCGGTGCGCGACACGTCGAGGGCGTTGAGCAGGAAGTGGGCGCGGTAGGCGAAGTGCTTGAGTTTCTTTTCGAGTTCGGGGTCAATATCCGCCGGACAGATGTAATCAGGCGCGCCTTGCGCTCCAACATCTTTGGCTTTGGCGGCCTGACTGTATACCTTCGGCGTGACCGAGCGGCTGGCATCCAGTTCGAGGATAGGGAAGCGATGGAAGCCGTCCTTGTCGTCGTACCATTCGGGGTGACGGGAAAAAAGTTTGGCGTCGGCGCGGCCCATCACGCCCACGGTGAATTCGCGGCCGGAGAGGAAGGTCTCCACCAGCGCAGGCTGTTGGTAGGAATCAACCACCCACTTGACGCGTTCGCGCAGTTCCGCCTCTTTGTTAACGATGGCCTTGGCGTCCACGCCCATGCCGGTGCCTTCACGGGCCGGCTTGACAAAGAGCGGATACTTCAGGTCCGGGCGCAACGGTTCGTCGCCGGCGATGAATTCCTGGAAGGGCGCCACGGGCAGGCGGCGGTCGCGCCAGATGCGTTTGGTGAGAGTCTTGTCGAGGGAGATGGCGTTGGTGAGGACGCGCGATCCGGTGTAGGGAATCTCCAACATTTCCAGCAGGGCCGGGACGTGCGCCTCGCGGGCGTCGCCGCCCAGTCCCTCGGCGATGTTGAGGCAGATGTCGGGAGCGTAATCCTGTACGGTGTAGGGAAGGGTTTTGTCGGCCATGAGGAATTTGGTCTCGTGGCCGTCGCTTTCGATGGCGGCTTGCAGGTGGTGGATGGTTTCGATGTGATCGAAGTCCGCGAACGCGTCGGCCGGAACTCCTTCCGGCTTAGGCTGGCTTTCATCTTTAATATTGGCAATGACTGCGACTTTCCAGTACCGTTTCATCCTACGATTGGGAGGTTTTTCCATACCATGCTCCTTGTGTGTTTGCGATCTCGCGTAATCGGCATTCTCTACTGCCGGGTTGCGCGAGAGGGCGCAACCTATGCATAATCGGTTCGAGTATATAACATCATGAAAATATGACAAGGGTTGGGAGGTGGAATGACAGCCGCGTCTGAGTCTACGATGAATGTAACTAGACAATCACCCCTCTTTCAGTTATCATTAGTGCGTTCTGTAACCAATGGGCCGCGAGAAAAACCAGAATGGGCCTACCATAACAGACCTTTGCCAGGATAGTTCGAGCCTGGTTCGCCCGGATAGGTTCTATCCGGGCAGTTGTACGTAAAATCAAAACAAGGGCCTGTGGCCTGAATTCCAAAATGTGCGGCGTGGAGGTATCATGTCAGACCTGATTAAGCAGATCACAAGCGACCTGCAAAAACAGATCGATTCATTCGTTCCTGAATTCGGCATTGCCGATATCGGTACGGTCAGCGAGGCGGGCGATGGGATTGCCCGTGTCGTGGGCCTGGCTAACGTGAAAGCGCAGGAATTGGTGCAGTTCGCGAACGGGGTGATCGGAATCGCGTTCAACCTGGAGAAAGACAGCGTAGGCGTGATCATCATGGGTGATTACGCGGGAGTGACCGAGGGCATGGAAGTGCGTTCCACCGGTCGTATCGCCTCGGTTCCGGTCGGCGACGGGCTGATCGGGCGCGTGGTCAACGCGCTGGGCGAGCCGATTGACGGCAAAGGCCCCATCCAATTTAGCGGGTTCCGTCCCATCGAGCGCATCGCGCCGGGCGTGGTCTATCGCCAGGATGTGGATACTCCCGTCCAGACCGGCATCAAGTCCATCGACTCGATGATCCCGGTCGGGCGCGGCCAGCGCGAACTCATCATCGGCGACCGCCAGACCGGCAAGACCGCCCTGGCTATTGACACGATCATCAACCAGAAGGGCAAGAATCTCGTTTGTATTTACGTGGCCATCGGCCAGAAGAAAGCCGCCATCGCCCGCACGCAAGGCATTCTGGAACGCGCCGGCGCGATGGATCACACCATCATCGTTGTCGCCGCGGCTGACGAAGCCGCCGCCTTGCAGTACATTGCCCCGTACGCTGGGTGCTCTATGGGCGAGGAGTTCATGGAGACCGGCCGCGACGCGCTGGTGATTTACGACGACCTCTCGAAACATGCCTGGGCCTACCGCCAGGTCTCGCTTCTTCTTCGACGACCTCCGGGCCGCGAGGCCTACCCGGGCGACGTGTTCTACCTCCACTCTCGCTTGCTGGAGCGCGCCGCGCGTTTGGCAAACCAGTACGTCATCGTCAAGAAGGATTTCGCGGGCGCGGAAGCCGGCCCGACCGATGGAGTGGACGGAAAGGTCTACACCGGCCCATTGTCCAGGCATGAGGCGGACGAGGCTTGCAAGACGATGGATGGTCACAAAGTCGTCAAGGTGAAGGGATCGGGCGGTTCGTTGACGGCGCTGCCGATCATCGAGACCCTGCTCGGCGACGTGTCCGCGTACATCCCCACGAACGTGATTTCAATTACAGACGGCCAGATCTTTTTGGAAGGCAACTTGTTCAATGCCGGCATCCGCCCCGCGGTGAACGTGGGTATCTCGGTGTCGCGCGTGGGCGGCGACGCCCAGACGAAAGCGATGAAGCAGGTGGCGGCACGCCTCCGCCTCGACATGGCCCAGTTCCGCGAGTTGGCGGCTTTCGCCCAATTCGGTTCGGACCTCGACGCGGCCACCCAGGCCCAGCTCGGACGCGGTCAGCGTATGCAGGAAATTCTCAAGCAACCGCAGTACGCGCCGATGTCGCTGGAAAACCAGGTCATTGTGCTTTTCGCCGGCACCAACGGGTACGCCGACAAAGTTCCGGTGGAGAAAATGCGCCAGTGGGAACTCGACCTCGTCCGCTACATGGAGACGACCTATCCCGAAATTGGCAAGAGCATTGACGCCGAAAAGAAGATCACCGACGATAACCGCGCCGCGCTCGTGAAGGCGCTCGAAGCGTTCAAAGTTTCCTGGCAGGGATAAGCAATGGCATCCGCACGCGATATGCGGCTCCGCATTCGGAGCGTAAAAAATATCTCGCAGGTGACGCGCGCCCTGGAGGCCGTGAGCGCAAGCAAAGTGCGCAAGGCCATCGCGGCTGTGACGGCGACGCGGGCCTACGCTGGCAAGGCCTGGCAAGTGCTAACGCACGTCGCCAAACAACCGGGACGCGAATCCCTGCACCCGTTGTTGACGAAGCGGGCGGTGGTGAAGAATACCCTCGCCGTCGTTGTCACTGGCGACCGCGGGTTGGCGGGCGCGTACAACACGAATGTGATCCGCTTTGTGGCGCGCAAGTTCGACGCGTATCCGCAACCGGTCCATTTCATTGCCGTTGGTCGCAAAGGCCGCGACCTGATGATCCGCCGCCGCAAGAACGTGGTAGCCGACTTCAGCGCCCTGCCCGCCGCTCCCTCCTTCATGGACGTGTCGGCCATTGGCCGCATGGTTGTGGAAGAGTTCCTCGAAGGCCGCGCCGATGAGGTCTATTTGGTGTACACCGATTTCATCACCATGGCCAGGCAGGAAACGGTGGTGAAGAAGCTGCTTCCGTTGGAGATCGAAGGCGGCGAGCGGGTGGAGGAGTACGAAGCCAAATCCGGCCCCGCCGCGGCCTACATCTACGAACCGAGCGAGCGCGAAATTTTGGATGAGATCATCCCGCGCTTCACCGGCTTGCAGGTCTACCAGGCAGTTCTCGAGTCGCAGGCCAGCGAACATGCGGCGCGCATGGTGGCCATGCGTAACGCAACCGACTCAGCCCTCGACCTCGTGGAGCAACTCAAACTGAAATACAACAAGGTGCGTCAACAGACGATCACCAACGACATTCTCGACATTGTGGGCGGCGCCAATGCGCTGGCTCAATCTTAATTGGCTGGAGGCAGTTTCATGGCAAAAGCAACCGGACGCGTAATTCAAATCCTTGGCGGCGTGGTGGATGTGGAATTCCCCCTCGGCCAAACCCCTGAAATTTACGAAGCGATCACTGTCGAGCGCGAAGGCAAGGAACCGCTCGTTTTGGAAGTGCAGAAAAACCTCGGCGACAACTGGGTTCGCACCGTTTCGATGGACAGCACCGACGGCCTCCAACGCGGCCTCCCCGCCGTGGCGACGGGCGCCCCGATCAAAGTCCCCGTTGGACTCGGCACGCTCGGACGCATCTTCAACGTGCTGGGCCGCACCGTGGACGAAAAAGGACCGGTGACCGCCTCGGCTTACTATCCCATCCATCGCGCCGCGCCGCCCTTCGCCGAACAGTCCACCCGCGTGGAAGTGTTCGAGACCGGCGTCAAAGTGATTGACTTGATCGCGCCCTTCACCAAAGGCGGCAAGACCGGCATCTTCGGCGGCGCAGGCACGGGCAAAACCGTCATCATCATGGAACTCATCCGCTCCGTCGCGACGGAACACGAGGGCAACTCGGTGTTCGCGGGCGTGGGCGAGCGCACCCGCGAAGGGACGCAGCTCTACCGCGAGATGATCGAGTCCGGGGTTATGAAAGACACCGTGATGGTGTACGGTCAGATGAACGAACCGTCGGGCGTCCGTCTGCGCGTGGCTCTCTCAGCCCTCTCGATGGCCGAATACTTCCGCGACATGGGACGCGACGTGCTACTGTTCGTGGACAACATCTTCCGCTTCTCCATGTCGGGTTCAGAGGTCTCGGCCCTGCTCGGACGTATGCCCTCCGCCGTCGGTTACCAGCCCACCCTCGCCACCGAGATGGGCGAACTCCAGGAGCGCATCACTTCGACGAAGACCGGCTCCATCACCTCCATGCAGGCCGTCTACGTTCCCGCGGACGATTACTCCGACCCGGCCCCTGTCGCGACCTTCACCCACCTCGACGCGACCATCGCCCTCGAACGTTCCATCGTGGAAAAGGGCATCTACCCCGCCGTGGACCCGCTCGCCTCCACCTCCCGCATCCTGGACCCAAACATAGTGGGTGAGGACCACTACAAGACGGCGCGTGAAGTCCAGCGCGTTCTGCAACGCTACAAAGACCTGCAAGACATCATCGCCATCCTCGGCATTGACGAACTCTCCGAAGACGACAAACTCATCGTCTCGCGCGCCCGCAAGATCGAGCGTTTCTTCTCCCAGCCCTTCTTCGTGGCCGAGCGCTTCACCGGCATTCCGGGCCGCTACGTCCCCCTCAAAGAGACCGTACGCGGCTTCCGCGAGATTCTCGATGGCAAATGCGACGATCTGCCTGAGCAGGCCTTTATGATGGCCGGTACGATTGAGGACGTGCGCGAGAAGGCCGAGAAACTCGCGAAGAGCGCATAATGCGTGTCAAGTGTTCCAGTGTCAGGTGTCACGTTCCGTGGCACTTGACACATGACACTGGAGAACCTTATGACCATCCGTTGTGAAATTGTTTCGCAAGACCGCATGGTGTTCGAAGGCGACGTGGACATCGTCGTCCTGCCGGGCGCGGACGGTGAGATGGGCGTCCTTCCGCATCACGCGCCGCTCCTCACCACGTTGAAGTACGGCTTTATCAAGGTTCGCCAGCAGGGGGAAGAGCAGATCTTTACCGTGGCGGGCGGCGTGGCCGAAGTCCAGCCGGAGATCGTCACCGTACTGGCCGACGCGGCGGAGAACATCGAAGAGATTGACGAGACCCGCGCCGAACAGGCCCGTCAGCGCGCGCAAGAGGCCCTCACCAAGGGCGTGCCGCAAGACACCGACGCCTACCTCGCCATCGAAGCCGCGTTGCGCCGCTCGAACCTGCGCCTCGACGCGGTGCGCCGTTATCGCAAGGGATCGCGTCCCAACCTCGGCGGAGAACACTAACCGTGGCGATGTTTTCGAAAGACCTCGGCATTGATCTGGGAACGATGTTCACGCGCCTCGCGGACGCGGGCCAGATTTTGCTGGAGGAGCCCACCATCGTCGCCATCGAGATTGACCCGGCCAGGAACGTGGAGCGCATGGTGGCCTACGGCGCCGAGGCGCGCGACATGTACGGGCGCGTGCCAGAGTCCATCGAAGTGGCGCGCCCGCTCAGCAATGGCGTGATCGCCGATTACGAAGTGACCCAAACCCTGCTCTCGCACCTCATCCGACGCGTGACCGGGTCGTTGCGCATCTTCCGCCCGCGCGTCATGATTTCCGTCCCCTACGGCGTCACCAGCGTGGAACGCCGCGCGGTCTACGAGGCGGTGATGGAGGCCGGAAGCCACGAGGCGCATCTCATCCAGCAGTCGCTGGCGGCCGCGCTCGGCATTGACCTGCCCATCGGCTCGCCTTCCGGCAACATGGTCATCTGCCTGGGCGGCGGTTGCACGGAAGCCGCGGTGATGGCGATGTACGGCATCGTCTCCGCGGACACCCTGCGCTCTGGAGGTCTCGACCTCGACGAGGCCATCATCACTTACGTGCGACGCAAGTATGGGGTGGTGATCGGCCAAGCGACGGCTGAGCAACTCAAGATAAAGATCGGCGCGGCCGTCCCGCAGGAAAACGAACAGAGCATGGAGGTCCAGGGACAGGATCAGGTCACCGGCCTGCCGCGTCCGATTACCCTCACAACGGGTGAGGTCGTGGAAGCCTTGCAAGACCCCCTCAAGCGCGTCACCGAGACCTGTCGCAAGGTTCTCGAAAAGACCCCACCCGAACTCGTCTCGGATATTATTGATCGCGGCGTGGCGCTTTGCGGCGGCGGCGCCCTCCTGCGCGGCATTGACAAACTACTTACCAAGACCCTCGGCATCCCGGCGTATCTCGTTGATAACCCGATGACCTGTGTGGCCGAAGGCGCGGCCAAGGGACTGGGCATGTACAATGTGTTGCGGCGAAGTTTGCCGCAGGTGTAACCCTACGATATCAGAAATCAAGACGGCTTCCGAAAGGAGGCCGTCTTGATTTGGTGAATTGGTCTGCGACTACAAATAATACGTCATCCTCTGCAAGTGCGTGGATGGGTCAATGTATTGCACCTTCACATCCGGCGGGACGTTCAGGCTGATGGGGGCGTAGTTGAGGATGGCTTTGATCCCCGCTTTCACCAACTGCTCGGCCACTTCCTGCGCGGCCGCGGCCGGGACGACCAGCATAGCCATCTTGATGCCCGCCTTGCGGATCTCGTCCACGAGACAACTGACATCCTTCACGGTGAAATTCCCAACCTGCTGGCCGATCTTCTTGGAGTCGTTGTCGAACACCATCACGATCTGGAAGCCGCGGTTCAGAAATCCCTGGTAGTGGGCGAGGGCATGGCCCATGTCGCCGGCGCCCACTAAGGCCACGTCCCAGATGCGGTTCACTTTCAGTATTTCCCGCAGGCGTTCGAGCAGGAAGGGGATGGAGTAGCCCGTCCCTTGTTTGCCGAATTCGCCAAACTGGGAAATATCCTTGCGAATCTGCGCCGCCGAAATGCCGACGTGTTCGCCAAGTTCCTGGGAGGAGGTGGTCTGCATCCCCTTGTCTGCCATGCGTTGAAGGGCTCGCAGGTAGATGGGCAGGCGTCCGATGATGATATCCGGGATTTTATCTGCGTTCATAAGGTTCCCTCGCCGAGAAAGATTGTACGTTGAATTTACCATAAAAAGGCTGTTTTGTACAAATATCCACAAATCCGAATTGAGCAGGGAATGAAAAGAGACGGCCACTCCCCGTGGTGGCCGTCTCCATGACGTGTAGGCGTCTCTATTTCCAGCCCTGCACTTGTTCGGACGAGCCTTTGCGCCCGAGCAGCTTGTAGATGTTGACCGGCTCGGTCCTGCCTTTCACCACCACCGAATCGGCGAACTCGGCGTCGAATTCATCCTTCACGGCCAGGTAGGTGTTTTCGCTGACCAGGATCGGCCATTTGTAGGTTTTGGTCAGGTCTTGCAGGCGGGAAGCCAGGTTGGCCGCATCGCCAATGACCGTGTAGTTGATGCGCTGGGCCGAGCCCAGCATCCCCACGAAGACATCGCCCGAGTGAATACCCACGCCCATTTCCAGGTTCGGGCGCGGGTGTCCTTCCTGTTCCCAGCGGCGCTTGAGATTATCCAACGCTTTGCGCATATCCACTGCGGTGCGGACCGCCCGAAGCGAGTGATCTTCGTACGCCACCGGCTCGCCATAGAAGGCCAGAATGGCGTCGCCTTCATATTTGTCCACCGTGCCGCCGTGTTTGTAGATGACCTCGGTCATGGCTTCCAGGTAGGGGTTGAGCAGGGCCACCACCTCTTCGGGCGCGAGTTTTTCCGAGAGAGTGGTGAAGCCGCGAATATCGGAAAAAAGGATGCTCAGGTTGGCGCGTTTGTTGAGCGAGTTGATGTCGCGCGTGGCGATCAGTTGATCCACCATTTCCGGGGAGAGGAAACGCGTGAAGAGGCCGCGCACGCGGCGTTTCTCGCGTTCCTGCGAAACGGCTTGTTCCACGGTCGGAAGGGTGACGCCCAGGAAGAGCATGATCTCCGGTCCGACGAGCGGGATGAACAGGCCGCGCCCCACAAAGAGGAAATACGCCGCCAGCGCGTATCCCACCATGCCCGCCGCCAACAAACCGACGGTCAAGGCGGGTTGCTTGGAACGGTTGATGCCGGCCGCCAGGATCGCCGCCGCGATGATGGAAACCAAGCTGACCCAGAGCGGCGCTTCGCGCAGGAATTTTTCCTGGAGCAGGGTGTCCACCGCGTTTGCCACGATCTCTACGCCGGGTGTGCGTGTTTGCGCGGAGAAGGGGGTGGGATAAATATCTTGCAGGGTGAGGGTGGTCGCGCCGATCAACACGATCTTGTCGCGAAAGGTTTCGGGAGGGTAATCGCCCAACGCCACGCGGTAGGCCGGGTACATGGGATACGTGGCGGGCGGGCCGGCGAAGTTGATGAGCAGGCGTTTGCCCTGCAGGGGAATGGTCCGCCCGTTGAAAGCGAGCCCGTTGGGGGCGGGTTGAGTCGGGCCGTCTGCGTTCAGGTAGATGCGCGCCAGTTCGAAAGTCCAGTTGTAGTAGGTTTGGCTGTTGTAGGTTTCGTACGCCAGGATGCTGCGTGTGATTGCATCCAGGTCGCTGACCACACTGGTTGCGCCCTCGCCATCGAGACCTTCTCGGAAGATTTCGCGCGGCCGCTGGATGGTGGTGATGACTTGCCCGCCCTGTTCGCTTTGGAAGATTTGATTCAACGCGACGAAGTTTCGCGCCTCCCCAATCGAACGCGCCAACGCTTCATCTCCCGCCGGGTCCGGGTCGGCTTCGAATAGGGTGACATCCAGCCCCACTACGCGCGCGCCGGCCTGGTTGAGCGTGTCCACGATTTGGGCCAGGTAGGCGCGCGGCCAGGGCCATTGGTAGCCGGTCCAACTGAAGGACTCATCGTCTATCGCCACGATGACGATGTTGCCGGAGGTCGGTTGGACGCCGCGGGCGCGCACCATCAGGTCGCGGGCGGCGAGTTCGGCGCTTTGGATGGGCGTGTTGATTTCATCGGTGACTGCCAGGAATTGCCCGACCATCAAAATCAGCGCGATGACGATGAGCAGAATCAGTTGCAGGGAGGGTTTGCGTGTGCCGGTCATGGGCGGATCAATTCTTTCCCAGAGCGCCGGTTTTCTCCGCCGCCGCCCCCGTTTCCACCGCCGCCTCCGTCGTTTCCATTGGGAGGAGGTTGAATCTCATCGCCGTTTGAATTGGGAGATTTGGCGTCTGGCGCGGGCTTGCTGAAGGTGGATGATTCGGATTGACAGATCACATTGCCCTCGGCGTCCAAGACGGTCACGTTCCAGGTGAAGTCGCCGCCCGCCGTGATGCTATCCAGGTAGCGCGTGGAACTGGTTCCGGTGGTGTCAATCACGGCCGTCCCGCCGGTGGGATAGACGATGGTGAGCCGATATTTGGCCGCGCCTTCATACGCGCTCCATGAAAATTCAGCCACGCCATTGCTCTCGAACTGGGCGGCGTCGGTGGGACCGAGCAATTCCACGCAGGCCGCGGCCGCCTCGGTGGGGGAGGGAACCGGCGTAGGCGAGGGAACGGGAGTGGGCGAGGGAACCTCTGTGGCGGTGGGTTCCTTGGCGGCCTGGTCGGCCATGAATTGATCGTAGACCGGCCCGGCTTCGGGATTTTCATCCAGCCAGTTTTGGAAGTCGTTGTTGTTCATGTCCTCCAGAAGCGGGGGCTTGTAGTTTCCAGAGGCGTCAGGGTGAGGCAGGGTGACCCTCTGGCCGTCGCTGAAGTTTTGCGAACCGGCGGGGTTACCGGCCGAGCAATTTCCTTCGAGGCAGGTGACAACCACGTCCTTGTTGGCGGCCACGTTGACCATCATGTAGGAACCGCGTACGGATGCCACGCCGGAGGGGGTTTCCACATCCGCCGAGCCGCCGGTGAGGATGATGAAAATGGTTCCCAGGTCCAGTTTCGCGCCGGTTTTTAGACCGCCGTCGGTTTCTTCGTTGGAGACGAGGGTGAAGAGCGAAGAGGGGACGACGCGGATGATGGCGCCGCTGGATAGGTCAATGCGGGCGCGGCCGTCCTCGCCGGTTTGGATCTGATCCTGCGCTTGCAGGATCGCGCCGGCGGAGGCCGGGCCGAAGTCGGAGGCGCTGGCCGGTTTGCTGTTGACTGTGCCGCTGACCTCGCTCAGAGTCGCTGTGAGGGGGGAGGAGGTCGGTTCGGGGGTGGGCTGGCAGGCCGAGGTCAGGAGAAGAAGCGAGAACGTCAGGGCAAGCAAGGCGCGCAGGTGTGCGTTCATGGCTGTTCCTTTCTTGTTCGGTTAGGGAAAAACATATTGACAATACAGGGGATGGCCGAAGATGGTTTCGCATTCCACCCAGGCCCCGTCAAAGTTGACCAATACGTTTACGTTTTCGAGCAGTCTGTCGTATTGGCCGACCACCAACCGGCGATGTTGGGTAAGGGAATCTTGCACGGGGCGCAGGGCGGCCACGTGCAAGTCGCGGGCGATTTTTGGATCTACATCTTTGCCGCGACTGTTGAGGGAGAATTGGATGGTTTGATCGAGGCTTTGAATAGGCTCGCGCAAGGGTACGTTGTGGAGGTTGTCCACGATGACGCCGCTGGCGAGCATGAGCAACGCGCAGATGAGGTGGGGGGCGATGCGGCCGAACGCGCTGACGCTGAAGACCGATTGTTCGATCATGGGGATTTGGATGGCGGCTACGATGAAGATTCCGATGGCGATCCAGGCGAAGGTGGCCCCCACGATGCTGGGCAGGTTTCCGTACTCCCCATAATGGAGCAGGTTTTGCAGGTCCGGTTCAAGCAGGCCCATCAAAACCGGGGATATGAAAATCGGCACGATGGCGGTTAGCCAGGCGAACGCGCCTGCCGTCGCAAACCAGATGAAGAGGCCGATCAGGGCTTTTTCGATGCGCGCGACCAGCCATCCGGCCAGGGCGCCAACCAGCGTGGCGAGGAGTCCGCCCGCGGCGAATTTTACCCAGGGAAAGTAGGCGTGCGACAGGGAGAGCAGATAGGCGTCCATGCCCCACAGGGTGATGGAAAAGGACAGGCCGGCCACCAATCCGTAGATCAGGCCGGAGAGATGTTTGCGGGCAACGATCTTGTTTTCGGTTTGCGATGAGGTTGAATACATGTGTGCGCTATTCAGGAGAGGTTTGGTATTCTTATTGTACCCAAAATTTAGTCGCTGGAACAACCTCCCTGGGGTTGGAATCAAATCGCCGCCTTGGGGACGGCGTAGGAGGAAGTACCCCCGGACAGACTCGAACTGTCCTTTTCGGCTCCGGAGGCCGACGCTCTGTCCACTGAGCTACGGGGGCATGCAGGCGGGATTTTACCGCGTGTAACGCAAATTGCCAATTTGCTTGCGTGGTCAAATTAGCAATTTACCCTACACCCTCACGCGTGGACTCAACGCCGCCAGTTCCTTTTGCAATCCCTCGATAATGGCGAGATTTCCGCCCTCGTCTCCGTGCAGGGCATATTGTTCTTTCTTGTGGGCCAGTTCGCCGCAAACCTGGTAGAAGCGCGCGGTGGCGCGTCCGCGCAGGGCGGCGAAGAGCGATCCGAAGGGGGAAATGGCTTTTTGGAATTGCCCGGCGGTGAGCAGGCCGGCTCTCACTTCCTCCGCCAAATGTTTGACAAGCAATTTTCCCTCGCGGCGGATCATCCACACGGCGAAGAGGAACATGAAGAACCAACCGGTCCAATCGAAAAACGCGCCGATGGCGAGTCCGCCAAATCCGCCGACGAGACTCGCGAAGGTATTGTGGAAGGAATGCGCGAGGACGGCCACCGTCCAACCGGCGAAGGGCGCGACGAGTTTCACCAGTCCGTTTTTGTTCAGGCGCGAGGCGGCCAGGCCGATGCCGGTGAAAGCCGTGTAGAACGGGTGTTGCCAGCCGACCAAAATCACGCGCACAAAGACAAGAAACCAAAATTGACTCCACCCGCCCTCGGCGTAGCCGTAAGTGTAAATGTAGTAGGCGTTTTCGGTGGCGGCGAAGCCGAGCGCGGCGACCCCGGCGTAGATCATCCCGTCGAGGATCGAGTCGAATTCCTTGCGGAAGATGAGGAAGACGATTAACACCGACAGTCCCTTGAGGCTTTCCTCCACGATCGGGGCGAACACCGAGGCGGTCACAAAGTCGGTGGCGGATTCGGACCCGGTGAAAAGGTACACCCCCAGTCCGCCCAAGGTGTTGATGAGGAACGCGCCTCCCGAAGCGATGACGAATCCCCAGAAGAACATGAATGCCAGCAGGGACTTGGGTTCCTTTTCGTAGCGGTCGAGCCAATTGAGGATGGCGACGTTGATCAAGGCTGGGATAAATCCAAAGAAAAGCGCGCCGAGGAGGGGCATTTTAGTCTCCTTGTCTGGTGGTCGGATAGTCGCTAGTCTGATAGTCTGATAGTGGGTGAGTCGAGGAAGAGGAGGCGGGTGCGTTCGATGCGCGCGGACTCGATGGGGACGCCCAGCGCGTCGAGGACTTCTTCGGGCCGGCCGGTGGCGGACTCACGCGCGGCCAGGCGCATGACCAACCGCTTCTTTTCGGATCCCTCGGCGGGCGCGGCCTCCACTGACTCGATCAGCGGACGCAGGTCGTACGCCTTCCCGCGTCGCTCGCGGGGCAGCGACGCGGCTTCGAGCAGCGCGGCGATTTTTTGTTCGAGGTCAGGGACGGGTTCGGAGAGAGTCGCTTCGTATTCGGCGGAGACGACGATCGTTTGCAGTTTGGGCGCTCGCTCGTCAATGGCTTGGATGTCGAGGATTTGGATGTCGGCGGGGAGGGCGGCTTGCAAGTCGGAGCGAAGTCGGGAAACTTCGGAGTCCTCTTTGAGCCAAATGTCCATCACTTCGGCGCGAGAGGAGAATCCGAGCGGTAGGGCCGAGGCGAGATTGATTTTCGGCTGCGGATGGAATCCCTGCGAGTAAGCCAGCGGCAAGCCGGCGCGACGCGCGGCGCGTTCCCACAGGTTGTGCAGGTCGAGGTGGCCGGTGTAGCGGAGGGGGCCTTGTTTGGAGAAGGTGAGGCGGAGTCTCATGGTCATCAGTGATCAGTCATCAGTGTTCAGTAAACAGTTCGTGGGCAAATCATCCCAGTAACGATTTCCAACGGATTGGGAAGTAATCTTTTGCTTTTGCCAAGATACCATGCCTCTCATTCCAATTTGCAGGTAGAGGCTCAAGGCGAAAAATATCTGATTTCCAAAGCGCGTTTTCAACAAGGGGGTAGTATTTCAATTGTCCGCCAGATTCGCCGTACCACTCAAATAACGTTCCGAATTTGTCCTGGCCGCGCAGCCTACGACCAGTTCGTTCTCCTCCTTTGTCGGTCACGGAGGGAAAATCCCATTTCAACGAAGAAACTTTAGGCAATGATAAAGGGAACTTGAATAACTGATACTCGCCTTGCTCGTTCCAAGAAAGGGCAAGATAAAAACTTTTCAAGAGATTAACTGCGCCGCCGCGTTTCAACCCAACTTCCTCGTGCCATTCCTTTACTTGCCCCAGCAAGGTTTTTGCCACCTCGATAGT
The DNA here is from genome assembly GCA_964625215.1 of uncultured Anaerolineaceae bacterium. GTDB lineage: Bacteria > Chloroflexota > Anaerolineae > Anaerolineales > Villigracilaceae > Denitrolinea. Next base: position 51 of record CAZVAX010000051.1, on the reverse strand, counting down.
ATTACAACGAGATTTCGTATTACTACGAGACTTCGAATCGTACTACGAGAT
>CAZVAX010000050.1:0-29178 GCA_964625215.1 uncultured Anaerolineaceae bacterium | reverse complement strand
CGCCCGCATGGCCTCCCGCATGGAGCCTGTGGACGCGTTGCACGGAAAATAAAGTTTACGGCGCGTCAGAGAACGCGCCCTACGCGAGACGCGTAGAGGACGTTCTCTAACGTCCGCATCAAGGAGTTCACCATGGAAGTCGCAAACATCACCAACGTCACCCGCACCTTCGCCATCGGAAAAGTGGAAACACGCGCCCTGCGCGGCGTGGATCTCAAAATCGAATCGGGCGAGTTCACCGCCCTCGTGGGACCCTCGGGTTCGGGCAAGACCACCCTGCTCCAGATCATCGGCTGTCTTGACCTGCCCACCACAGGCTCCGTCCACATCAACGGGCGAGACGTGACCAAATTGAATCGCAACCAGCGCGCCGACCTCCGCAAGTCCACGCTCGGGTTCGTGTTCCAGTTCTTCGCGCTCATCCCCACCCTCAACGCCTACGAAAATGTGGAAATGCCCCTGCTCCTCAGCGGCCAAAAAGACGGGACGCGCAAACAACGCGTCATGGAATTGCTCGACGCGGTCGGCCTCGCAGACCGCGCCCATCACCGCCCCGACCAACTCAGCGGCGGCGAACAACAACGCGTCGCCGTCGCCCGCGCGCTCGTCACGCGCCCGCTCATCGTCCTCGCCGACGAACCGACCGCGAACCTCGACACCGACAACGGCAAGCAAGTCATGGAGATTATCTCCAAACTCAACAAAGAGACCGGCGTCACCTTCGTCTTCGCCACGCACGATCCCCGCGTCATCGGCTACGCCCAGCGCGTCGTCACCCTGCGCGACGGCGTGATCGAAAAGGATACCAGAAACCAGGTTTCTTAAAGAAACCTGGTTTCTGACCCAAGTCTGGAGAACAAATGAAACGACTGATCACTGTTTACTGTTTACTGATTACCCTCCTCACCGCCTGCTCTGGCCTGACATCCTCCCCCACGCCTCTTCCCACGGTCGCGCTGGACACCACCTCGCCGGGCGACTCAAACCCCGACGCGGTTGCCGCCTCGGCTCAGATCGTCCCCGTCCGCACCGCGCAACTTGCCTTCCCCGCGGCGGGACGTGTTAAAACCGTCGACGTGAACGTCGGTGACAAAGTGTCCGCAGGCCAGACCCTGCTGACCCTCGACACCGCCCTGCTCGAAGCCCGCGTCCGCGAAGCCGAAGCGAATCTCGCCATCGCGCAGATCCAACTCGACTACCTCGACCGCGTTGGCACCTCCGAAGAGAACATGGATTCCGCCAAGGCGGATGTTGAGCGCGCCCAGGCGTTGGTCGACTCGGCGAAGGCCACCCTCGCCAACCAGTCCGCGCTGACCGCGCCCTTCGACGGCACGGTCATCTCCGTGGACGTGGAAGCCGGCGAGACCGTCGTCCCCGGCCGGATCCTCATCCTCATCGCTGACTTGTCCACCTATCAGATCGAAACCACCGACCTGAGCGAGCGCGACGTGACGCGTGTGAAAGTCGGGCAGGCGGTCAGCGTCACCATCGAAGCCCTCGGCGAGACGTTCACTGGCAAGGTGACGAGAGTCGCCCTCATCTCCTCCACCCTCGGCGGCGACGTGGTTTACACCGTCACGATCGACTTCGATCAGCAACCCGCTGGCCTGCTCTGGGGCATGTCCGCCGACGTGGAAATCGAAACCAAGTGAGGCGGTGAATGAACGCATCCCTTAAATTCCACCACAGAGACACAGAGTCACAGAGAAAATCAAAAGAGAATTTCTCCGTGTTCTCCGTGACTCCGTGGTTAAACCGTGTGCCTTTTGCGGTTTTGCTACTTGCCCTCCTTCTCAGCCCCATCGCCGCTGTCCGCGCGCAAGGCGGCTCGATGGTCACAGCCTCGGCGGTGATCCAACCCGCGCGCGTGGCGCGGTTGGGATTCCTCTCCACCGCGCTTGTAAAGGAAATAAGCGTCAAAGAAGGCGATGTCGTTCACGCGGGACAGATTCTCGCCACCCTCGACACGCCTGAACTGGAATTCGCCGTCACGGCCGCACAGGCCGCGCTTCGTTCGGCAAAATCCTATGCCGAACTGCAACGCTACGGCGGTAGTCGTACCTTTCGCGGCGGACAGATCGTTTACCAAGCCCCGCCGCACGAGATGATCGAAAAAGCCGACATGCGCGTCACCCTGGCGCAAGCCACCCTCGACGCCGCGCAAGCCGCTCACGCGCAAAGCACGTTGGTCGCGCCCTTCGCCGGGACAGTGACCTCCCTCCCCGTCCTGCCAGGCCAAATGATTCAACTCGACCAGCCCGTGATCGTCCTCGCCGCGCTCGACCAACTGCAAATCGAAACCACCGACCTCTCGGAGCGCGACATCGCAAAGATCAAAGTTGGGCAGAAAGCAACTGTCTTTATTGACGCGCTCGACGCCGAATTTCCCGCCACCGTCATCGCCATTGCGCCCCGCGCCGACAACGTGGGCGGCGACGTGGTTTTCAAGGTCACGCTCGTTTTCGATGAACAACCTGTCGGTCTACTGTGGGGAATGACGGCGGAAGTAACGATCACGACAGAATAGAAGTGGGGCGGATTGCCAATCCGCCCTACGTTTTTATTGCACCCGCTCCCTCGCTTGCCTGACAAACATATATCTTCGCTTCCATCCCTGATTTCAATTTGTATTCAGTGATGACGGCCTCCCCAAACCCCTGCGCGGACTCACTCCTCACCAACGCGACCGCGCACCCGCCAAACCCCGCGCCTGTCATCCTTGCGCCAAAACATTCTGGTTGTCCCTGCGCGATCTCCACGATCCAATTCAGCGCGTCGTTCGTCACTTCAAAGTCGTCGCGCAGGCTCGCGTGACTCTCGTTGAATAAGCGTCCCAGGGCGGCGAGATCGTTGGCGCGCATGGCGTCCACAGCCTGCAGGACGCGTCCATTCTCAGTTACGATGTGTCGCGCCCGCCTCCAAACAACTTCATCCAACTCCGCGTACTTTCCTCGCTGTTCCATCGCCTCCGCGCCCACATCCCGCAATGCCTTGACTCCAAAGAAGCGCGCCGCCCTCTCGCATTGCGCGTGCCGTTCGTTGTAGGCCGAGTCCACCAACCCGCGCCGCGTGGACGTGTCCAGCGCGACTACGGCCACTTCCTTCGGGAGGGGGATATGCTCGTACGCCAGCGACCTGCAATCGAGAAAGAATGCGTGTCCCGCCTTTGCCGCCGCGCTGACGGCCTGGTCCATGATCCCGCTCTGCACTCCGACCCACTCGCTCTCCGCCCGTTGGCCGATTCGCGCCATCGCCATCGGTTCCCAGTCGAGTTCGTTCACCGCCGTGAACGCGCGCGCTGTCGCCATCTCGACCGCCGCGGAGGAGGAGAGGCCCGCGCCGCGCGGCACGTTGCCGGTCATCACGCCATCCCAGCCATGTAATCGGTAATTGACGATTTGTAATTCGTGCGCCACGCCTTTGAGATATTCCAGCCAACCCGTGCCGCGTTCCAAGTGATCGATGTCGAACTCGCCGCGCTGGTTGAGGTCGAGGGAAACAACCGCCACGCGCGAATCCGCTCTGGGTCGAAGGGCGATGCGGATGTCGCGGTCAATCGACATGGGAAGAACGAATCCCTCGTTGTAATCGGTGTGTTCGCCGATCAGGTTCACCCGTCCCGGCGCGCGGACGAGGAAGACCGGTTCGGCATGGAAATGTTCCTGAAAGATTTGATGAAGCGAAAGGGACATATCCAGATTGTAGCCACGAAACAAAAAACGCGCTAGAATGAGGCATTCCGCCAACCAAAGGAGAGCAACCATGTCGTTTTCACAGGTACTCGAAGTCGCCATTGGTCTTGTGCTGGTGTATTACCTGCTGGGCTCCGTTGTTTCGTGGACAACGAAACTGATCCTGGAGTTGCAGGAGACGCGCGGCAAGACGCTGGAAATTTATCTTCATAAAATTGCAGGAAATAAAACCGTTGACCTAACCCAACTGCCGCAGATCAAAGCGCTCCAGCCGATACGATATAAGAACATTTTTGGCGTGTTCAGCGGGAATACCGAAGCAAAGAAAGTGGAGAAGATTCCCATTAACACGCTGGTGGATGCCTTCTTTGATATCAGCGGCATCACCGGACGGCCAAAGGTGGACGCGGCCAGCCTGATAGAGGCGGTCAATTCGCTTCCCGATTCGGAAGGCAAAAAAGCGATGCTCAAGTGGATCGAACAGGGCCTGACGAACGTCAACGATCTGCGCAGTCGAACCAACGACTACTTTTCCGGCATCCTCGACCAGGCTGCGGCCAAGTTCAAGGCCAGTGCCCGCAGTTTTGTCATCATGTTCTCGATTGCCATTACCCTTTTGCTCGGCACCGACAGCATCCAGCTGGCGAAAGACCTGTGGAACAGCGCCGAACTTCGCATGGTGACGGCGGCCCAGGCGGACGCGCTTGTTCAACAAGGCGCGTCAGAATTGGATATAGATAGGATCGTCGAGGAATTGAGCAAACTGTCCATCATTAAGTTGAGTTGGTGGCAGTTGGAGGGCGCGCTTCCCGATGGTTCATCCACTTCGGATTGGGTTTCGTTCATCCTGCTGAAATTGCTGGGACTTGGCCTGACGGCTGTAGCGGTTTCCCAGGGCTCCTCCTTCTGGTACGATCTAATGAAGAAGTTGACCGCCTCGCCCGCCAGAAGCAGTAGCGCCAGCAGCAGCTCTGGAGGCGGATCCAGTAGTACCAGTAGCAGCGAAAGCAGTTAGGCTGTATTTGATAAAAAATCTCCCAGGCCAAGCGCCTCGGAGATTTTTTTATGTTGCGCTCCAGCGGGCGAACACTGCCTGCGAGATCAACCGCCCCGCCGATTTTTCGCGCGCCACCAATTCGCCGCGCTCCACGTTTCCCCCAAATTCCTTCATCATCTCATCCAACGCCTGGCCAACATGAATGGCCGAGGCCTTCACCGCGTAGACCGTCGTCACAACAAAGAGAGGGTTTTTGCTCAACACGGACTTGCAAGCCGCCAGCAGATCGGGCAGGGACTTGTAAACCTCCCACACCTCGCCCTTCGGTCCGCGCCCGAACTTGGGCGGGTCGAGGATGATGCCATCGTACTTGACTCCGCGCCGGGCTTCGCGCTCCACGAACTTGAGCGCGTCGTCCACGATCCAGCGGATCGGACTCTCGGTCAGGCCGGATAGCGCTTGATTTTCGCGCGCCCAGCCCACGGACTTCTTCGAGGCGTCCACGTGCGTGACCTTCGCTCCGGCCGCCGCGAGGGCCAGCGAGGCGAGGCCGGTGTAGCCGAACAGGTTGAGCGCGCTGGCGGGCCGACCGGCGCGTTGGACCGAATCCGCCATCCAGTCCCAGTGTGAAGCGACTTCGGGGAAAACGCCCAGGTGACGTCCCGGCGTCGTCATCGCCCAGAAACGCAAGTCGCCATATCTCATTTCCCACCTCTCCTCCATTTTTTTCTTTGCCACCCAATGCCCGCCGCTTTCCTCCGCCGTGGGCTGAAAGACCGCGTGCGCCGCGTCCCATTCGCGCTGGGGCAGGGCGCGGCTCCACATGGCTTGCGCCTCGGGGCGGACAAAGGTGTATGGCCCAAAGCGTTCCAATTTTAGGCCGTCGCCGGAGTCGAGCAATTCGTAATCGCGCCACGCGGAGGCTTCGAGCAGGGAAAAAGAGGGGATTTTAGGCATGAGGGGAGGGAAATAAGTACCTAAAGGTGGGAATGGGTTGACAAACCACTTGTATTTCACCCAAAAATCATGTAGAATGTGGGAGAAAGTGGTAAGAAATGGTAGAACGAGCGCCGGGTCCGTCCCGGCGTTCGCCGCATTAAAAGGAAGTATAGCACAAATGTTCTTGGGTCAGTACCAGCACTCCGTTGACGATAAGGGCCGCCTGATGATTCCGGCGCGCTTTCGCGAGTCGTTGGCTGAAGGCGCTTTCATCACCCAGGGCTTCGACAAGTGCCTGATGGTGATGACCGACGCCTACTTCAAACAGGTCTACGAACGCATCAATGCCATGAACCTGGCCGACCCGGTGGCGCGTCAGTTGCGGCGCTTGCTCCTTTCCAACGCCTACCCGGTGGAAGTGGACAAAGTGGGGCGCATCCTCGTGCCGGCCAACCTGCGGACCTTCGCCGCGCTCGAAAGCGAGGCCATTGTGGCAGGGCAGGGGGATTACTTCGAGGTCTGGACTCCCGCGGAGTGGGAGAAACAGATGAATCAGATCAACGACACCGAAGCCAACAGCCAGCGCTTCGCCACGCTTGACCTTTCCAAACAATAATCCGTAGGGGCGGATCTAAGTATCCGCCCAGGCCGGGCAGACACACAGGTCTGCCCCAACACGATGACACCAACGCATCATCAACCCGTTCTTTACCACGAGATTATACACGCGATGAGTCCCTCCAGTCCGGGGCGGTACGTGGACGGCACAGTCGGCGCGGGCGGCCACGCTCGCGGTATCTTGGAGGCCTGCGCGCCGGAAGGCGAACTGCTCGGGTTCGATCTCGACCCGCAGGCGCTGGCGCTTGCCCGGGAGACCTTGGCTCCTTTCGGTCAACGCGCACACCTGACGCAGGCCTCCAATACCGCCCTCCTTGAAACGCTCGCCGGATTGGGGTGGGACGCGGTGGACGGCATCCTGCTCGACCTCGGCCTCTCGTCCATGCAGTTGGACACGCCGGGGCGGGGCTTCTCTTTTCAACACGACGCGCCGCTCGACATGCGCTTCGACCCGCGCAACCCCGTCACCGCCGCCTCGCTCGTGAACGGACTCTCGGAGGACGACCTCGCCGACTTGCTCTACCGCTACGGCGAGGAGACTCACGGACGCCGCATCGCCCGCGCCATCGTGAGGGCGCGACCGCTTCAGACGACGGGCGCGCTGGCCGCGGCCATCGCAGCGACTCTTCCGCGCAGGGGACGCGTCCACCCCGCCACGCAGACCTTCCAGGCCCTGCGCATCGCCGTCAACGAGGAACTGGCCGCGCTGGCCGAAGTCCTCCCGAAAGCCGTAGCCGCTTTGAGGTCCGGCGGGAGGCTGGCGGTAATCTCCTTCCATTCGCTGGAGGATCGCATCGTCAAAGACTTCTTCCGCGAGCAGAGCCGCGACCTGGTCAATCCGCCCTACGAACCGATCTACGAAACCGAACGCAAGGCAACTATCAAAGAAGTAACACGCAAGCCGATCACCCCCTCGGCGCAAGAAGTTGAAGAGAACCCGAGGGCGCGTAGCGCCAAGCTGAGAATCGCAGAGAAACTATGATCCACTCCATCCATTATCGTCATGCGTATCGCCAGGCCCCGTGGCGCGTGCAACGCCAGTGGGCCGGATTGTTCCTGCTGGGCCTGTTGGCCTTTGCGATGATCTCGGCCCTGTATTTGGATGTCACGTCCAGCGCGGCGATTGCCGGGCGAGAGATCCAGCGATTGCGCGTCGAGATCGCCACCACACAGCGCTTGAACGCCGACTTGGAGACGCAACTGGCGGTCCTGCTTTCTAAAACCGTGATGGAACAACGCGCCTACGAACTCGGCTTCCGCCCGGCGGAGGCAGGCGAAATTCATTACCTGGTGGTGCCAGGATTCGCCCGGCCCGCGGGCGTGAATCTGGTCGCGTCCATTCCCGCGGTGGAAGCGCCGACCCCGATCCCCGCCGCGTATACCCAGTCCCTGCTCGATTGGCTGGCGGAATTCATGCGCGATCCCTCGTTGGGCTTTGCGGGAGGTTCGATACAATGAGACAGGAATATGCCTGGCGCTCTGTGGCGCTTTTCTCCTTCATGGTCTTTGTCTCGTTCGTGGTGCTGGCGCAAATGATCCGCATTCAGTACAGCCCCGAAGCGGACTGGCTTCGCTCGCGCGCCGCCGACAACGCCGGCAGTTGGGAGACGTTCTACCCCGAGCGCGGCGCCATCTACGATCGCAACGGTCACCTGCTGGCCGGCAACGAGACCATTTACACCGTGGGCGTGAACATGCCGACCCTGGGCGAGAACGCCCACGCGGTCGCGCTCAACCTGAGCGTGTATCTCGGCATGGACTACGCCGACACGATGGAGAAACTGAAGAATCCCGATGGGCTGGTGTTTTTGACCCTGCGGAATTTCGTCACGGGCGAGGAGGCCGCGCCGCTGATCAAACTGCAAAGCGACATGGAAGCCGCCGCCATCAAGGACGGCGCTTCCTCCGAGCTTGCCAGTCTGGAATTCCAGCCGCATCTCCAACGCAGTTACCCCGAGCGCAGCCTGGCCGCAAACGTGCTTGGCTTCGTCAGCCGCGATGGGCGCGGCTACTTCGGCGTGGAGGAAAAATACAACGACCAGTTGGCGGGCCATCCCGTGCAGGTGTGGGTGCCGTCCGACCCGAATCGCGCCAACGAGATTCCGCGCGTCCCCAACGGCACGGCCCTCGTGCTGACCATCCACCGCGACCTGCAAGCCGCCGCCGAAGAATCCCTCGACCGCGCCATCGCGAACTATGGCGCGCAGAACGGAACTATCGTTATCATGGATCCGCGCACAGGCGAGATCCTGGCGATGGCCACCACCCCGCGCATGGACTTGAACGAGTTTTGGAATTACGACTCCTATTATTCCAACGGATACCAATTCAACCCGGCCATTTCGATGCAATACGAACCCGGCTCGGTCTTTAAAATTCTGACCATGTCCGCCGGAGTTGACACCGGCGTGATCCATCCCAACGATACCTACGTGGATACCGGCGCCATCGAAGTGGGCGGCTTCACCATCCAAAACTGGGACAAGCGTCCCTGGGGCCTGCAGGACATGATCGGCTGCCTGCAACACTCGCTCAACGTCTGTCACGCGCGCATCGCCGCCATGCTCGGCCAGGATACCTTTTACGGATACATGAAGCGTTTCGGCCTCGGCCGCGCCACCGGCATTGACCTCGCCGGCGAGGCCACCGGTCGCCTCAAACTTCCCGAAGACAGCGACTGGTACCCGGTGGACCTTGGCACCAATTCCTTCGGGCAGGGCGTGGCCGTTACGCCTGTGCAGATGCTGATGGCCGCCTCCGCCCTCGCCAACGAAGGTCACATGGTGATTCCGCATGTTCTCTTCGCCATGGTGCGCGACGGACGTCAGGTGGACATTGCCCCGCAATATGGCGGCAATCCCATCTCCGCGGAGACCGCGCGCACCCTCAGCGACATGCTCGCCATCTCCCTCGAAAACGAAGCCTCCATGGCGCTCGTGCCAGGTTACCGCGTGGCCGGCAAAACCGGCACGGCTCAAATTCCCGTGGAGGGGTACTACGACAGCGAACACACCAACGTCTCGTTCATCGGTTGGGGGCCGGTGGACGCGCCCCGCTTCATGATCTATGTTTGGCTCGAGCGGCCCTCCGCCTCCATCTGGAGCAACGACACGGCCGCGCCGCTCTTCTCGGAGATCGCCCAAAAGACTGTGATTCTTCTCGACATCCCGCCGGACTCCGTTCGTTTGCAAATTGCCAACCGCTAACCATGTTCACCCTGGCCGATATCTTCGAAGCCCTCACCGCCGCCCGACCGGAAACGCCCCAAGTCGTTACCGAAGCGGCCGTGGATTCGCGCCAGGTCATTCCCGGTTCGCTTTTTGTGGCCCTGCCCGGCGAGCGCGCCGACGGTCACAACTTCATCGGCGACGCCTTCCGACGGGGGGCCTCTTTTGCTTTAATCCAGCGCGACGTGGACGCCTCTTTCCGGACCCTCGACCTGCGCGCGGGATTTCAAGCCGACTCTCTCCCCGCGCTGAATCCCGACTCGCCCCTCTGCCTGCGCGTGGACAACAGTCTCGCCGCGTTGCAGCAGATCGCCCGGTTTTGGCGGCGCAAGCTAAACCTGCGCGTGATTGGCATCACCGGCAGCGTGGGCAAATCCACCACCAAGGAGACGGTTGCCGAAGTGCTGGGCCAGCGCTATCGCACGTTGAAAAGTCCCGGCAATCTCAACAATGAGATCGGCCTGCCGCTGACCATGTTGCGTCTGGGCTCCGGGTACGAACGCGCTGTGCTTGAAATGGGATTCTATGTGATCGGCGAGATCGCCTTTTTGTGCGACATCGCCCAACCCCAGGTGGGGGTGGTCAGCAACATCGGCACGGTTCACGCCGAACGCGCCGGTTCGCAGGAAAACATCTACTTGGGCAAGTCGGAACTTGTGCAGGCCCTGCCTCCCGCGCCGGAGGGGACGGCCATCCTGAACTTCGACGATCCGTGGGCGCGCAAGATGGAAGAGAAGACCCGCGCCCGCGTCTTCTTTTACGGCTTATCGCCCGAGGCGCACCTGTGGGCCGACAACATTCAGGGCCTGGGCTTGGATGGCATTCGCTTCCGCCTGCATTACCTGAACGAGACCCTGCACGTGCACGTCCCGCTCATCGGACGGCATTCGGTGCATACGGCCCTGCGCGCCGCCGCGGTGGGATTGGTGGAAGGACTCACCTGGCAGGAGATCTTCAACGGTCTCAAGCAAGGACACGCCCAGTTGCGGCTGGTGGCGGTGCGCAGTCAAACCGGCGCGCTGTTGCTCGACGATACCTACAACGCCTCGCCCGAGTCCATGCTGGCGGCGGTGAACCTGCTCGATGAACTCGAAGGCCGTAAGATCGCCGTGCTGGGCGATATGCTCGAACTCGGTCCCTATGAAAAGCAGGGACATGAAATGGTCGGGCTGCGCGTGTCGCGCGTGGCCGAGATTCTGATCACGCTCGGGCCGCGCGCCCGCATAATTGCCGAAGCCGCTCGAAGGTCCAGCATGAGCCGGGTACGGCGCGTCCTCGAGTTCGATCAGATTGACCCGATCATCGAATGGCTTGGAGCGAACCTGACATCCCATGACGCGGTGCTGGTGAAAGGTTCGCATGGCCTGCGCATGGACCGCATCGTCGCCGCATTGGAGGCGCCCTCATGAGCCAGATGCCCCTCGCCCTCAGCCTGGCCGGCCTCTCGTTCATGATGACCGTCATTTGGGGCGGCCCGTTCCTGCGCATTTTGCGCTATTTCAAGATCGGCAAGATCATTCGCGTGGAGGAACCCGGTCACCACGCGGTGAAGATGGGAACGCCCACCATGGGCGGAATCATGTTCATCGCCCCCGCGGTGCTGATGACCCTGCTGATGAACACGGCCACGATGCTGGGTGTGAGCGGAATCGGCAATTCGATTTTGGTCCCGCTGATCGTGATGGTCAGTTACGCCTTCCTCGGCGCGTTGGACGATTGGGAGGGCATCCGCGGCAAACGCCGCGGCGAGGGCATGAGCATTCGCGCCAAGTTCGCCGGGCAGGCGGCGCTGGCGCTCGGCACGGCTTATGTGCTGAAGTACCTGCTCAAGGCGCCGGATTTGTACCTGCCGGGAGTTAACTTTGAATTGTCCATGGGGATTTGGTACATTCCCGTGGCGGCCCTGATCATCGTGGCCGAATCGAACGCCATCAATTTCACGGACGGGCTGGACGGTCTCGCGGGGTTGATCGCGGCCACGGCTTTTGTGGCTTACGGCATCATCGCCTCCCTGCAGGGACAGGTGTTCGTGGCGCGCTTTTGCTTCACGCTGGTCGGCGCGCTGTTCGGCTTTTTGTGGTTCAACGTGCATCCCGCCGAATTGTTCATGGGCGACTCCGGTTCGCTCTCGCTCGGCGCGACCCTGGCCGTCATCGCGCTGATGACCGGTCATTGGGCGCTCCTGCCCATCATCGGCATCGTCCCGCTCAGCGAGGCCTTGAGCAGTTCGTTGCAGATCGTCTATTTCAAATTGACCAAAGGCAAGCGCCTCTTCAAAATGGCGCCCCTCCACTTGCATTTTGAATTGCTCGGCTGGTCCGAGACGCAGGTGGTGCAACGTTTCTGGCTGATCGGTTTGTTAGCCGCCATGGTTGGCGTTGGCTTCGCGCTGGTTTGATAGTTACATAGTTCGATAGTTATGTAGTTTGGCGGTAGCGTAGTTACACAAGTTGTATTGCGTGTTCCATACCCTGATGACTGAACACTGAACACTGAACACTGGTGACTGATGACTGACTGGACTAACAAACGCGTTCTCATTCTCGGCGCGGCGCGGCAGGGACAAGCCCTGGCGCGCTGGCTGGCGCGTCAGGGCGCGCGCGTGACCCTGAACGATCTGCGTCCGCTCGACGATATGCGCGCCGCCCAGGCCTCCCTCGCGGACGTGGATCTAGAGTGGGTTCTTGGCGGTCATCCCGTGGAGTTGCTTGACCGCATTGACCTGCTGTGTCCCTCCGGCGGAGTCCCGCTGACTTTGCACATCGTGACCGAGGCCGTCCAGCGCGGCATTCCGCTTTCCAACGACACGCAGATTTTTATGGACGCCGTGCCGTGCAAGACGATTGGCATTACAGGTTCCGCAGGCAAAACCACCACGACCGCGTTGGTCGGCGAGATGGCGAAATTGGCTTACGCGACCGAAGATGGAGGCCGGAAGACCGAAGCATCCGTCTCCCGTCCCCGTTCCTCGGTTTATATTGGCGGCAACATCGGCGACCCGCTGATCAACTACGTGGACGAGATGACCGCGAACGATCTCGCGGTTTTGGAAATTTCCAGTTTCCAACTCGAGCAAATGACCGCATCGCCGAACATCGCGGCTATCCTTAACATCACGCCCAATCACCTCGACCGTCACGGCACAATGGAAGCCTATGCCGCGGCCAAGGCGCGCCTCATTGACTTTCAGTCCGCGAGCGACGTGGCCATCCTCGGCCGCGACGATCCCGGCAGTTGGGGCCTGCGCGAACGCGTGAAGGGCAAGTTGTTCGCCTTCAGTTTGAGTCCGCTGGAAGAGGGACTCGACGGCGCGTATTTGGAGGATGGATTGCTCGCGTTGCGCGACGGATTCGCTTACGTCCCGTTGCTGTTGCGCGAGAAGATTCAACTGCGCGGCGACCACAACGTGAGCAACACGCTGGCCGCCTTCGCCATCGGTCACGCGGCGGACTTTCCGCTCGACGCGATGTTGACCGCTGTGGAGGATTTCCGCGGCGCGCCGCATCGCCTCGAATTCGTCCGTGAGTTGCATGGCGTCCGTTGGTACAACGACTCGATTGCCACCGCCCCCGAACGGACGATGGCCGGCATCCGTTCCTTCGAGGAGCCGATCGTGCTCCTGCTGGGCGGGCGCGACAAAAACCTGCCCTGGGAGGACCTGGCCGGACTCGTCCACCAACGCGTGGAGCATGTCGTTCTCTTTGGGGAGGCGGCCGGCAAGATCGAAGCCGCGTTCGGCCCATTGTCCGGTGTGACGCGCAGTCAGGTCCGATGCGAGGGCCTGCGCGAGGCGGTCGCGAAAGCCGCGCAGGTCGCGGAGTCCGGTTCGGTCGTCCTGCTTTCGCCGGGCGGCGCGAGTTTCGATGAGTTCAAGGATTTTGCGGAGCGAGGAGAAAGGTTTAATTTATGGGTACAAGAACTTTCGTAGCCGAAAGCGGACGCGCCGCGCGCGGCGTGGATCAGCCTCTCCTGCTGGCCTTGATCGGCTTGCTGGTCTTCGGCTTGGCGATGATGTTTTCGGCTTCGTGGGATTTCTCGCTCAGCATGGACAAGCCCGCCACGTACATGTTCTCGCGCCAACTGCTCTGGCTGGCCCTCGGCTTGATCGGCATGACCGCGCTTTCGCATTTCGACTATCATCTATTGCGCAAGTGGATCGTGCCAGCCATGGTGGGGACGATTAGCCTCTTGATCGTGGTGTTGCTGGTGAAGGAAATTCGTTTCGGCGCGATGCGCTCGATCTTGAACGGTTCGGTGCAACCCAGCGAACTCGCCAAACTGGTCAGCGTGATCTACCTCTCGGTGTGGCTGTATTCCAAACGCAAGGATTTGCATCACGTCGGCTTCGGCGTTATCCCGTTGAGCGTCATTCTTGGAATTATCGGCGGCTTGATCCTGGCCCAGCCGGACCTGAGCGCGGCCGGCACAATCATCTTAATGGGCGGCCTGCTGTTCTTCCTGGCGGGCGGCGATCTGAAACAGATCATCATCATCTTGGCGGTGGCGATTCTCGTGGCCTTGATCGTGGTGAAGTTCAGCGTCACCGGCCAGGAACGCCTCACCAGTTTTCTGGTGGGCCTGATGGATCCGAAGCAGGCCTCGTATCACGTGTTGCGCTCCTTCGAGGCCATCGTGCAGGGCGGCCTGTTTGGGCTGGGACTGGGTAACTCGCAGAGCAAAATGACCGGCCTGCCCGTCCCGCCGACCGACAGCATTTTCGCGGTCATCGTGGAAGAGATGGGCGTCGTCGGCGCGATCTTCCTGATGGGCCTGTACGCCATGCTCATCTGGCGCGGCATGATCATTGCCCGCCGCGCCCCCGATATGCTCGGCACCCTGCTGGCTTCGGGGTTGGTGGCCTGGCTCGGACTCGAGGCCCTCATCAACATGTCCGTGATGGTGGGTCTCATGCCTTTTGCAGGCAACGCCCTGCCATTCATCAGCGCGGGCGGTTCGAGTCTCACCGTCTCGCTGGCCGCGGTTGGAATTTTGATGAACATCTCGCGTCAACGCGGCGAGATGACGGAACAAGAAGACGAATGGAGGTCCTTCGGTGCGATTATTGATCTGCGCAGGCGGAACGGGCGGCGGCGTCTATCCCGCGCTCGCCGTGCATAACGCTTTGATCGAGGAGCGTCTGCAGGTGGAAACGCTGTGGGTCGGCGGCGAAGGCGGAATGGAAGCGGGGCTGGTGCAACGCGCCGGCATCCCGTTTCAAACCATTCCCGCCGCGGGCCTGCACGGCGTGGGATGGCGCGCCCTGCCGGGCAACGCGCTCAAACTGGCGCGCGGCTACGCGGCTTCGCGTCGCATCCTGCGCGACTTCAAACCCGACGCGCTCTTCTTCACCGGAGGCTACCTGGCCGTGCCGATGGCCCTGGCAGGACGCCGCGTCCCCACCTTGCTTTACGTTCCGGATATCGAACCCGCGCTCGCCATGCAGACTCTACTCCCCTTCGCCGACCGCGTCGCCGTCACCGCCCCCGACTCGCTTCGCTACTACCCCCGTCGGGCCGCGCTCGTCGACACCGGATACCCCGTCCGCGCGGACCTGCCGACCTGGACCCGCGAGGAGGCCTTCGAGGCGCTCGGCCTGCATCACGACAAACCTGTGTTGATGGTGTGGGGCGGGAGTCGCGGGGCGCGCTCGATCAACCAGGCCGTACTCAAACACTTGCCGCATCTGCTCGAACTGGCGCAGGTGATTCACGTCAGCGGCGAGCTGGATTGGCCGACCGTCGAATCAACGCAGCAGGCCCTGCTCGGTTCGCACCGACGCGACTATCGCGCCTTCCCCTATCTGCACGATGAGATGGGCGCGGCCCTGCGCGCCGCCGACCTGGTCGTGTCGCGCGCCGGCGCGTCTGTGCTGGGCGAATATCCCCTGCTGGGATTGCCATCCATCCTGGTCCCTTATCCGTACGCCTGGCGTTACCAGAAGGTCAACGCCGAAGCGCTGGCCGAACGGGGAGCGGCCATTATTCTGGACGATAGCCGCCTGAAGGAAGACTTATTGAAGATGGTGGAAACCCTGCTCAAGGAACCCGCCAAACTCGAGGCCATGCGCGCCGCCGCCAAATCGCTGGCGCGCCCTCATGCGGCTCGCGCTATTGCCAGCCAGATTCTGGAACTGGCCGGAGAAGAACGCCTATGGTCAGCCTAATCTACGTTTTCTGGATGTTTGTCTTCCTCTTCGCGGCCATCGGGTGGCTGCGCGGCTGGGCGAAGGAATTGCTCGTGGGCTTCGCGGTGGTGGTCGCCTTGACGTTCAACTTTCTGCTCCGTCGTTTTGCGCCCGTCCTTTCCACCCTGCCCGAAGACAACATCACCCTGTTCTGGATCCGCACGCTCATTTTGTTCACGATGGTTTACTTCGGCTACCAAACCGTGATTTCCATCGCGCGTTTGCAGGCGGGCAGTCGCCGCGAGCGCTTGCAGGATTCCCTGTTCGGGATCTTCCTCGGCGCCATCAACGGCTACCTGGTCGCCGGCTCGGTCTGGTACTACCTCGACCGCGCCGGGTATCCCTTCCCAAATGCCATCGTCGTCCCGCAGGGCGAACTGGCGGCCAAGATCGCGGCCATGATGATCTACATGCCTCCGCACGTCCTCGGCGAACCGGCCATCTACTTCGCCTCGGTCATCGTTCTGATTTTCATCCTGGTTGTGTATGTGTAGGCCGTAGACAGGTACACACGTACACAGGTACACACGGCAATGCAACACGCGCACTCCAATCTGACGCCTGACACCTGAAACACTTATGACACACGTTCACTTCATCGGCATCGGCGGGACCGGACTCTCCGCCATCGCGCGTCTCATGCTGGAGATGGGATACCTCGTCTCCGGCTCGGACCGCGTCCTCTCGCCCTTCGCCGAGGGATTGCAACGCGACGGCGCGACAGTATACATCGGTCACAACGCGGCCCACGTCGCCGGCGCGGACTGGGTGGTGCGTTCCTCCGCCATTCCAGACGACAACCCCGAGATCCAGGAAGCGCGCCAACGCGGTATTCCGGTCTACAAACGCGCCGACTTCCTCGGTCGCCTGATGGAGGAAAAGGTCGGCATCGCCGTCGCGGGCGCGCACGGCAAGACCACCACCACCGGCATGATCGCGTGGACTCTCTTCGCCCTCGGCCGCGATCCTTCCTTCATCATCGGCTCCACCCTGATCAACTTGCGGACCAACGCCCGCGCCGGCAAGGGCCGCGCCTTCGTCATCGAAGCGGACGAGTATGACCGCATGTTTCTCGGCCTCAAGCCGCGCATCGCGGTGGTCACCAACATCGAACACGACCATCCCGATTGCTATCCCACCTTCGACGACATGTACGCCGCGTTCCAGCAATTTGCGGCTCTGCTCCCGCAGGATGGGACTCTCGTGGCCTGCATTGACGATCCCGCCGCCTCCAACCTGATGCACGAACTGCGCGGCGCCGGGAAGGGCGTGCTGGCGTACGGCTTGCAGGGCGACGCCACTCTCAACAGCCCGCAATGGATGCTGGCGCGCAACCTGCAACCCAACGCGCGCGGCGGCTTTGATTTTGACGCCGTCTCCAATTTATTTCCCGACACGCAGTCCATTCACGTTTCCTTGCAAGCGCCGGGAAGGCACAACGTTCAAAACTCCCTGGCCGCGCTCGCCATTGCCAGCCTGCTGGGGTTGCCGCCCCGGAAGGCGGCCGAAGCGCTGGGCGAGTTCCGCGGCACGGGACGCCGCTTCGAGGTGATCGGCGACGCGCATGGCGTAACCATCGTCAACGACTACGGCCATCATCCCACCGAGATCAAAGCCACGCTGGCCGCGGCGCGGACGCGTTACCCAGGTCGCCGCGTGTGGGCCGTTTGGCAGCCGCACACCTATTCGCGGACGCTCGCCCTTTTCGACCATTTCACGACCGCCTTCAAAGAGGCCGATGAGGTGATCGTAACCGAAATCTACGCGTCGCGCGAAGCCCCGCAGGATTTCACCGGCGCGATGATCGTCAGTTCCATGCGGCATCCCTCGGCGCGCTTTATCGCCAAGTTGGATGACGCGGCCAACTACTTGCTCGAGCGCCTCCAACCCGGCGATGTGCTGATCGTTCTCTCCGCCGGCGACGCCGACCAGCTCAGCGCGGACGTGTTGGCCCGGTTACCCAAAAGCGAGGAAGCATGAAAAAACCAAAGGAAGAGACCCGTCGCTTCGAATCGGAGATATTGGCCCTGCCGCCGCTCAAGATGGTATTGGTGGATATCGATGAAATTCGCAGTGAAGGGATGAAGAAGACGCGCGCCCTTCGCAATCTGGCGAAACGCTCGCAGTATCGGAAAGCGGTTGAGAAATTGATCAACCACTTGACGAAAATGGATAAGTAAAACAGGCAGTCATGATGATGTCGCTGGTCGTTGACTTGCGCGCGGTGTTTGGAGATCGGCTGCAAGAGAATGTGACTCTTGCGCCGTACACCTCCGCGCGCATCGGCGGGCCGGCGGACGCGCTGGTGACGGTCAAATCGGCGGATGAACTCGCGGAGACGATGACGCGCATTTGGGAGTTGCAACTGCCGTATGCCATTCTCGGCGGCGGGTCGAATGTGCTGGTCAGCGACAAGGGCGTGCGCGGGGTTGCTGTGCTTAACCGCGCGAAGGAGGTCCGCTTCGAGACGGGCAACCCGCCTCGGGTCTGGGCTGAAGCGGGCGCGGTGTTCAGCAACCTGTCCAACCGTTGCGCCGCGCAAGGACTCGGCGGACTCGAGTGGGCCGCCACTGTCCCCGGCACAGTCGGCGGCGCGGTGTACGGCAACGCCGGCGCGTTTGGCGGAGACATGTCTGGCAATTTGATTTCCGCCGAGTTGATCACCGAGCGCGGACGTGAAACCTGGCCGGTTGAAAAAATGGAATACGGCTATCGCACGAGCGCGTTGAAGCGCGGCGCCTTCGGCAGGGCCGTTGTTTTGTCCGCGACGCTGGGTTTAAAAAATTCAACGCCGGAGGAAGTGTCTGCTAAAATCGCCCAATTCGGCGAACAACGAAAGTCCACGCAGCCGCCGGGCGCCAGCATGGGTTCCATGTTCAAGAATCCGCCGGGCGATTACGCTGGACGTTTGATCGAAGCCGCGGGTTTGAAAGGCGCGCGCATCGGCAACGCCGAGGTCAGCCCCGTGCATGGAAACTTTTTTGTCAATCACGGCGAGACGAAAGCCAGCGATGTACGCGCGCTGATCGAACTCGCGCAGAAAACTGTTTTTGAAAAATTTGGAATTGTTTTGGAATTGGAAGTTGAACTGATCGGCGAATGGTAGACACGCACACAGGTAAACTGATCACTGATCACTGATCACTGGTCACTGATCACTAACTCGTAACTATGCCATCCTCTCCCTCCTCCCGCATCAAAGTCGCCGTCCTCTTCGGCGGACGCTCCGGCGAACATGAAGTCTCGCTCATGTCCGCGCGCTCCGTGATAGCGGCGTTGGACCCGGAGAAATATGATGTCACCCAGATCGCTATCACGCACGATGGAAGATGGTTGACGGGAGAGAACGCGCTGGAGGCGCTCGAAGCAGGCAAGACCGAATGGCTCGACCGCGTCATCTTGCCCGGCGAACCGGGTCGCTCCTCCATCTTCACGACGCGCTCCACAAAAATTGGCGACAAGCTGGAAACCATCGCCGCGATTGACGTGTTCTTCCCTGTCTTGCACGGCACCTTCGGCGAAGACGGAACCATGCAAGGACTCTTCGAACTCGCGGACGTGGCCTACGTGGGCGCGGGCGTCGTCGGTTCCGCCGTCGGCATGGACAAGGATGTCTTCAAGAACGTCATGCGCGCCAACGACATTCCGGTTGTGGATTGGGTTTTGTTGCGCCGCGCCGAAATCGAAGCGGACATGGAAACCGCCATCCGCAAGGCCGAGTCGCTCGGCGCGTATCCGCTCTTCGCAAAGCCCGCCAACCTCGGTTCCTCGGTGGGCATCTCGAAATGCAACAACCGCTCCGACCTGGGCGAGGGCCTGATGGAAGCCGCGGCCTTCGACCGCCGTATCCTCGTCGAGCGAGGCGTCGTCAACCCGCGCGAGATCGAAGTCAGCGTGCTGGGCAACGACGACCCCATCGCCTCGGTCTGCGGCGAAGTGCTGCCGAGCCGCGAATTTTATTCCTATGAATCGAAATATATTGACGGTACAAGCGGCCTCGTCATCCCCGCGCAAATTCCCGCCGCCACGTCCGACCTCATCCGCGACCTCGCCGTGCGCGCCTACAAAGCCATTGACTGCGCCGGCATGGCCCGCGCCGATTTCTTCCTCGAAAAAGATTCCGGGCGCGTCATCCTCAACGAACTCAACACCCTGCCCGGCTTCACCAGCATCAGCATGTACCCCAAACTCTGGAACGCCGCCGGAATTTCGTATCCCGAACTCGTGGATCGCCTCATCCAACTCGCCCTGGCGCGCAAAGCCGAGCGCGACCACACCACGCGCGAATTTCGGAGGGACAAGTGAGTCCACGCAAACCCTCCACTCGCGCGGAAGAAGTCCGTCAACGCCGCAAACGCGCGGACGAACGACTGCTGGTCGCCCAATCGTTGGAACGACCGACCCGCCGACGCGCCGCGGCCAACCCGACTCCTTCGGTCTCCCGAAAAGTTTCCGTGGACGCGGCGACGGTTCGCGCGACGCCCGGCGCGGCTCGCCAATATCAAGCGCTCGCGGCCGCCCCGGCCCATTCCCGCCTCCACGCCCCATCCATGCCGCGTCTGCGCGTGGGATGGAGGTTGTTGTCGTTTTTCCTCGTCGTCGCGTTCGGCGCGGCGGCCTACTACGCCTATACCCAACCCATGTTCCGTGTAGGCGGCGCGACCCTCACGGGCAACCAGTTCCTCAGCGCGGACGAAATCAACGCCGTGCTTGGGGCATCCGGCAAACCCATCTTTTTGGTGGTCCCCGAGGAAGCCGAGACGGCCCTACGTCACGCCTTCCCCGAAATTTCCGCGGTGGACGTGAGCGTGGAATTTCCGAACCTCGTCAATGTGACCATTGTTGAACGCCAGCCCGTCGTCCGTTGGGAGCAGGGCAACGCCTACACCTGGCTGGACGCGGAGGGCGTGGCGCTGCGGCCGCGCGGCGACGCGCCCAACTTGGTGGCAGTGCAAGCCTCGGGGGCGCCTCCAGCCGGCGCGAGGTCCGAAACCGACGCGTTGGCTCCCGTCCCGTTCGCGAACGCGGACCTGGTCAAGACCGCGCGTCTGCTTGCTCCGTACGTGCCGCAAGGGTCGCGCTTGTTGTACGATCCGCAGAATGGAATCGGGTGGGTGGATGGGCGCGGCTGGACGGTCTGGTTTGGCTCGGCCTCCGCGCAGGCCGATATGAAACTGCGCGTGTACATTGTGCTGGTGGACTCGCTTAGCCAGCGCGGCATCGTTCCGATCATGATCAACGTGGCGTATCCCAACGCCCCGTATTATCGCCTTGGACAGTGACATGGAAGAAATTGTAGTTGGCATTGACGTTGGCACGACAAAAATATGCGCCCTCGTTGGGCGCATGGAGGAGAACCGCTCCATTCGCATCATCGGCGTTGGCATCGAACCGTCGGACGGCATCAAAAAGGGCAACATCGTGGACGCCGGCGCGGCCGGCGCGGCGATTTCGCGTTCAGTCAAGCGCGCCGAGCAGACCTCTGGATTGGAGATTACCGAGGCGCTGGTGAGCCTGGCGGGCGCGCACGTCTCTTCGGTGAACAGCCGGGGGGCCGCGCCGGTGACGGGCGGCATCGTGGACGCGACCGACATCGCCCGCGCCCTCGACCAGGCGCGCGCCATCGCCATCCCGCCGGACCGCGAGATCGTGCATGTGATCCAACGCGGCTTCTCCATTGACGGGCAGGACGGCATTCGCCAGCCGATCGGTTTGCACGGTTATCGCATGGAAGTGGAGACGCATATCATCACCGCCTCCGCCGCCACGGTGGATAATCTGCGTCAATGTGTGGGCGCGGCGGGCGTGAAGGAAATGCAATTCGTGTTGAATCCGCTCGCCTCCGCCGAGGTGACTCTCACCGAGCAGGAACGTCAGATGGGCGTGGCTGTCTGCGACATCGGCGGCGGCACCACCGACCTGGCGATTTACGTGGACGGCGATGTGTGGCACACGATGGTGCTAGCGGTGGGCGGCAATCACATCACACAGGATATCGCCCACGGCTTGCGTCTGGCTGTGCCGCAAGCCGAGGAGATCAAGAAGCAACAAGGCCATGCCCTGCGCGCCGAGGTCGGCCCGGAGGAATATTTTGGCATCCGCCCCTTCGGCGAGGAGAAGGCCGTGCAGATCAATCGTCAGGACTTGGCGCTCATCATCGAAGCGCGCGTGAGCGAGATTTTCAAGTTGATCATGCAAGAGATCAAACGCTCCGGCTACGATGGATTGCTTCCGGCGGGACTTGTTCTCACCGGCGGATCGTCTGTGTTGCCCGGAATCAAGCGCGTGGCCTCCAGTGTATTGAACTTGCCCGTGCGCGTGGCGCAACCCGAAAACCTGATCGGCATGGTGGACAAGTTGAATTCGCCCGCCTATTCCACCGGCGTGGGCTTGCTCCATTGGGCCATGTCCATGCAAGAAGGGGAGAAGATCGGGCGCGGCCGCAAACGCCGCGTGAAGAAAGGAGAGAAGGCTGTGCCATTATCCGGACTCAAAGAGTTGTTTAAGAGGTTGTTGCCGTAACCTCACCCCCGGCCCCTCTCCTGAAAGGAGAGGGGAGCAGTACCGCAAGATTCATCTTGCTCCCCTCCGGCGAGGCAACATAAATGTTGCGGTACTGAAAAACCCAAAAGTACTTTTTACCCTACGCGTAAAACACAATTGCCTGTATAATCTCGAAAGGAGAAGACCATGGACTCAAACAAATCCTCCCAACCGTTGCATAGCGAATCATTTGCCCGCATCAAAGTCATTGGCGTCGGAGGCGGCGGCTCGAATGCTGTCAATCGCATGATGGACGAAGGACTGCAAGGCGTCGAGTTCATCACCGTCAACACCGACGCGCAGGCGCTGATGTTGTCCAAATCGCCCCAGCGCGTTCGCATCGGCGAAAAGTTAACGCGCGGCCTGGGCGCGGGCGGCGACCCCGAGGTGGGCCGCAAAGCCGCGGAGGAAACCTCCGACGAACTTTACAACGTGCTAAAAGGCTCGGACATGGTCTTCGTCACCGCGGGCATGGGCGGCGGCACCGGCACGGGCGCGGCTCCCATCGTGGCGCAGATCGCCAAAGAGTCCGGCGCGCTGACCATCGGCGTCGTGACGCGTCCCTTCACCTTCGAAGGCATGCGGCGCATGGCCTCGTCGGAGGCGGGCATCAACAAACTCAAAGAACACGCCGACACGCTCATCGTCATCCCTAACGACCGCCTGCTCCAATTGGCCGACAAGCGCGCCAGCCTGCAAGACTCCTTCCGCATGGCCGACGAGGTTCTGCACCAGGGCATCCAGGGCATCTCCGAATTGATCACCACCCCGGGCCTGATCAACCTCGACTTCGCCGACGTTCGCACGATCATGGGCGAAGGCGGCGCGGCCCTCATGGCGGTTGGCAAAGCCTCCGGCGATGAGCGCGCCCGCAAGGCCGCGGAGCAAGCCATCTCCAGCCAACTGCTCGACATCACCATTGACGGCGCGCGCGGCGTGTTGTTCAACGTCACCGGCGGCCCGAACCTGACCCTCTTCGAGGTCAACCAGGCCGCGGCCATCATCCGCGAAACGGCCCACCCGGACGTGAACATGATCTTCGGCGCGGTCATTGACCCGAACATGGGCGACGAGATCCGCATCACGGTTATCGCCACCGGCTTCGAACGCGGCGGCCTCCCGCGTCGCATCATGGAACGCCCGACCTCGATTCCCACCCGACGCATCGAACCGGCCTCCACGCCCATTGGCTTTGCGCGCCCGCTGGAGCATGCCTCGGTCAGCGCCCCGCTGGACGCGCGCAAGGAGGAGAACAGCAAATCTACACCGCTGACCCCGCTCCCCAATTATGGCAACAACGATCTCGATGTGCCGACCTTCCTGCGAAATCGCAGATAGTTTTGAACGCAAATCAGAAACCAGGTTTCTGCCAGAAACCTGGTTTCTGATTCATGCTAAAATATCGTCAATGGAAAAAGCCCAACTGCCCTCGCCCGCCGAACATCCCTCGTATCAACGTCACCGCCGCGAACTGTGGAGGAAGATCCTCGCCCCGTTGCTGGTCGCCGCCGCGCTGCTGCTGGCCCTCTTCGGCTGGATCGGTTACGCCACCTTCGCGCAAGAGGGGAATGTGGGACGCTGGGCGGCCATCTCCACCATCTGGATCGTTATCCCGGTCATGTGCGGAGGCGTCCTTGTGCTGGCGCTCTTCCTCGGCATGGCCTATGGGATGGCGCGCCTGCTTCAGGTCATTCCGCCCTACACAGGGCATATCCAGCGAGTTGTCTGGCGCGTCGAAGGTTATGTCAAGCGCGGCGCGGATATGGTTGTCAAACCCATCTTTGGCGTGGAAGGTGTGTTTGCCGCCATCCGGCGGTTCTTTGGATCGAAATAACGGAGACACACAATTATGGAAAACAAAAGTCGAACCATATTTCTGGGCGCGTTGATTGGCGCCATCACCGGCGCGATCGCGGCCATGCTGCTCAACCGTCGCGCCGAACGCGAGGAACGTGAAACGGCCATCACTGCCGGCGAGGGATTGAAACTCGGCGTGTTGGTGTTCGGTCTCTTGCGGGCCATCGCCGCGCTGGGCGACGACTAAAAAAGAAATCCATTCACGGATGAGACCGAGGTTTACGCCTCGGTCTTTTTTGTAGGGAGAACTCTATCCATGATCGTAATCTCCAAACAAACCGCGCGTCGCTTCGTTCTTGGACGCCAGGGGCTGTGGCCCGGTCGGCGCTGGCGCGGCAAACCGGGCGTGGTTCAGGCCCTGCGCGCTTGCGAGGCGGTGCAACTCGATCCGCTGAACATCTTTGCCCGCAGCCAGGACATCGTGCTGCACAGCCGCGTGTTGGATTACAAGCCGGGGTATCTGTACAAGGTGATGTACGAGGAACGCAAGTTTTTCGATTACGGCGGAGGTCTCTTCGTCTACCCGATGGAAGAACTGCCGTATTTTCGCGTTCACATGCAGGGACGCAGCCACGACAAGCGCGTGGAGGATTTTGTCTTCACCCACGACGCATTATTCGAGCAGGCGCGTTCCGAGTTGCGAAAGCGCGGTCCGCTGGGCAACCGGGATTTCGAGGGGAATCGCGTCGCCGGGTGGAATTATCGCGGACGCAAGGACACGTCGCTGGCGTTGTTCGATATGTGGCTTTCGGGCGAGTTGATGATCCACCATCGCGAGGGATTCGAGCGCGTCTATGATTTTCGCGAGAACGTCGCGCCGAAGGAGTTTGATTACGCCGCCAGTGTGGAGGAAGCGGAGAAATTCTTTGCGCGCAAAGCCGTAGCGTTCATGGGGCTATTCCGCGAGAAGGCCATAAAGACAAGCCTGAAGTACGACATGCGCCGCGACTATTCCTCTTCGGAGGCGGAGAGTCTGATCGGGGGATGGAAGGAGATGGGGTTGTACGAGCAGGTCCAAGTCGAGGGCGGACGCGAGACCTTTCTTGTGTTGGCGGAGGATGTTCCGTTGTTGGATACGCTGGAGAGGGGACGAGTCCCCAGGGTGTGGAAGCCGAAAGAGACGACGACGCTGGAGGAGGTCACGTTCCTTTCGCCGCTGGATATCGTCAGCGCGCGCGGACGGGCAAAGACGTGGTTCGATTTTGAGTACAAGTGGGAGGTGTACACGCCCGCGCATTTGCGGCGTTGGGGCTATTACGTGCTGCCGATTCTGTATGGCGACGATTTGGCGGCGCGGCTCGACCCGAAGTTGGATCGCGCGACCGGCGCTCTGCACATTTTAAATTTTCACCTCGAAGAGGACGCGCCGACGGATGAGGCCTTCGCCTCGGCGTTGGGACGCGGGTTGGCGCGGCTGGCAAAGATGGTCGGCGCGAAAAGGGTGGATGTGAAGGCGATCAAGCCGGTGAAGATGCGCGATCAGGTTCGCAAGTTGCTCACGATTTAACGCACACCAACCCCTTCAAATACGCGCCCTCGGGAAAATTCAACGCGACCGGATGATCCGCGGCCTGCGATAAATGTTCGACGATCTGCGCCTCCACGCCCGCGTCCAGCGCCGCGCCCGCGACGATCTTCTGGAACAGCGCCGCGTCCACGCCGCCGGAGCAGGAGAAGGTGACGAGGATTCCGCCGGGGCGAAGCAGCTTGAACGCCAGCAGGTTGATGTCTTTGTAGCCGCGCGCGGCTTTCTCGGCTTGCGCGGCGGTGGGCGCGAACTTGGGCGGGTCGAGGATGATCATGTCGAAGGCGCGGCCCTCGTCGCGGAATTTGCGCAGGAGTTGGAACACGTCTCCTTCGAGTGACGTGTGACGGGTGACGGGCAGGCTGTTGAGCGCGATATTTTCACGCACCAGCGCCAACGCGTCCGCGGACGAGTCGACCGACAACACGGACTTCGCCCCGCCCGCCAGCGCGTTGACCGTGAACCCGCCGGTGTAGCAGAAGCAATCGAGAACGTCGCGGCCCTCGCTCAGTTCTCGGACTCTGAGGCGGTTGTCGCGTTGGTCTAGGTAGAAGCCGGTTTTGTGGCCGGTTTCAAAGTTAATGTTGAATTTCAGATGATTCTCGGTAATTGGTAACCGGTAATTGGTAATTGAGCCGCGCAAGAGGCCGACCTTGGGAGGCAAGCCTTCGAGTTCGCGCACGTCGGCGTCGGAGCGTTCGTAGATGGCGGAGAGGCTGGCCTCTTCGAGCAGGATGTCGGCAAGGGTTTCCTTCCAGAATTCGGCGCCGGTTGTCAATGATTGCAACACGAGAACCTCGCCGTAGCGGTCAACAATGAGACCGGGAAGTCCATCCGACTCGGCATACACCAACCGATACGCGTCGGAGCGACCTTTGACATTCAACCTTCGACGCATTTCGAGCGCGGCGCGAATTTTTCGGCGGAAGAAGTCCGCGTCCACAGGTTCATCCTCGAAAGTCCAAACGCGCGCGCGGATTTGGGAGGTTGGCGAGTACGCGGCCCGACCGAGGAAAGCGCCGGTGGACGCGCGAACCGCTACGGAGTCGCCGGAGGCGGGCTCGTCATCCACGCGCGAAACCGCGCCGGAGAAGATCCACGGATGGCGGCGCAACAACGATTTTTCGCGTCCGGGTTTTAAGTGAAGCGACATGCGGCGAGTATACCAGCCTCGCGGGTATAATCTTTTTAATCAGGAGCCACAATGAACGAAGCGTCGAACGAACCCATTGCCGTCGCGCCCGCGCCGAAGCCGCGTTCCGAAGCGGCGCTGGTATTGCTGATCGTGTTCGCGCCCGCTTTCTTTTGCGGGTTGCAGGTCTATCACTTTTTCCTGTGGGGCGCGGAGCAGGTCGCGCTCATGGATTCCAGCCTCGGCCAGTTCGCGCAGGCCGGGACGATTGGCTTCGGCGTGCAGGCGGTCGCGCTGGCCTTGATCGCCGGTTTGTTATTTGCCTTCCTGAAAGACGAACGTTTTCGCCCGGTGTTCGCGGGCTGGTTTGGCGCGTCGCTCGCGGCGTTTCCGGCCGTCGGGTTGCGCATGCTCGGCCCGAACGACGACCAAGCAGGGGCGTTGATTCAGATCGCGATCTGCGTTGTGGGCGCGGCGATGGCGTGGATGTTCAAGCGCGATCAAATGGATTGGAACTGGCGCGCCGCGCCAGCCGCGTTGATGGCCGCCGCGCTCGGAATTTTTCCGCTGGTCAAAAACGGCGCGCTCGGTTCTTTCCCGGACCTTGGGTTGGCTCTGCTCTCGGGCCTGTGCTTTGGCCTGTTGGCTTCCCTGCTGTTCAGCCCCACTACAGGCAATGTTTTCACCGACGCGCTCGGCATGGGCGGTGTGTTGGCTTTGCTCGCTTCGGCCATCGGCTACGACGGCGGACAGGTGATTCTGCTCAACACCCTGCCGTTCTTCGCCTTTACTCTCGCCGCGTTGACGCCCTCGCGCGCCGCCGCGTTCACATTGACGGGCATCCTGGCCGCGGCGGCGCTGGCCTTTCTCGACCCAACCGAGTTGAGCCTCATCCTGGGCGACTTCACCGGCATCGGCTTGGGCATGTCCCTCTCCATGCTTGGGCTGGGGTTGCTGACCGGCCTGGTCGCGTTGGCGGCGCGCGCCCTGTTGAAGAACGCCTCTCCCGCGGGTTGGCGGACCGCGTTCACCCTCGCCGGGGCGGGGGTGATGTGGATCGGAATCTTCGTCGCTTATTTCACCCTCGGCCATCGCGGGTTCTACGGCGACCGGCTCTTTGTCATCTTCAAGGAGCAAGCCGATCTCTCCGATGTGGCGAAAATCAAAGATCGCGACGAGCGCCTGGCCGCGGCCTATAACGAAATGACCGCCCTCGCCAACGCTTCCCAAGACGACTTGCGCGCCGACCTCGATTCGTATGGTGTGGAATACACGCCGTATTATCTCGTCAACGCGATGGAGGTACGCGGCGGGACTCTCGTGCGCCTCTATTTGATGACTCGCCCCGAAGTGGACCGCGTCATCCCCAGCCCGCGCCTGCGGCCCATCCCGCCGACTGAGCCGGCGCAGGGAGACGCGACCTCGGTCCCTGGCCCGCCGCAATGGAATGTCCAAATGATCGGCGCGGAAAAAGTGTGGCGCGAATTCGGCGCGCGCGGCGAGGGCATCATTGTGGGCCAGTCCGATAGCGGCGTGGACGGGAGTCATCCCGCGATCCGCGACCAGTATCGGGGTCACGCGGGAGGCGACGATTACAATTGGTTCGATCCATGGGACGGGACGACGAGTCCCAACGATGAGAACGGTCACGGCACGCATACGCTCGGCACGATCCTCGGCAAGGGCGGCATCGGCATCGCGCCCGGAGCGCAGTGGTTCGCCTGCTCCAACCTGGATCGCAATCTCGCCAACCCCGCGCTCTACCTCGACTGTATGCAGTTCATGCTGGCTCCCTTTCCCCAGGGCGGCAACCCATTCAAAGACGGCGACCCGACCAGGGCCGCGCACGTGATCAACAACTCGTGGGGCTGCCCCGAGCTCGAAGGCTGCGACCCGACCGCGCTCGAACCGGCGGCGATCCATTTGCGCGCCGCGGGAATTTTCGTGGTTGTTTCGGCGGGCAACGACGGGCCGAATTGCAACACGGTGGAGGACCCGCTGGCGCTCTACGACGCGGTCTTCTCGGTCGGCGCCATTGACGAGAACGGCGACATTGCTTATTTTTCCAGCCGCGGCCCGGTGACCGCCGACGGGTCGGGGCGCATGAAGCCCGATATCGTCGCGCCAGGCGTGGACATTCTCTCCTCCATGCCGCTCGGCACGTATGACTACAACAGCGGCACATCCATGGCCGGACCGCACGTGGTGGGCGCGGTGGCCCTGCTCTGGTCGGCGGTCCCCTCGCTCATCGGCGACATTGACCGCACCGAGCAAATCCTGATTCAGTCGGCGAGTCCCTACGAAGGCGACCGGAGTTTGGGCTGCTTCGAAGGCAACCTCCCGAATACCGCGTACGGCTATGGAATTTTGAATGTGTACGAGGCGGTGAAACTCGCGTTGGGAAAATAAAATTTCTCTACCGTACAAATACGAGGAAAAATCAGTCATAGGATAAACTCAGGGT
>CAZVAX010000049.1:0-29501 GCA_964625215.1 uncultured Anaerolineaceae bacterium | reverse complement strand
TCCAGCACATGTTCTATCACAACCGCCTCGACGTGGCCGAAGCCTGGTACAAAAAACTCGACGCCTTCGTCGGCGAGGTGGCCGCGAAACTGAATGGCAAACACCGCCTGCTCGTTTTGTCCGATCATGGATTCAGCACGTTCAAATATAAAGTCCATCTCAACCGCTGGCTGGTGGAACAAGGTTATCTGGTTTTGAAAGAATCCAAAGACGAAGCCGGTCTCGGCGACGTGGACTGGTCGAAGACCAAACTCTACGCCGTCGGCCTCAACAGCCTCTACATCAACGTCGCGGGACGCGAGGGCCAGGGCGTGGTCAAGGCCGAGGAGATCGAACCCCTCCTGGGCGAAGTCCAGACGCGGCTGATGGAGTGGAAAGGCCCGGATGGGAATCCGGTCATCGCGCGGGCGCGACTCAAGCACGAGGTCTACGACGGTCCCTACACCCGCCTCGGCCCGGACCTCGTGGTGGGCTACGGTCCCGGCTACCGCGCCTCCTCCGAAACCGGACTCGGCAAAATGGCCGCCGCCACCCTCGAGGTCAACACCGACCACTGGGGCGCCGACCACTGCGTGGACAAGGATGTCGTCCCCGGCGTGATCTTCGCCAACCGCGACCTGCGCGACTTTGGCGCCATCTCATTCCGCGACATTCCCTTCCTTGCCATCGGCAAGCACCTCGACCAATCGCACATCAAGCCGCCCTCCCAAGTCGGCCCGCAAGGGCAAAAGGATTTGGAAGAACGCTTGAAGGGATTGGGGTATCTCTAAAACCTCGGCCACGGATTACACTGATTAGCACGGATTTTTTTATCCGTGAAAATCCGTGGCAAAAATTTTGTTCCCCATGTTCAAACTCTTCTCCTCCAAAAAATCCTCCGACAAAAAACTCCCCATCATCGTCGTCTCGGGCCTGCCGCGTTCCGGCACTTCGATGATGATGAAAATGCTCGCCGAGGGCGGAGTGCAAATCGTCACCGACGCGCTCCGCCGCGCCGACGACGACAACCCGAACGGCTACTTCGAGTTCGAGCGCGTCAAGCAAATGTCGGCGGGCGATCGCACATGGTTGGACGAGGCCGGAGGAAAAGTGGTCAAGGTTATATCCGCATTGCTCGAACACCTGCCGACGGGCTATCATTACAAGGTCATCTTCATGGAACGCGCCATCAAGGAAGTGCTGGCTTCCCAAAAGAAAATGCTCGACCATCGCGGCGAGGCCAACAAAGTCAGCGACGCGGAGATGGAGGAGCAGTACCGCGCCCATCTGGCCGCCGTTCGCCCGTGGTTGGCGCGCCAACCGCACATGGAAGTCCTGTACGTGGATTACAACAAGATGATGTCCGACCCCGCGCCGCTCTGCCAGCGCCTGGTCGAATTTCTCGACCTGCCTCTCGACGCGGGTAAAATGCAAAGCGTCCCCAACGCCAAACTTTATCGCAACCGCGCGTAAGTGAATCCGCTAATCTGCGCCAATCTTCGCGAATTTTGCGATTAGCGGCAATTCGCGGAGATTAGCGGAAAATTTTCTCTTCATGCTTAAACGCCTCCCCGCCTTCAACGACATTCTGCAAGTGTTCGCTCTCACCGCCTTCCTCGTCTACGGAAGGTTGCTTTACGTCTTCGCGTGGAAACTTCCCTCCTGGTTAAAAAATCTACATGGCGACGAAATCCTCTCCATCCTCTCCTACTCGCTCGCAAACGCCCTGCTCGAATCCCTCGCCCTGACTCTCCTCCTCTCGCTCCTCGCGTTCCTCCTGCCCGCGCGTTGGTTTCGCGATGACTTCATCGTGCGCGGCGCGTGGGCGGCGACAATCTGGCTGGTCTCGTGGATGATCTACTTCGCGCGCATGAAATCCCTCGGTCTCGAATTGGGTTTGACAATGGCGGACTACGTCTACCCGTGGATTCTCGTCACCCTGGCGCTGGCGGCCCTCGCCGCTTTTCTCTCCACCCGTCTCCGCTTCATGCGCGCCCCCGTGGCTTGGCTCGCCGACCGGACTCTGATCTTCCTCTTCCTCTTCATCCCCGCCTCCCTCCTCGGCGCAATTGTCATGCTTGTTAGAAATATCTAACCAACCACTGATGACTGATCACTGAAAACTGATGACTGCCTCCACCCGCCGCGACTTCCTCAAACTTTCCGCCGCCCTCTTCGGGGGAGCGGGCCTCACCTTCGCGGGTTCTCTCGCCCACTCCCTGCAAAAAGCGGACTCCCCCAAACCCAACTTCATCGTCCTCGTCCTCGACGCAATGTCGGCGCGCAACCTCTCGGTCAACGGGTACGCGCGTCCGACCACGCCGAATCTCGAACGGTTCGCCAGTCGCGCCACGGTCTATCACAACCACTATTCCGGCGGGAATTTCACCTCGCCCGGCACAGGCTCCATGCTGACCGGACTCTACCCCTGGCATCACCGCGCCATCAACAACGACAGTCCCGTGCGGCGCGACCTCGTGGCTGAGAATCTCTTCCAACGCCTCGGCGCGGACTACACGCGTGTCGGCTTCTCGCAAAATTTGTGGGCCGACCTGTTCCTGCGTCAGTTCCACGATGACATTGACATGCACCTCGCGCCCGACGCGTTCGCCGGGAAAACGAACGTGCCGTTGCCGAGCAAATATTTTCCGAACGATCCCGCCATCGCCTACTTCGCGCTCGACACGTTTCCGTTCACGACACGCCAGGTGGAGAAGCGCCGGCCCGGCTCGCTCCTGTGGGGTTATCTCGATTTGCTCCGCAACGCCGAGCGTTACAATCCCAATTTCTCGCCGCCCAAGCAATACCCAAACGGACAGCCCTACAACGGATATTTTTTCTACGAGCATCCGAACATCTTCCGCGGCATGGACGCGCTGATCGGCTCCCTGCGCGAGCAGGAAAAACCGATGTTCGGCTACTTCCATGTTTTCTCGCCGCACTCGCCCTACGCGCCGCGTCGCAGTTTCACCGGACAATTCCAGCCGATGGGATTGCCGAACGCGCAGAAACATCCGTTGGCGGTGATGAATATTTCTAAAAAAGAGGCCGCCGACAATCGCGACCTGTACGACGCATTCATCGCCGATCTCGATTCGGAATTCGGCGCCACACTCGACTTCCTCGAACAATCCGGCGCGCTCGACGACAGTTACGTGATCGTCACTTCGGATCATGGCGAGATGTTCGGGCGCGGCGAGATCGGTCACGGTTCCTCGTTGCTTTACGATCCGGTCATTCACATTCCCTTGCTCGTCTCCACGCCCGGCCAAACCGCGCGCCGCGACATCCAGGCGCGCACCAGCAACGTGGATTTCGCGCCAACCCTCCTGAGCCTGGCGGGGAAAGAGGCCGGGCCGGGCGATGGTCAACTCCTGCCGGGCTTCGGCGGCGCAGAAGATGATCAACGAAGCGTCTTCTCGATGGTTGCCAAGAACACCGCGCAGGCCGCGCCGTTCAAAACCGGGTCGGTTACGCTGATGAAGGGCGAGTATAAATTGATCCACTACTTCGGCCATCCGGGCTACGACGACTCCTTCGAAATGTACTCCCTCGCCAGCGACCCCGAAGAAAAACGCGACATCTACTCTGCCGATTTTCCCGAGGCCACACACATGCAGGATGAACTGCTTGACGCGCTCGAGAACGCCAACGCTGAACAGAAGAGCAGGAACCAATGAACCTCGTCCGCGCCCGCCTGCCCTCCCTGGCCGATCTCCTGCGCGTCGCCAGCGTCGTTTCGATTTTCCTCTACGGCTGGACCATCGTCACGTGGCTGTGGCAACTTCCCTCCTGGATGCTTTCCCTCAACATTGGGGAAATCCTCTCCGCCTTCGCATATGTCATTCTCTCGGCCTTCAGCGAGACGCTGACTATCCTCACGATTCTCCTGCTCCTCACGGCCCTCCTCCCTCCCCGCCTCATGCGTGACGACTTCACGGTGCGCGGCTCGTGGACGGCGATCGGCCTGCTCGGCTCCCTGCTGATCTTCGTGACTCTGTTCATCAAGTTCAGCGTGGTGATGATGCTGTACATAATCCCCTGGACCGTCGGCGCGCTGGCGCTGGCTGGCCTGCTTGCTTTCCTCTCCTCCCGAGTGGCCTTCATGCGCTCGGTTGCCTTGTGGCTTTCCGATCGGTTGATGATTTTCCTCTATATCTTTGCCGCGCTGACGGTCATTTCGTTCGCGACGGTCATCGCGCGAAATCTGTTTTAATTCACGACTACTTTCTCTGATAGGCACGGTCGGCCGCGTCGGCCAGGGCGATGAGTTCGTCTCTCATGCGCTTTGTGGTGACGGGGTCATCTTTGGATAGGTCGCGCAACTCTTCGGGATCATCGGCGAGATCGTAGAGTTCCACTTTGTCTTCGTAGTCGCCGGGGTAGCCGCGCGTGTAGATCAGGCGGTGGGTGTCCTTGTTCATGGACATGACCGCGTGGGCGAGAGGCAGGAAGGCGGAGGTCTCCTGCGCGAAGAGGGTGAACACGGAACGATCGGGGTCGGCGCGCCCGCCCAGTTCGGGCAGGAGGCGTCCCTCAATGTGGTCGGGGATCGTCTGGTCAGCGAGGGAGAGGATGGTCGGGACGAGGTCTGCGTTGCTGGTGAGGGCGCGCACATCGCGGCGTCCGGTTTGACCCGGGGCGAAGACGATGAGCGGGACGCGGCAGACTCCATCGTAGAGGAGAGGCGTCCCGTGGCCGTATTCGCCGCGTTCGAAGGTCTCGCCGTGGTCGGAGGTGATGAAGAGATAAGTGTTGTCGAGCGCGCCGGATTGGTCGAGGCGTTGGAGGAAGGCGTCGAGTTCAAAGTCAATGTTGGCGATGAATGAGTCGTAGGTGAGGCGCAGGCGGTCGAGTTTGTCCTGTGGTTTGCGCTGGGCCGAGAGGGGATGGAAGGGCTTCTTGGGAAAGGTCAGCCCGTCTTTGACGAAGGGCTCGAGGAATTCTTTTTTAGGATTGTACGGCTCGTGCGGCGGGAGCAGGTGATAGTAGGACAGGAATGGGGATTGCGTCGCGGCAAGTTGGTCGAGCGTGTTGGATAGTCCGCCGAGAACATCCTCCAGCCGGAAGTAGGTGTGATAGTTGTAGGGATAGCCCTTCGGATAATTCGGCGCGTTCTTGATCTGCGAATTCTTGACGGCGAGCATGTCAATGAGACCAAGCGAGAGCGAGGCGGGATTATTGTAGAATTCGCTGGCGCCCAGAAAATCGGAAAAGGCGTAATAAGCGATGGGGAAATCGTTAACGAAAGCGTCTTCGATCATCGGCACGTTCTGCTGGAGGGCGAAGGCGGTGCGACTCATCAGGTCGTCCACGTCGCGGGAGAATTGACCGAGCAGGAGGTAGGCCAGTTGGTTCTGCGTGAAGGCCTGACGATGATAGTCCGGGCCGAGCAGGGCAAAGAGATTGGAGGCGGCCAGCGAGCGTTCCACGATTCCGCCGAGGGCGGTGGCGCGATGCGTCCACGGGTAGAGGCCGGTGAGGAGGGTCGCTGTGCCGCTGGTGGTGAAGTTGCCTCCGGCGTAGTGATTGTGATAGACCGTGGCGCGGTTGAGGTAGCGTTCGAGATACGGCGTGGTGCGGCGGGGGTATCCGTACAGCGACAGGTTGCGCGCCGACATCGCGTCGAGGACGAGGACGATGAAGTTGGGTTTGGAGGAGTCCGCTTTTTGGAGGGAGTGGGCGAGGGAACCCGCGAAGGTGAGACCTGCTCCCCCGAAGAGGGCGGCGGTCAGTTTGAGGAAGTCGCGGCGGGTGGGGGTGGTCATCAGTTATCAGTGATCAGTTTTCAGTGATCGGTCATCTCGCGCAGGTTGCGCTCTCTAGCGCAAGACCGGCATTTGAGAACGCCTTGTACGCGTAACGCCATTTTGAAAAATGACGGTGATGGTAAACCCAATCAGCGCGATGCCGAAGAAGAGGAAGGGCAGTTGCCAGACGACGGGCGCGAGGCGGATGTGAATGTAGGCGTGCGCTTTGAAGATGATCAGCCAGGAGAGCGGCGCGAGGCTGGAGTACCACGTGGCGGCGAGGAGGGCGAAGGCTTTTTGACGTAAGGCGAAATTCAATTTCGCCTTACTGAGCAGCACAACACTTGCAATCGCGAACAGCGCTATCCACACCCAAATTTCGAGGTGGAGGATGGAACTGAGCAACGGATTCGAGATGGTCAGGCCGGGGAGAGTCAACGTGGGGAAGCGGAGGTAGGTCAGCAGCACGGAGGGCAGGTTGGCGCGCAGGGCCTCTTGGAAGACGCCAGTGAACTCGGTCGGGTCGCCGGTGGAGCGGCGGTTGAGCGCGTCGAGGATCGAGGAGGCGGCGGGGCCGTACCCGCCCTCCACGGAGGCGATCTGCGTGGCGAGGATCAAAAGCCCGATGGCGGTCACGAGCGTCAGAATCCCCGCGAAGGAAAATTCGCGCTTGAGAAAGTCGCGCCAGGTCCACTTGTCCAATACCGCGTAGTAGACCAGCGGCACAGTGACCATGACCCAGGCGGTCGTGACGAATTCGAAACCGTTGAAGAGGACTTTGACGAGGCCGGTGACGAAGAGCAGGATGGCGACGGTCTTGGCCGGATATCCGCCGCGCTTGAGAAGATAAAGCAGGACGATGAGCGGCAGGAAGAAGGCCCACAGATTCCAGTAGAGGTTGCCGCCGAGGAGAGTCAGCCAGAGGGAGAAGGCCGCGAAGACGGAGGCCAGCCCCATCGAGAGCAAGCCGAACTCGCTTCCGAACCAGGCGAAGAGACTGAGCAGGGCCAGCGTGGTGAGAGTCGCTTCGGCGAGACGGAAGAGTTTGAGGTCGAGGTTGGGCGGCAGGCCGGCGAACTTATCGAACGCGCCGAAGAGGAGGCCCTGCGCGCCGGGCGCTGAGTCGTAGCGGGTGTATTCGGTGAAGGCCTCGCCATTCAGATAGGCGTCGTATTGATGTTGTACCACTTTGCTCGGCGCCATCCAGACCTGCACGCTGGGATTCTCGCCCGCTGGCACATCGAAATCGCCCAGGCCGAGCAACGCGCCATCCGAAAAAATTCCCGCGTGCGCCGAGCGCGCCAAGCGACCGATCACCGGCGGCTCGAAGATGGCTTGCCAGTCGGAGTAGAAGGTCGGCTCGACCGCGCTCCAGGCGTTCTTGTAGTAGCCGGGGACGATCAGCAGGAGGCCGAGCAGAGTCAGAGCAATGAGTTTCCAGTTTGCGCGGAGGGAGGACATCGTGCGGGGATTATATCAAGGGAACGCATCCATAATTATTTTTCGAATTTTCCCACGATCCTCAAAATGTCAAACCCCTCCGCGAAGGGACGCTCCGCCAGCGCTCCGTGGCGAACCATCGTGGCGCGTAGGAGTTCGTTGTCAAAGTAATACTTGTCGTGGTAGGTTTCGTATTGCGACAGGGCTTCGACCTTCTTCTCGACATCTTCCTTTGTGACTTCGACCAGAAAGTGCGGGAAGAATCCATGGGAGGAGCGAACCACATCGTAGCCAAGCAAAGTGATGCCGCGATAGGCGCGCAAGGCTTCCTCGGTGACAACGTTGTGATCTTGAT
The DNA here is from genome assembly GCA_964625215.1 of uncultured Anaerolineaceae bacterium. Classification (GTDB taxonomy): domain Bacteria; phylum Chloroflexota; class Anaerolineae; order Anaerolineales; family Villigracilaceae; genus Denitrolinea. Next base: position 21,977 of record CAZVAX010000049.1, on the reverse strand, counting down.
GAATGTCCTGCCGGGTGTGCGTGAAGACGATCTCCGGTTTGAACTCGCGGCGCAGTTCGAGCAGGTACTCCAGAATCTCCTGGCGCATATCGGGGAACTTGCGCGTCGTAAATTCCTGGACGATGACTTTCTCCTTCGGCACGCCGAGAATCGCCATGCTCTCGTACAGTTCTTTGACCACGTTCTTGAGCGAGGGATTCTTTTGGTTATCCGAGAGAGTCACGCACAGTACATCCGTCTTGTCTTTGATGTGATGGAGCAACGCGCCGCAACCCAGTTCAATATCATCTGGGTGCGCGCCGAGGAAGAGGACTCGTTTGCCGAAGAAGTTCATTTTGTCTCCCCGTCATTGCGAGGAGCGAACGGAGTGAGCGATGAAGCAATCCCCAAGATTGTGCGAGGAGATTGCTTCGGGCTGCTGCCCTCGCAATGACGGAATGGATTATTTCGTCGCCAGAATCCCGCCGACAACCTTCGTCATCACCAACTTTCCGTCGCGGTCAAACCATTTCTGCGCCACGGCCTGGATCTTTCCGATCAGCGTCTCGTACTCATCCTTGCCGTTGAACATCGAAGTCCACAGTTTGCGGTCCTCGCTCAACGAGGCGCGGACGTATTCAATGAACGGCGCGACCTCCGGGAAGGTGAGGTGGTTCTCGAATTTGTGTAGTTCGGTCTTGGCGAAGATGTGATTGATGGTATTGAAGATGTCGCCCTTGAAGCGGCTGGAGCCGGGCATGGGCGGGATGGTCGCGTTCGTCGCCTCTTTGATGATGTCGTAGAACATCTGCTTATTTTCGGGCAGGGGGCCGGAGACGAAGAGTCGCCCGCCCGGCTTGAGCGCCCGATGCGCCTCGCCAAAGGTGAAGTCCAGGTCGGAGGCGTAGTAGATGGCGAAGGCCGAGGTGCAAAGGTGGAAGGTCGCGTCCGCGAAGGCGAAGGGTTGGTTGAAGTCCAAAAATTGGAAATCAATCTTCGAGCCGCGTTCGGCGTTTTTAGCGCGCGCCTTGTCGAGCAGTTCCTCTGAAAAATCGCCGCCCGTGATTTCTGCCCGACCTTTAGTATAATCGTCGAAGAGGAAACAAAGTTTTCCCGCGCCGCAGCCCACGTCCAGAATTTTCATCCCGGCTTGCGGTTGGAGCAGTTCGTTCGTCCACACGTCAATGTTGGCCGAGCCATATTTTTCGTGAATGTCAATGCGGGTCAGCAGGTCTTTGCTGGTTTCCTGGTAATTGATTTTCATGAAGTCTCCTTGGCCTGTGGGGCGGATTGGCAATCCGCCATACTTGCGGAATAAATTCCGCGTTACGTCGCGAGAAATTCGTTTCGTTTGGCGAGCATGATGACAAGCGGAATGACGAAGAGGATCAGCGCGATCAGGTCGGCGAGGCCAAATTGATCGAAGATGGTCAGCAGAATGCAAACGGCGAGGAAGGCGACGCTCAACCAATAGACGGGCCTCTTTGTGAGATTCATGCCGAGCGCGATGAAAACGAAAATGCCGGCGAACATCAGACCGGCGATCACGTAAAACAAAATTCGCCCGTCGCTTTGCCTGATGTAACCAATACCTGCCGCCAGCCACAACGCGGACAGCAAGTAGAAGAAGCCGCGAGTAATTTGCACAGCGCGCGATTTCATTTTGCCTCTTTCTTGTCGCGCGGAGATTATACCAAAAACCACAGTAAAATTCAGCCACTGAATTTTGAGTAGCGCAAAATTAATTTTGCGTTACAGGAGTCAATATGTCAAAAATCCAACCCGTCAAAGGGACGCGCGAATTCTACCCCGAGCAGATGGCGCTGCGCAACTTCATCAACGACAAAGTGCGCGCCGTCTCCGAGTCCTTCGGCTACCAGGAATGGGACGCGCCCTTCATCGAACCCATCGCGCTCTACGCGGCCAAGTCGGGCGAGGAACTCGTCAAGAAGCAATCCTTCGTCTTCACCGATCGCGGCGGCGACGAAGTGACCCTGCGCCCCGAGCTCACGCCCAGCCTGGCGCGCATGATCGCGGCGCGGCAGGGCGAGTTGACCTTCCCCGTGCGCTGGTGGTCCTTCGGCCCGTTTTGGAGATACGAGTCGCCGCAGAAAGGCCGGACGCGCGAATTCTTCCAATGGAACATTGACCTGCTCGGCGCGGACTCCCCTGAAGCGGACGCGGAATTGATCGCGGTCGCCGCGGCCTTCCTGCGCTCGGTCGGACTTACCCCCGGGCGGGCCGCGATCCTCGTGAACGATCGCCGCCTGATGAATTCCCAGTTCGAGTCCCTGGGCATTTTCCCCGACCTCGGCGCCGCGACCCTCGGCCTGATTGACCGCCGCAACAAAATGGAAGCCGACAAATGGGACGCGTACGCGCTGGAGGTCGGCCTCACGCAAAGTCAACTCGACGCGCTGAAAACCATCCTCGCCGACTCCGACCTGTGGAAGTCCAGCCCCGAATTGACGCGTTGTTTTGCCGCGCTCGACGCGTTGGGTGCGCGCGAGTTTGTCAAATTCGATCCGAACATCACACGCGGGTTGCTGTACTACACCGGCACGGTCTTCGAGGCCTTCGACCTGAGCGGCTCGCTGCGACGCGCCATCCTCGGAGGCGGGCGCTACGACAACCTGCTGGCGGACGTGGGCGGACAACCCCTCCCGGCCACCGGCTTTGCGATGGGCGACGTGGTGATCGGGATCATTTTGCAGGAGGCGGGAGTCGTGCCAGAGTTTGTCCCCAGCCCCGCGCCGGTGATGGTGACGGTGTTCAGCGAAGAGTTGTGGAAGACCTCGCTCGAAGTCGCCGCGCAATTGCGCGCGGCGGGACTGAATGTGATGACCTATCCCGAACCGGCCAAACTGCCGAAGCAATTCAAGTTCGCGGACAGGATGAAGGTCAAGGTGGCGGTGACGGTTGGGCCGGACGAGGCCGCGAACGGCGCGGTGGCAGTGAAAAACCTCGGGACGGGCGAGCAGGTTGTTGTCACGCGTGAAGCGATGGTGGAGGCGATTCGGGGGGTGGTCCATGCCTGAGGTCCGTCCAGTCACGAAGGATAATTGGCGCGCGTTGGTCAAATTGCAGGTGCGCGAAGACCAGAAGAATTTCGTCGCGACGAATGTGTATTCGATTGCCGAATCGCAGTTTGGCTTCGACGATGATGTTGGGCATTGGGACATGTTCTCGCGCGGAATCTACGAGGGCGACGCGCCGGTCGGTTTCTTGATGTATGCCTTCAATTATGACGACCCAAAGATGCAGGGCTTCATCGTGCGCCTGATGGTGGACGAGAAATTCCAGGGCAAGGGGTATGGACGCTTCGGCGTGGAGTGGATGATCGAGCAGTTTCGCGCGGATGAGCGCGTGCGCGCTGTGGGAATCAGTTACGAGCCGGAGAACGAGGCGGCGCGCAAACTGTATGCCTCCTGCGGTTTTGTGGAGACGGGGGAAATGATGGGCGAGGAAGTGTTGGCCCTGCTGAAAATCCGTTAACCGCCCAAAAAATTTGTGATAAAATACCGCTCGTTCACCGGCCACTGAAAACCGATTACTGTTCACTGGTCGCTGACTTATGGAGCCTGTAGCTCAACGGCAGAGCGCCACACTGTGGATGTGGATGTTGTGGGTTCGAAACCCATCAGGCTCCCAAAGGGACGCCCTCGTGCGAGGGCGTCTTTTTTTGCGAGTTGAGGAAAATATTGCGTTGACTTGTCGTATAATTCCATTTGCATGGTTATGATCAGGCGTCGCTTCCCATATTCCCTATAGGAGTCAAGTATGGCAACCCTGGTGGGCCAATCTGTTGACCGGTATCACATCCTCGAGCAACTCGGCGAGGGCGGCATGGCGACCGTTTATAAAGCCTATGATACGCGCCTTGACCGGAATGTGGCGGTGAAGTTCATCCGCACCGACAATCTTATGGCGGACATGCTGGAACAGTCGCTCAAGCGATTCGAGCGGGAAGCCAGGGCATTGGGGAAATTGGCGCATCCGAATATCGTTTCTGTCTCCGACTACGGTCAATATAATGGCAAGCCCTATCTGGTGATGGAATATCTCCCCGGAGGGACGCTCAAGCAGAAACTCGGCAAGCCGATGCCGTGGCAGGAGGCCTTCCAGTTGATCCTGCCCATCGCGGAGGCATTGGATTATGCCCACAGCCAGAACATGATCCATCGCGACGTGAAGCCGTCCAACATCCTGCTTACCCAGCGCGGACAGCCGATGTTGACCGATTTCGGGATCGCCAAGATTTTGGACTTGAATGGGACGGTTGAACTGACCGGCACGAGCATGGCGGTTGGCACGCCCGAATACATGGCCCCGGAACAGGTCTTCGCGAAGACGGTCGACGCGCGCGCGGACGTTTATTCGCTGGGAATCGTGATCTACGAGATGGTGACCGGTCGGACTCCCTTTGTAGCGGATACCCCGATGGCGTTGTTGATCAAACACGCGAACGATCCCTTGCCCAGCCCCCGCAACTTTGCGCCGGACCTCCCGGAGGGAGTGGAGCGGATCCTGTTGAAGGCCCTGGAAAAAGAACGGGAATATCGCTTCCAGAGCATGGAAGAATTTGTATCGGCGATGAAGGCTCTATTGGCGGAAAAACTGGCGAGCGCGCCGACTCCCGATCCGATGCCCGCGCCTCCCCAGGTGCAAGCCACCCGGACGATATACGAACCGCCGCGGCCAGTCGTTCAGCCGGGACCGACCATGATCGAAAACATTCCGATGGGGTATGAATATGAGGAGAAAAAGCCGCCTCAACGAAGATCGCTCCTGAGATGGGCGTTGATTGCCGGGATTGTATTATGTGTGATCGGGACGGTCGGGGTCGTGTCTCTTGGAGTGATATTGTCCAATGTGGTGATTGTCACCGCTTCGCCGCCGGGGCCGCTATTTACGCCGACTCCTCCGCCGACTGTTACGCCCCTGCCGAGCGCCTCGCCCGTGCCGATGCCGGCGATCGGTCTCTTCCCAGATGCCGATTCGGTTTGGAACGATTGGAACAATCAACGCATTACTACGCTGCGCTCGCTGGTCGCCGAGGAATGGGACCTCGACGCCGGTATTCTGGCGGGACAGGAATATTTCCGCTTTACGGCGTCTGTGAGCCAATCGCAATCTGTGCTTTGGGAGATTGGCTGGTGCGCGGTAGACGAGGCGACGCTCAAACAAAATATATCCCAAATGGGTTTCGAGCTCAGCGTCAATGAACAGCCTGTTCCATCGTCCGCCATTGCAGAAAAATACTACACGGATAATCGAAATCTGAATTGTTACGTTCAGTTTGCCGTTATGAAGGATTGGCCGTTGGGAACCCACATCGTTCGGACGGTGGAGGCGTTCCACGCGGACACGAATGATGGGACGGCGGTGTATCCTGCCGGTCGAAAAGTGATCGAGATTTTTGTCACGGTTTCGCCATGAGCTTCCGAGTTTGGTTTTGTTCAAAAAAAGACTTCCGAAGTCTCATGGACTTCGGAAGTCTGCGTTAACTTACTTGCCTTTCACATACCAGATCGAACCGGGCGAGTCGTAATTGTAGCCGATGCCAAAGATGAGATGGGCGACGCCGAGTTCATCAATGTCCATTTCGAAGTAATCGCCGAAGGGATAGCGGAAGCCGTCGGTGAAGATGTAGGTGAAACCGGCCACGTAGGCGGTCAGATCCATTTCCGAGGTCCAGGAGGAACCGCCGTTGGAGGAGGAGCGGTAGTAGACGTTCCAGCGGTCCTGTCCGCCGTTGGCGGCGCGGGCGTCCATCCACGAGATGCGGACGTCGCCATTTCCAGTCGCGGCAATCGCGGGGAAGGCATGATGCGTTCCGCTGGGCGCGGTGGAGACATCCTGTTTGGTTGTCCATGTGTTCCCCCCGTCGGTGGACTTGGAGAAGTAAATCCGCTCCGGGCCTTTGGCAACGGAACCGGCGTTCCACAACGCGTAGAGGTTGCCGGACGAGTCGGAGGCCATCGCCATTTGCGCGCCGAGGTAGGCCCAACCGCAGGCGTAGGCCGAACAGTCGGGAGGCGATTTGGAGGTGTCCACCAATTTGGTGGTCCAGGTCGCGCCGCCGTCGGTGGATTTGCTGACGTAGAGGTTGACGTTGGCTTTCGCGCCGCCGCTACCCTCGTAGCCGGCCCACGCGAATGCGACGGTTCCATTCGGCAACACCGCGCCGCCGCCTGCCAGCGACCAGCCGAGTTTGCCATTTTGATTCACCTTCACTTCGGTGAAGGTTTGGCCGCCGTCGTGCGAGTTGGCCGACCAGATGGTCTGCGCATGATTGTAGACCACGTACACATCCTGGCCGCGCACTGCGAGGATGGGCTTGTCGGTGCCGGAGTTGGTCGCGTCCGCCGTCACGTAGCTCCAGGTCGCGCCGAAGTCGGTGGACTTGGCGACGATGATGTCGCTCTTGTTGTTCTGCATCCACGAGGCGAACACGGTGCGACCATCCACGGGGTCAACCGCGATCTGCGAATCCCATTGGCCTCCAGCCGCCGCGCCCGCCGGGTAGATGACTGTCGGCGAGCCCCATGTCGCGCCGTGATCGTTGCTGATTTGCAGGATTTGGGTGGGGTTCGAGCATTCGGGGCAACCCGGCACGCCCGTGTATTGCGCGTACAACACGTACACGTGGCCGAAGCGATCCGAGGCGATGGCCGGCTCCCATTCGTTGTCCACCGGGAAGCCGAGGCGCGTCATGGCGCTGAATCCGCTTGGGCCGGCCGGCTGGACGAACGCAGGCCAGTTGGGGGAGAGGTTGATGGCCGATTGCCTCACTCCGCTTTCGCGGGTTTTGGCGTGGCCCTCGAATTGCATTTCGAGCGACAACTCCTTGAACGGTTCGGCGCGAGTGAACAATCCTGCCGCGATCAGGGCGATCAGAATCAGCGCGGCGACGTGCGACCTACGAATTTGGAACGACATGGGAAACCTCCTTTGGGATTTGGGTTGGCGTACGCTGATTCTAACACCTTTCATTTCGGAAAGGTTACTCTTCCCTTTCCGGTTTACCCACAATCCCGTCAATCCTCTTCATTACCTCATCGGTCAATTTCGGCATGACCTCCAACGCCTTGAGATTTTCGTGTACCTGCTCCACGCGGCTCGCGCCGGTGATGACCGTGCTGACGTTGGGATTCTTCGCGCACCAGGCAATGGCGAATTGCGCCAGCGTGCAATCCAGTTCTTTGACGATGGGCGCGAGTTTTTTCACCTTTTCGATTTTGTCTTTTGTGATCTCCTCTTTCAGCCAGCCATAACCGCGCAGGGAGGCGCGACTGTCTTTCGGAATCCCTTTGTTGTACTTGCCCGTTAGAATTCCCGAAGCCAGCGGCGACCAGGTGGTTGCGCCGAGACCGATGTCTTCGTAGAGGCGCGCGTACTCCACCTCCACTTTTCGGCGGCGGAAGAGGTTGTACTCCGGCTGCTCCATCGTGGGTTTGTGCCAGCCGTATTTGTCGCAGATCATCCACGCCGCGCGGATTTCGTCCGCGCTCCATTCGGAGACTCCCCAATAGATGGCGCGCCCCGACTGGACGATATCGTGCATGGCGTGCGCGGTCTCTTCGATGGGGGTGTTACGGTCCGGGCGATGACAAAAGATCAGGTCCACGTAATCCAGCCCGAGGCGTCGGAGCGAACCGTCAATGCCTTCGAGAAGCCGCTTGCGGTTGAGCGTGTTCCGTTCGTTGACGCCGCGCTCCAGTCCCCAATAGAATTTTGTCGAGACGAGGTAACTGCTTCGTCTCCACCCCAGTTTTTTCAGCGCCTCGCCCATCACCTCTTCGGACTTTCCGCCCGCGTAGACTTCAGCGTTGTCGAAAAAATTGACGCCCGCGTCGTAGGCGGCCTGCATCATCTCCGCGGCTGTGTCAGTCTTTGCCTGGTTGTGAAACGTGACCCACGAACCGAACGACAACACGCTGACTTGGATTCCCGCCCGTCCCAAGCGACGATATTGCATGTTCATAGTTTCTCCTGGATTGATTTTTTGAGATTATACCTGCTACCCGCCGGTCAAAAAGTTGACAATTTCCCTCTGGTATAATTTGCCGAATTCCCGGGCGCGTTGGCCCGGCCTCAAAAGGTGATCATGGAAAATGTTCCCCCACCGCGCTCCGCCCTGGACGCGTTTCTGCTCCGCCGCATTCCCGCCAGAGACGAAATTAAAGCCGTTTTCGCCGTGGCGGCTTTTTGTGTATTCAGTTGGGAATTGCGAAATTATTTTTACCAGTTTCCCGCGCTGATCCTTTCGTACAACCTGTGGGACCTGCTCTCGATTGCGGCCTACGCGCTGGCCTTTGCCCTCGTGGAAAGCATTTTGACGCTCGCGTTCTTTGTGGCGCTGGCGTTTATCCTGCCGGGCTTTGCAATGCGGGATGGATTTTCCTATAAGGCTTCCTTTGCGATCGTTTCGGCGTCGGCGGTTGCCATCTATTTGCAAGCGGTCATGTCCAACCAGCCGACCACGCAGTTCCTTCTCTTGCAACTTGCGCGATTTGGCGTGTTATGGCTCGTGCCGACATTGCTCACCCGTTACGTTCCCTTTGTGCGCAAGTTCGTTCTCGATGTGTTGGACCGCTTGACCGTCTTCAACTATATTTACCCTCCGCTCGGAATCTTATCCCTGCTAGTGGTCATTTTGCGTAATTTATGGTGAACTCATGAAGCCCGCTTCCAATTCCTCCCGCCGTGATTTTCTCAAGTTGACCGCGCTCGCCCCAGCCCTGCTTTCGGCGCGCCCGTTGATAAAACCCTTGAACCTGTCGTTGAATCCCGATGCGCCCAATGTGCTCGTCTTCGTCTTCGACGCGTGGACGGCCCACAACCTCCAACTGCACGGCTACCCGCGCCGCACCATGCCAAACATGGAGCGGTTCGCGGCCCGCGCGACGGTATACCACAACCATTATTCCGCCGGCAGTTTCACCGTCCCTGGCACGGCCTCCCTGCTGACCGGCTTGTATCCGTGGAACCATCGCGCGGTCCAGTTGAGCGGCGGCGGTGTGGCGAAGGCCCACGAACAGCATCACATGTTCGCGGCGTTCGGGCAGTCTCATTCCAATCTGGGGTACGCGCAAAATCCCTTCGCGGATATTTTCCTGTACCAATTTCGCAAGCATCTCGACACGTACCTGGCCGAGGGCGAATTCAACGCCGAACGCAGGCGGCTTTCCACCCTGCCCATCTTCCAAAACGACGCGCAGATCGCCTTCGCCAGCATCGAAAACAACATCATTCGCAACGGCAAGGGCTACAGCGGCTCGCTCTTTTTAGGGCTTATCTCGCGCATCTCGGCCCTCCTGCGATTTGCCTCCACCCGCAAGGCGAACATCAAACACTACCCGCGCGGACTTCCCATTGCGGGCGGCATCTACTTCCTTGACGATGTGGTGGATGGGACCATCGAGGCGCTCGGACAGATCGCCTCTCCAACCGCCGCGTACTTCCATTTTTTCCCGCCTCACGAACCCTACGCTCCCAGCGCGGACTACGCGCGGGCCTTCGACGACGGATGGGAGCCTCCCGACAAGCCTTATCATCCGCTTTCGCGCGCCCGGCATCCCCGCGAGGAAATGCTCCACTATCGCCTGTTGTACGATCAATTCATGGCCGCCTGGGACGCTGAGATCGGCCGCCTCCTGGATTACCTTGAATCATCCGGGTTGATGGAAAAAAGCATCGTGGTTTTCACTTCGGATCATGGCGAATTGTTCGAGCGCGGCGAGATCGGACACAATACGCTGGTCTTTTCGGATCCGGTGATTCACGTTCCCTTGCTTGTGTCTGCGCCGGGTCAAACCGAACGCAAGGATATCCATGCCGTCACCACGAGCGTGGACGTGTTGCCCACCCTGGCGCACCTGGCGGGATCGGAGTCCCCTGCGTGGACGGACGGCGCGCTCCTCCCCGGCCTGGGCGGAGTCGAAGACACGGAGCGAAGCGTCTATTCGTTGGACGCGAAAATGTGCTCCTCCTTTTCGGCCTTCACCCAGTTCTCGATGTCGCTGGTCAAGCGCCGTCACCGCTTGATCTATTATCGTTATCCGAGCAACACCATTTTTGAGTTGTACAATCTCGACGAGGACCCGGAGGAGTTGAACGATCTTTTCCCCTCCGGAAGCGCTCTGGCAAAGGAGATGAAGGAGGAAATCCTTCAAAAGGTGGAAGATTTCAACCGTCCGTACCATAAGTAAGAGTCCTCCAAAACCATTGCGCTTCTTCGGGATTCCCGTGCGATTTTGGGAATCCCGTTTTCTTTGTCCTCCCTTCCCATTTCCTTTACGAAGCCTTTACATTGCTTTGTTATCCTTTGGGCGTAATCAGGAACAGAACCGGAATATTCACTCAAAGGAGTATCGAAATGAAAAAGACGCTTTTGATCGTTGCAGTTACAGTCCTTGCCATCGCCGCCCTCAGCGCGGGCGTGGCCTTCGCCCAAGGAGGGCAACCTCCCTTCGGCGGCATGATGAACAGTAACAGCCCCAGCGGCATGATGAGCGGCGGCTATGGCATGATGGGCGGCGGGTACGGCCCGATCCATGACTATGTGGAAGAGGCCCTCGCTGACAAACTTGGTTTGACCGAGGAGCAAGTGGAAGAGGAACTCGCCTCTGGCAAATCGATGAGCCAGATCGCGCTCGATCACGGAATCGCCCAAGCAAACTTGCAAGCCTTCATGCTTGAAGTTCATAAAATCGGCTTTGCGGCCGCGGTGGCGGACGGTGTGATGACCCAGGAGCAGGCCGACGCCATGCTCGCTCGCATGGCCCAAAACGGCTTCAACTGCCCGATGGGCGGGGGTGGCGGTTATGGGCGTGGCGGAGGGATGATGGGCAATGGGCGCGGATGGGGGCATTGACCATTAATCTGTAATCAGTCAAAAAGTCGGGCTCACGAGCGCCAGCCCGACTTTGTTGTAGCGCGAGATAATATCTCGCATTATTGATCGACGCGGTCCTATTTGATGATCAGCCCCGTCGCCCATAACATGAGCATACCCGCCAACACGCCGCTGAAGATGTAGCCGGGCATGGGTTGTTTTTCCGAGTCTTTCTGAATCATCCTCGCGATTTCAACCGCAACCTGGAAGATCGCTCCGGTCCCGATGGCGAGGAAGAGGACCGACAAGAACGGAGAGGGGGTGTAGCCGCCGATCCACGCGCCGAGGATGGCAGGGCCGCCGCCGATGAGTCCCAGCAGGGCGAGTTGACCGAGGCGCGGCCGGTCGCGCAGGATGGGCGCGATGATGCCGAGTCCCTCGGTAATATTTTGGATGATGAAGCCCACCACGAGAAAGGTTCCCAACGCAATTTCACCAATGTTATACGCGGCTCCGATGGCAAGTCCCTCGCCGAGATTATGAATGCCGATGCCAAGCGCGATCTTCCAGGCGATGGACATGCGCTTCATGCCTTCATCTTGCCTCGCGGATTTGGGAGCGTCTATCATTTCTAACAGCAGGTACGCGGCGACCGCGCCGATGCCGATGAGTCCGATGCCCTGGTAAGTGGCGGGGAGTTCCGCCGCCTGTTCCAGCGCTTCATTGAGGGTGTCGAGTCCGAGATAGATCAGCAGGCCGGTGGTGAGCGCCATCAGGAAGATCATCCACTTTTTTCCGAGCGTGCGCAGCGCGGGGAGCCAGAGGATACCGAGGAAGATCGGGATGACTCCCACGTACAATCCAATGAGGGTGAATCCGATAAAGGTCTTCGCCTCGGGCGCGGGGGTTTCGAACGCGACGGGAATCTCCACGTCAAAGGGAATCGCGTTGCTCGTGAAGATGCGCACCCCATAGGCTTCGCCGGCTGTCCAACTATAGTTCACTATCACGCTGGCCTTCCCCAAGCGCGGGATGGTCGCGTCTGGCGTGACCTCGAAGGGCATGACCGCGTCATTGACGATCACCGATGCGATCGTGAGCGCTTCGGGGCCGGTGTTTTGCACGTGCAATTCGATATGCCCCTGTTCGAGGTGATACCGTTCGATGGTCAGGGTCTCGATGGGGGCGGGGGAGCGCAGGTCGAGTCCGCCGCCGGTTTGGAGGAAGAGCAGAATCACTCCGGCGAGGAGAACGATCGGGAGCAGAAGCAGGACCAGGGTCCGGAAAGTGAAGCGGTTCGTTGTCTGGACTTGGGTTGGGTCGGCCATTTCTAACGTCTCCTTCCTATGGCTGGACATCGAACATGCCGTTCCAGCCGAGTTCGGCGAACTCAGTGACGTGCGCGTGAAACATATACATACCCGGATATTTGTAAGTAAATTCCAGGATGCCGCGCTGGGCCTGGCCCTGGATGATCGTATCGGTGAATTCGGAGGGCGTGAGGCTGGTGCCGGTGGGGTAGTACTGGAAGAAATTGGCGTGCAAGTGAAAGGAGTTGAGGAGGTCGAACTCGAGGATGTTGACGAGGTAAACGCGAATCTTTTCGCCGACCCTGATCGGGATGGGATGGTTCTGGTAATAAAATGGGATCCCGTTGACGGCGTAGAAATCGTTGCCGTCGTCGAAATCAATGTCAATGCCGTGCATGACCATCACCATCTCTTTGTCTACCGGCGGGCGGCCCTCTTTTGGATCGATTATGAACGCGCCGTAAAGTCCCTTGGCGATGTGACGTGCAAGCGGAAAAACATGACAATGATAAAGATGCAAGCCAAACGGTTCTGCGTTGAACTCGTAGGTGAACTCGCGGCCGGGTTCCACCATCCCGCCGGGGCCGGAGCCGGGAACGCCGTCCATTTCGCCAGGGTGAAATCCATGAAAGTGCATGGAGTGAGGGTGGGCGCTTCCGTTCTTGAAATGAATGCGGACACGGTCGCCCTCTTTGGCGCGCAGGGTGGGACCGGGGATGCGCCCGTTGTACGTCCACGCTGGGAATTCAATGCCGGGAACCACCTCGATGTTCTTGTTGATGACAATCACCTCGAACTCCCGCAAGGTTTGACCGCTGGGAAGCGTTGATTCCTTGCCGTAGTCGAAGTCGTACAACGTTTCGCCTGGATCGAAGCCGTTCTTTTCGTGATCCACATCGCCTGCGCCGGGCAAGGTGTCGTGATCCATCGGAGTGGGAGCTTGGAGCGGATGATCATGCTCGCCCGGTTGGATGTTGGCCATGGCAACGGTCGCTCCGCCGGCCGCGGCGATCAATCCCACGCCGCCTAGTTTGAGAAAATCTCTTCTCGATGATTTGTTGTTCATGTGCACCTCTAAAGATTAGTAATTGGTTGATGGTAATTGGCGATTATGTCCAGCCCAGGAGACGGGCTATGGTTGCCGTCAGGAATGTGACCAGGAAGGCAGTTCCCAGTGTGATGACCACACTCAGCGTCGCCCATTTGTAGGATTTGGTTTCTTTGTAAATCGTCATGATGGTGGTCGCGCAGGGATTGTGGAGCAGGGCAAACAACATCAGATTGACGGCGGTTAACATCGTCCAGCCGTTGTCGTTGACCAGCAGGTCGAAGATGGCCGTGTTCGTGGCCGGGCCATTCACCATCATGCCTGCGCCCATGTACATCATCATCATGGTTGGGACGACGATCTCGTTGGCGGGGATGGCGATGATGTAGGCCAGCAGGATCACGCCGTCGAGGCCGAGGAGAATGCCAAAGGGGTTGAGCCAGTTCGCAATGGCCGCGGCCAGATTGGTGTCGCCGATGGGAACGTTTGCCAAAATCCAGATGAGCGCGCCTGCGGGGGCGGCCGTCTGCATGGCGCGCCAGAGAACGAAGATGGTGCGGTCAATGATGGATGTATAGAGGATGCGTGAGAAGTTGGGGCGGCGGTAGGGAGGCAGTTCGAGCGTGAATGCGGATGCTTCGCCTTTGAGAACGGTGCGCGAGAGGATCCATGACATGAGGAAGGTGAACGCCACCCCGAGCAGAACGACCGCAACGACCGCGCCCGCCGCGATGACGGAGGAAGCGAGTCCGCTGAATCCCGCGGCGACGAAGACCGTCGCCAGCATGATGAGAGTCGGGAAGCGTCCGTTGCAAGGGACGAAGTTGTTGGTCAGGATGGCGATCAGGCGTTCGCGCGGGGAGTCGATCACGCGCGTGGCGACCACGCCCGCGGCGTTACAGCCGAAGCCCATTGCCATCGTCAGCGATTGCTTGCCGTGCGCGCCTGCTTTTTTGAAGAGCCAGTCCATGTTGAAAGCCACGCGGGGGAGGTAGCCGAGGTCTTCAAGGAAGGTGAAAGCGGGGAAGAAGATCGCCATCGGCGGGAGCATGACGCTGACCACCCATGCCAGGCCGCGATAGACGCCGTCCCAGATGAAACCTGTGATCCACCACGGGATGTTCCACGCGACGAAGAGGGCGCGCGCCCAGTCACCGAATGAGAAGAGGAGGTTGGCGATGGCGTCAGAGGCCACGTTCGCGCCAGAGACGGTCAGCCAGATGATGATGGCGAGCAGAATTAACATAATGGGCAGACCTGTCAACGGGGAGGTGACGAGGCGGTCTATCTTCTGGTCGAAGTCGTATTTTTTATCGGCGGCGGTTTTGACGGCGCGCCGCGCGATGGTCTCGGCTTCGGCGTAGAGCGATTTGACGATCTCATCGCGGAAGCCAGTGGAGAGATTGTTGCGGAGGGTTTCCGCTTTGGCTAGTACATCGTTTGGGTTCATAAGTTTTCCTGTGTCAAGTGATTCAGTGTCATGTGATTCAGTGTCAAGTGTTTCGGTGTCATGTGATTCGGTGTTTCGGTGTCAAGTGTTCCAGTGTTGCGCTGTCTCTTGACACGGAATCACTGGGCAACGTGACACTGGGTCACTGCCTTCCCTCGACCGACATCTTCTTGCTAAAACTGACATCGGCGCGTTGTTGGCGTCCGACGATCTCGGCCAGTTCGCCGCTGGACAATGCCTTTTGCACGCGCGCGTCGCCATCCAGTAAACGGATCGCCAGCCAGCGCGCGTTAGGGATGCCAGGAGCCATTTGCTCGATCATCGGCGCGAGTTCGTTGACGGCTTTCTGGAATTCGGGCGTGCCGTGGACGCGCAGCGGCTTGGTGGAGACGAGTCCCTCGATGACTTCGGCGACGGTCGTCAGCAGTGTGGATATGCCTTCGCCTGTCCGCGCGGTGATCGGGATGGCGGGGATGCCCAGGTCACGCGAGAGCGAGCGGGTGTCCACTTCGAGTCCCTTGCGGCGCGCTTCGTCCATCAGGTTGACGGCGACCACGACCTTGTCGGTGATCTCCATCACCTGCATGACGAGATTCAAATTGCGCTCGAGCGCGGTCGCATCGGTGACGACAATGGTGCAATCGGGCTGGCCGAACAAAATAAAATCGCGCGCCACTTCTTCATCTTGTGAAGCCGATAAAAGCGAATACGTGCCAGGCAAATCCACAAGTTTGTATTTCACGCTATTGAACTGATAGCCGCCCTCGGCGCGCGTCACGGTCTTGCCAGGCCAATTGCCCGTGTGTTGCTTGAGTCCCGTCAGCGAGTTGAAGAGCGTGGATTTTCCCGTGTTCGGATTGCCAGCGAGCGCAACGACGCGGTCGAAGTCGCCCGTCTTGATTCCCATCTGCTCCAGTTGCGCGTACGCGGGGCAGGATTCGCAGTGTTCGGTTGGTAAATTAATTTTCGTGTTTGTCATGGTTTCTCCATCGTCGAAGGTCAAAGGTCAAAAGTCACGTGACCTTCGACTTTCGACTTTTGACTCTCAAACGGGTTTGACCCAAATTTGCACCGCCTGATCTTTCCTCAGCGCGATCAACGTGCCGCGCACGCGATACCCGCGCGGATCGCCGAAGAAATTTTGCAATTCGGGGTAGATGGTCGTTCCAGGCGTGAGACCGAGATCCAAGAAACGGCGGCGGGTGAATCCCTGCACGGCGTCATCGAGCGTCACAATTTCGGCGCGGCGGTCGTGCGCGAGTTCGGTCAACGGGATGGCCTCGCGCTTGAGCAATTCGCTTTCGGGCAGGGGCGCGACGCTGATGTTCGACGCCACCGCGGGCGCGAGCCGATATTCGTTTTCGCCGTCGCTCAAGACTACGCGTTGCGGAGTCCGTTCGAGGATGCGGATGTCTTGCCCCAAGCGGAGTCCTGCCGCTAAAATTTGTTCGAAGGCCAGGGCGGGTTCATCCTCGAGATGGACGATTCGCGCGGGACGATCGGCCTGCCACGCCGTAATGGGCGTTCCCTCGGCTTTGGGCAGAGTCCCCTCGCGCGTCGGGATGGGATCGCCGTGTGGATCGCGCGTCGGGTGACCGAGCGCCGCGTCCAGTTCATCGAGTTGCGCGTCGGTGAAATTATGTTCGCGGCGATGCGCCTCCGTGTGGACTTTCTCCAGCGGCATGCGCGCCTCGTCGGCCAGATACCGTTCCCATAATCGGTGCGCGCGGACGACGTGCAGCGCCCAGCGTTCGCCCTCGGCGGTGAGATGCAGTTGGTCGCCGCGCGATTCGAGCAGGCCTTTGGTTTCCATTCCCTCAATGAGACGCGTCACGGTTGGACGCGCCAGCCCCAACGTCCCAGCGAGGGATTCGGGCGAGGCGTGCCGTCCCTGTTGTTCGCGGTCGAGCAAATGCTTGAGCGCGTCCTCCACCTGTTCGCGTCCCTGCGCGGCGCGATAATTTTTCGCGAGCGCGAGCAGTCCCACGCGGGGAAGGAAGGTGAGCGACAAAATTATCACAAAGGCAATTATCCAAAAAGTTAGACTCATGTTTCACCTGTTTACGTGTGTACTTGTTTACCTGTCTACCGAATTTTTGGTAAGAACGCGCCCGTCCGCCTCATGTACTCGCGATACTCATCGCCAAATTTCTCGATGAGATTGGCTTCTTCTTTCGGCGTGCGGATCGCCATCGCGATGAAGGCCAGGAAGCCCAGCAGGATGATGAACCAATTATCTGCCATCAAGCCGAATGCAATGAAAAGGGACGAGCCGATGGTGTAAAGCGGATGCCGGATATAACGATAAATTCCGTGCGTGACGAGTTTGTGTTCCTGACGCGTGGCGCTGGTGGGCGTGATGCCGCTTCCGATGCTGCTGAAAAGCCAGTAGATGAGGGGGATGCAGGTCAGGCCGAGCGCGACGCCAAACCAGCGGGCGGCTTCTGGCAAACCAAGTTTCGACCAGGCCATCCAGTCGGGATTGAGCAAATACGCAAACGGACTCAGCCAGAGGATCAGCCCGCCGAGTTTGATGACAGTCATCATGGCGTTGCCGTCCGCTTTACGGGAGATGGTCTCGCCGCTGTCTCTGTCTGCTTTGCGGCGATGGTAGATCGAAATACCCATGCCTGTGAAAAGGATCAGGGCGGAGAGGGTACGGAAGATGGTTTCGTTGTTCATGATTTACCTCTAAATTGATTTTGTGCAAATTCAGAATATTCGAGGCGCAAAACGCCCTGTCTTCTTCATGTAGTCGCGATACCGATCGCCGAAGAATTCGATCATCAATGCCTCTTCGAATTTAATTCGCGACGCGACTTCGATGAGGGTCGTCGCAACCCAGGGCAATCCGACCAGCCAGTTGGCAGAGATGAGCGCAGTCGAGCCGAGGATGAGCAGGAAAGCGCTGTAGATTGGGTGACGAATCCAGCGATACGGTCCGCTGGTGACGAGCGCCTGCTCCTTGATCATGCGCGGCGTGTCGCTCCAGTTTTTGCCGAGACTGTTTTGCGCCCATTGGAGCAACGCGAATCCCACGATGGCGATTCCGATGCCCATCCAGCGCGACCAAATCGGAAATGGCAGGGATGCCCATGCCAGCCATTCCGGGTTGATAACGTAGGCGATCTCGAAGCGAAGCCGACGAGACCGAGCATGCCGGCCATTTTTGAGGGCCAGCCCTCCTCGCGTTTTTTCAGAGAGCCGTTTTCTTTTCCATGCTTGCGAACATAGTAGCCGCGATGGGCAATGAAGGCGATGATAAAGAGCGGAAGGGCGCCTCTAAAGATTGTTTCTGCTTGCATTTCATGATTCCGATTCAACAAAGATTTTGCTGGTGACGCTCAATCCCAGCACGGTGGATTTCGCGCCCTGCTTGATGGTCAGGTTGTGATCGTAAGGGGAGTACCCCCTGACCTCGACCTGCCCGCCGGGGACGAGGCCGAGGCTATCGAGGTGGCGAAGCAGGTCAGGGTCGGAGGCGTCGACGCGGCGGATTTTTGCAGTCGCGGGCGGGCGGAGCGCGGAGAGTGGGGTGGTGTTGTCCGAGGGCATTTTCAAGTCCGCGCTGGGGATCGGTTCGCCGTGCGGGTCGCGGATGGGATGTCCCATCGCGGCGGCGATACGCTGCTCGAAATCCTCCGAGATGACGTGCTCCAACCGTTCGGCCTCCTCGTGAACTTCATCCCACGAATAGCCGAGGGTTAGCGCCAGCCAGGTTTCTAGCAATCGGTGATGGCGGATGACCTCCAGCGCGGCCTTTTTTCCTGCGGCGGTCAGCGTCACGCCCTGATGCTTTTGATAGGCCACCAGCGCGGGCTTTTCTGCCGCCAGTTTTTGGATCATGCCTGTCACCGAGGCGGGCTTGACGTTGAGCAGGCGAGCCAGATCGTTCGTGCTGGCGAGTTGTCCATGCTCGGTCAGTTCGTAGATGTGTTTCAGGTAATCCTGGATGGAGCGGGTGGTTTGTTTCTTCATGGCGAATATAAAATTTAGGATTACCTAAATTTTAGTCGAAAAGAAAATCCGCGTCAAGGGATCGTTTTTTTCTTCGTCATTGCGAGGCATGTTCGTTGGCCCGAAGCAATCTTCGCGATGGCGAGGAGATTGCTTCGTCGTTCCCCTTCGCCTTCGCTCAGGGCGGCTCCTCGCAATGAGAGGAAAGGGTTACGAGTCAAATCCCAACCCGATAGCGTCCAACAACTTCAGCCACAAGTTTCGTTTGCCTTGATTCCGATCCGCTTGGTCCATGGACCAGCGCGTGAAGTTGACGACGGCCGAGCGCGCCGGTTCGGGCGGGAAGGGGAAGGGTTTCTCGCGGACCATCTTGAGTCGCGTCCGTTCGTTGTTCGCGCCGTCCAGCAGGTCGAGAATCACCTGCGCGCCGAAGCGCGAGGCGCCCACGCCCAAGCCGGTGTAGCCGAGCGCGTAGGCGAGTTTGCCTCCGAAGGCCTGGCCCCAGAAGGCGGAGAAGCGCGAGCAGGTGTCTATCGCGCCGCCCCAGGCGTGCGTGAAGCGAATCCCTTCGAGCGCGGGAAAGGTCTGAAAGAAGTGGCCCGCCAGTCGTCCGAAAGAAGCGGGGTTCGTCTCCAGGTGGGGGCCGAAGCCGTTGTTCCAATAGTAGACCGCGTCGTAGCCGCCCCATAGGATTCGTCCGTCGGCGCTCGTGCGATAGTAATGAAATTGGTTGCCCGCGTCGCCCACGCCGAGGCGGCGATCCCAACCGACGGCGGCGCGTTGCGCGGGGGTGAGCGGCTCGGTCGTCAAAACGTAATCGTAAACGGGGACGATGTAATGTTTGATGCGCTTCAACAAGGGAGGGAAGGCGTTGGTGGCGAGCGCGACCTTCCCGGCTTTGACCTGACCATACTGGGTTTGGACGCGCACCCCTCCCGCTTCGTTTTCGAGACGACTGACCGGCGTGCGCTCGTACACGCGGACTCCCAGCCCGAGGCAGGCGCGTCGCAAACCCCACACCAGCCGCGCCGGGTTGACGAGCGCGACGTGCGGGTCGAGCAGGCCGCCCAAATACGTGGGCGAGTTGACCAGGGCGCGCGTCGCGGCTTGATCGAGCCATTCCAGTTTGAGGCCGTAGCGCTCGAACTGTTCCGGCTCGTGGCGCATTTCGTCTACGTGATAATCCTCGTTGGCGACCAACAGTTCGCCGGCGCGTTGGAAGTCGCAATCCATGTTGTAGCGCTGGATGGCCGCTTCGATGGCGTCGAGGTTCTCAAAGCCGAGGCGGTTGAGGAGACTCAGTTCCTCCGGCCAGCGCGCGAGACCGTTCTCGATGGTGTGCGTCAGGCAGTAATCCATGAAGCCGCCGTTGCGACCGCTGGCGCCCTCGCCTGTCTCCGTCGCTTCGAGCAGGACCACATCCAAACTTGGATTCGCCTCCTTCGCGAGCAACGCGCACCACAACCCGGTGAACCCGCCGCCGATGACGCACAAGTCCGCGGTGGTGGAGGCGGTCAGCGCGGAGGTTGCCTCGGGGCGCTCTTTATCGTCCAGCCAGAAGGGGTGGGGTTTCGCTTCGGCGAGGGAGCGGAGGTCTTCGGGGCGAGGGGTGTTGGTGAAGGGCATGAGGGGAGGTCTCCGGGGAGGGATGGGAGCGATTCTATCAAATAAAAACAGATGGTTCATTTTGAAAAGGTTTTAACGTGAAACGCGGGTAAAATCTATGCGATGGTTGCTTGTGAAAAACAGCCTGCGAACGAAGGGATCATGGAGCATGAAATACCTTTTGGCTTTTGTTATTGAAGATCAAGTGGACGTCTCTCTTTTGTATTTAAGAGCCTTGGTGGAAGCCGGCTTTCAACCGGAGATCATCCACGACGGGGAGGAAGCGATGGCGCGGCTGGCCAAAGAAAGCCCGGCGCTGGTCATTTTGGATTTGCACATCCCCAAGGTGAGCGGCGCGACGATCCTGGATTATGTCCGCAGTCAGGAGCGCTTACAACACACCAAGGTCATCATTGCCACGGGGGACGCGCGCGCCAGCGAAGCCGACTACCCAAAAGCGGACCTGTTCCTGCTCAAGCCGGTCACGTATTCGCAAATGAGAGATTTTGCGGATCGCTTCAAAGGAACCTGGCCTGCCCGCGATTGACGGGACTTGTTTTGAGGAACGGAGACAACCAGCATGGCCGATTTGACCGGGACAATCATTGCAGGACGTTACCGCGTGGAGGGGATGATCGGAAGCGGGGGCATGGCCGTCGTTTACAAAGCCTTCGATACGCGCGTGGACACGGAGGTGGCGATCAAGGTTATCGCCACCGAGAACTTGCCGCCGAAGACTCTGGAGCGCGCCTTGAAACGCTTTGAGCGCGAGGCCAAAGCCCTGGCGCGGCTGAACCATCCCAACATCGTCAAAGTGATGGATTATGGGGAGTACGAAGGCCAGCCTTATTTGGTCATGCCATACCTGTCCGGCGGCACGCTCAAAGAAAAACTTGGCAAGCCCATGCTGTGGGCGGACGTGGTGGAGTTGATCCTGCCGGTGGCGGAGGCGTTGCGCTACGCCCACAGCGAGCACATGATCCACCGCGACGTGAAGCCATCCAATATCATTCTCACGCGCGGCGGACACCCCATGCTGACCGATTTCGGCATCGCCAAACTGCTCGACCTGGAAAACACGGTTGACCTGACCGGCACGAGCGCGGCGGTTGGCACGCCCGAATACATGGCACCCGAGCAAGCCCGCGCCAAAAGCGTGGACCACCGCGCCGACATTTACTCGCTCGGCATTGTGCTTTACGAAATGGCGACGGGCCGCCGCCCGTTTACCGCCGACACACCGATGGATGTGTTGATCAAGCAGGCCACTGAGCCGTTGCCGCCGCCGCGTAAATTTGCGCCCGACCTGCCCAAGCGCGCCGAACAGATTTTGGTCAAGGCGCTCGCCAAAAGTCCCGATGACCGTTACCAGACGATGGATGAACTGTACGCCGCGCTCAGGAGTGTAGGACAAAATTCCATTTTGTCCACCTCCACCGCCTCCGGCAAGCCTCGCCCGCGCAAGGAACAAACCGCCACCATTGAAGAACCACAACATGAACCGACGATTTCCTTGTCGCAACCGCGCCCGCGCGCGAGCCAACCCTGGCTGGCCTGGGGCGCGGGAGGGATTGTCCTGGCGTTGATTTGTCTCGCCGCCGGAGGCATAGCCGTTTATCAGTTGCTTTTCGCGCCAAATAGTACGCCCACCACCGCGCCGACGGAATTACCAAGTACCAAATTACCAGTTACCCAATTACCAGTTACCAAACCTCCCACTCTCACTTTTACCCCGCCGCCAACCAACACCCCCGCCCTCGGCGTCGGCAGTACCTGGACGCGCCCCGC
>CAZVAX010000048.1:0-29605 GCA_964625215.1 uncultured Anaerolineaceae bacterium | reverse complement strand
GACTTTCCTGCCTCGCGAAAAGTCGCCTACTGTGGCGACCTGCCCCCATCTATAAGTGATGGATCGGGATAGCGAGGCAGGTTGGCTTTAACCGCCATAGTTCACCAGTTTTTTGATTTTTCGTTCGATCATCTCATACGCGCCAGTATCGTTGTTTGTATCGCGTCGCCAAATAGAGCCTGCAATCAAGTCTGCGATTTGAATCAACGGCTCGCTTTGCGAACGTCTGATTGAAATCCGCCGAAAACCATGCGCGATATTGCGGGCTTTCAAAATCCGTTTCAGTTCATCCTTGGTTTTATCGGGATAGCCAAATTCATCCAATATCAACGTCCCGCCTGCGCGTTTCTCCGCTGGGATGATCCGAATCAATTCCGCAACAAAAAAGAGATAACGCTCGAGTCCCGTCATGGATCGGAGTTCATCGTTCAATAGCGTTTTGTCAACAAGGATCGCCCAAGCCTCGAACTCGGCTTCCGACAAGGCGGTGAAAACCTTATCGCGCAGTTTTATGGAAGCCAGTTTGTGAAAACCAAACTCATAATGTTCCGCCAGTTTCAAATCCTTGCGGATGTTTTCAAGAAAACCGCGCAAGGAATCAGGGAACTGCGTCGCGATCACAGAGATCACAAAATATCTCGACGCGCCTTTTTCAAATCTGAGACTCGCGTCGCCAGATTCATCTACGGTGAAAGTAAAGGTGATCATCGTTTTCTCTTGCCATGAGTATACCAATGGACTTGGGGCGCGTTCGCTTCATTTTTGATGCTTCGACTGCGCTCAGCACAGGCCCGAGGTAAATCCCCTGGCAGGCGCAAGGGCGCAAAACTCAGCCCGAGAAGCCGCCAACCGGTGATGAAAAAAGCCTCGGCTTGAGAAATTCCGGTTCGTTTATGTGTTTTTAATGTTTTACTTCGCCAACAAGGTTCGTTGAGTTTATCAAAAGTCCAATTAGAAATCCTCGGCGCGAAATTCAGTCTGACTTAATCTGCTCCAATGTGATCGGCCCTTCGCGCAGGATGACCGCCTCCCCGCCTGCGACTTCCACCACCGTGGAAGGGACTCCCCCCGGCGTCTCGCCTCCATCCACCACGAGGCGGATGCGTCCGCCCAACTGGGCCAGCGCCTCCCCCGCCGTTCGCGGACTCTCCCTCCCAGAGAGATTCGCCGAAGTGACCGCCATCGGGCCGGCCGCGCGCAGTAATCCCCGCGCCACCGCGTGATCCGGCACGCGCACCCCGACGGTATCCGTCGCGGAGACGGCGGGAGGCAGGTCGGCGCGCTTGGGCAGGACGATGGTCAGCGGGCCGGGCCAGAAGCGGGCGGCGAGTCGACGCGCCAGGTCGGGGATGTCCCGCGCGACTTTTTCCAGGTCGGTCACATCGCCGATGAGGATGGGGATCGCCTTTTCGAGCGGACGATTTTTGGCAACGTAAATGGACGCGATGGCGGCCTGGTCAAACGCCAGCGAACCGACTCCGTAGACCGTGTCCGTGGGAAACGCCACCAAGCCTCCGCCGCGCAAAATGTCGAGGGCGAGAGGCAGGGCTTGCGGGTCGTGCGCGGAGATGAGTTTGGTTTCCATAGGGAAAATAGCGCCGCAAGATTCATCTTGCGAGATGACCGATGCAAAATAAATTTTGCGCTACGACAGCGCGATTTCCACCAACCGATCTTTGCCGGATAAATCCTGGTGGAGGCGAATGTTCGCATCGGGAAAAAATTCGCGGGCGAGGGAGAGGGTGGCCGGGCCGAGAGTGGATTCGATTTCGAGGAGGAGGAGTCCGCGCGAGGCGAGGTAGGCGGGCGCGAGTTGCAGGAGGCGGCGGATGGAGTCGAGTCCGTCGGGGCCGCCATCGAGGGCGAGGGTGGGTTCGCGGCCTAAGATGGGGAGGCCGCGCAATCTGTCAGTGGGGATGTAGGGGAGGTTGGCGCAAATCAGGTCGAAATGACTCTCGGTTGGCAAAGGATCGGGGTGAGGCGGCAGGAGGTCGCACTGGATAAAGTCCACGCGATGAGCGACGTTGTGTTTTTCAGCGTTGCGCCGCGCCACTTCGAGGGCGGGAAGCGAAAGATCGGTGGCGGTGACGCGTAAATCGGGGATGTGCGCGGCGAGAGACACGGCGATGCAACCGGAGCCGGTCCCCACATCCGCGGCGCGGAGGGAGGAGAAGCGCGTGGCGGGACGCGATTGAAGCCAGGCGAGGGCGCGCTCCACGAGCAGTTCGGTTTCGGGGCGCGGGATGAGAACGTCGGGGGTGAGATCGAAGTCGAGGCCGAAGAATTCCCAGCGTCCGAGAACGTAGGGAAGCGGCTTGCCCGCTTCCAGGGCCGAGAGCGCGCGGCGGGCCGAATCCATTTCGAGGTCCGAAAGAGGCGAGTCGAGGTGGGAGAGGATCCAGGCGCGCGGGCGGTCGGTCACATGCGCGAGCAGGGTTTGCGCGTCGAGGTCGGGCGTGTCGGTGAGGCCGCGCAGGTGGGCAGTCAGATCGTCGAGGGCCGAACGAACGTCCACGCTCACTCTCCGCTCGCGCCGAGGAACATACGCTCGGACAAAGATCGCTGCAAGAAGAGGAAGACGATAACAACCGGCAGGCTCATCATCACCGAGAGCGCGGCCATGGACGACCACGAAAGGGAGTTGCCGTTGAAGATGCCGGTGATGGCCATGGCAAGCGTGACATCGTTGCTACTTTGAACAAAGAGCCAGCCGATGGCGAATTCGGTGTAACCGATGAGGAAGGCCACCAATGCGGCGATGGAGATGGCGGGAAGCGCGAGCGGGAAGGTAATGCGGACGAAGGTAGTGAAGTGCGAGGCGCCGTCGAGGAAGGCGGCTTCTTCGAGTTCTTTCGAGACGGATTGGAAAGCGGCGCGCATGTTCCAGATGGCGAAGGGCAGGGCGAAGGAGGCGTACACGATCATCAGCGAGAGGAGAGTGGAACTCAGGTTGAGACCGCGCAAAAGAACGTAGAGCGGGGTCATCAGCGCGGTGGGAGGCAGGAGCGCGCCGAAGAGCAGGCCGAAGAGTCCCGGTTGGCGGCCGGGAAAACGGAAGCGCGCAAAGGCATAGGCCATGCTCGCGCCGAGTCCCACTGAGAGCAGGGCCGCTCCGCCAGAGACGATCAGGCTATTGCGCAACGCGGCGAGAAACGTGACCGATTGACCGGGACGCTCCCACATGTTGGCGAATATTTGAAGCGTGGGCTCCTGCGGCAGGAGACGGAAATCTTTCGGCCAGCCGGTCACGCCGCCGTCGAAGGCGAGGTAAGCCAGTTCCCAAATGGGCAAAAAAACGAACAGGCCGATGACCAGCAACGCAAATTGATGAAGAATTTGTTGCCAAAGTTTGAGTTTATGCATAGGTCACCCCCGAGGAGGCATTGCTCCAACGATTGAACCAAAGCAGGAAGCCGACCAAAACCAGGATGCTGATCACGTTGATGGCGGCAGAGACCGCGTATTGATTGCC
Organism: uncultured Anaerolineaceae bacterium; assembly: GCA_964625215.1. GTDB lineage: Bacteria > Chloroflexota > Anaerolineae > Anaerolineales > Villigracilaceae > Denitrolinea. The sequence continues at coordinate 26,133 of CAZVAX010000048.1, read as the reverse complement.
GTACGACATGGCGTAATACGATTCCGTGGAAAGCGTGGTCATCGGGTAATCGGGCCGCATGACGTAGAATAGATAAAACTGATTGAAGGAATAAATCGCGCGCAGGATGAGCGCGGGCGCAACAAGCGGCAGGAGCAGGGGCCAGGTCACTTCGCGGAAGAGAGTCCAGCCGCTGGCTCCGTCCATGGCGGCCGCGTCGTAGACTTCGCGCGGGACGAGTTTGAGACTCGCGGAGGCGGCCAGCATGACGAAGGGAAATCCGTACCAGGCCGCGGCGACGAGCAGAACCATGAGTCCGAATCCGTTGTTGCTCAACGTCTCCGGGAAGCGCGCGCCTTCGGGAATGGCCATCGTCACCCAGCCGACTTTCGGTTCGAAGGAGCGCAACCAGATCAGCGCGCCCACAAATTCTGGCACAGCCCATGGCAGGATGAAAAGAGTCCGCCATAGGTTGGCCCAACGCAGTCCGCGCCGTTCGAGCAGGAGCGCGGCGCCGACTCCGAGAACGGCCTGCGAAAGAACAGACAGAACCGTCCAAAGCACATCGAAAACAAGAACGTCCGACCCGCCGCTCAATAGGTTAAACAGCAATCCCGGCCCCGCGTAGTTGACCGTGGTCGCGAAATATCCGCCGTACCCAAACGGGTCAAACTGGACGGGCGCGGCCTGACCGGTCAACCCGAGCCAGATCGCCCGCCAGACTCCGCCCGTCAATCCGTCGCGAATCGAGCCGCCGTTGAAATCGGTCAGCGACATGGCGAATTGGAAGAGGATGGGGATGACGGTGAGAATAGCGAGACCGACGAGTCCGGGCGCGAGCCAGGGGAGGGCGCGGCGCGCGTCCTTGCGCTCGAAATAACGGGCAAGCGGATCAACGGAACGGTTGCGCCGCTCGCCAATCCACTCGCGCAGGGACTGAACGATTCCGCCGATCCCCTCCGCCGCGGCCAACGACAACGGCGCGCTGAGCATGACGATGTATTGCGGCCACTTGGTCGGCCAGACGAGCAGGAAGGCCATGCCAATTCCCAACCACAACACGTAGACGCGTTCGCGCTTCCACAAGCGGGCCAGTCCCAGCAGGGCGAGCAGGGAAATGAGCGGATCGAGAACGAATTGAAAAACGTCGGGGTGCCATTGTCCCACGGAGAAGAACAACCAATTGATGGGCTGCCAAAATGGAAAGCCCGCGTTTTGGATTTCTGATGCGGTGGCGGAGTAACTCGTGTTGGCAAAGAGGGATTCTTGCAAGCGGCCAAACGGATCGGGCCAGAGGTAGGGGTCGGCGGCGAGGAAGAAGAGCAGGGAGAGGAGACCCCAGAGGAGGGGAGTAAGCAGTGATTGGTAATTGGTAATTGACTTACGTGGCGCGCTGCGTATTGCGCCCTGCGTATTGCGTAGTTCAAAGAAGAGCCAATCGGCGAGGACGGCGAAGCCGACAACGGCATAGAGGTACTTCGAGGCGGCGGTGAGACCGAGGAAAAGCGCGGAGAGAATCCACCAGCCCGCCGCGCGTCGCTTTTTGAACTGGGTGTAGGCCAGCGCGCAGAGAAGGCTGGTCAACGCGGGCAGGCTTTCGAGCATAACCTGGCTGGTGTATTTGATCGTCAGCGCGTGGGAGGCGAGGAAGAGTCCGCCCAAGGGATTGACGAGCGCGAGCAGAAACACTTCGAGCGCGCCCATCACGACGGCAGTCGTCCGAGCGGGATAGAGCAAAAACTTGGAGAGACTCTGATTCGGGGGCGAGGTGGTGGAGGTCTCCGGGATGAGCGGCTCTTGCGGCGTGGAGAGAAGCGAGAGGCCGTAAACAATCTTCGCCAGCGGCGGATGGACATCGCGATAGTTCGTGTCGAGGAAGCCGCGCCAGTCCGAGGTCCGGATGAGACGCGTGAACTGTTGGGCCGCGAGCAGATAATCGTCTTCATCGTAGTCAACGGGAAGCAGCGCCGCGGCGCGGGCGCGCAGAGTCCACCCGAGGGCGGCGACCAATAAAACAGCGAGCAGGTAGAGGGGAAGTCGGAGGCGGGTCATGGAAACGAAAAGGGGCGGACACGCGTAACAAAAAGGGGCGGACACGCAGGTCCGCCCCAACCATTATTCTTCCTCATCCACGCCGGAGGCGGCGAGGCGGCCGGCTTCGTCGCGGGTGGAAAGTTCTTCGATGAACTGGTCAATGTCGCCGGCCATCACCGCCGGGAGGTTGTAGGAGGAGAGGCCGACGCGATGGTCGGTGACGCGGTTTTGCGGGAAGTTGTAGGTGCGGATTTTTTCGGAGCGCTCGCCCGTGCCGACTTGCGAGCGGCGGTCGGCTTCGAGTGAGGCGCGGCGTTTCTCCTCTTCCATTTCGTAAAGGCGGGCGCGCAAGATGGACATGGCGCGCAGTTTGTTTTGCAGTTGCGAGCGTTCGTCCTGGCAGGCCACAACCATGCCGGTCGGTTTGTGAGTGATGCGAATGGCGGTGGAGTTTTTCTGAACGTTCTGCCCGCCCGCGCCGCCGGCCTTGAAGACTTCGATCTCCACGTCGGAGGCAGGGATGTCAATTTCCACTTCATCCACTTCGGCCAGCGCCGCGACGGTGGAGGTGGAGGTGTGAATGCGTCCCGAGGATTCCGTCACCGGCACGCGCTGGACGCGATGCACGCCCGACTCGTATTTGAGTTTCGAGAAGGCGCCCTTGCCCCTGATCTCGAAGATGACTTCCTTGTAACCGCCGATGCCGATGGCGTTCTCGGAAAGGATTTCGTACTTCCAACCCTGGCGGTCGGCGAAGCGCGTGTACATGCGGAAGAGTTCGGCGGCGAACAGCGCGGCCTCGTCGCCGCCCGTGCCGGCGCGAATTTCCACGATGACGTTCTTCTCGTCGCGCGGATCCTTGGGAATGAGCAGGGACTTGATCTCGGACTCGAGCGCGTCGATCCTTGGACCCAAAGCGGACACGTCGGCCTCCGCGAGGGCGCGCAGCTCCGCGTCCTCCTCGGACTCGAGCAGGGCGCGCGCCTCATCGAGGTTTTTCAGCGCCTGGCGGTATTCGCGCGCCTTCTCGACGATGGGTTCGAGTTCGATGCGTTCCTTATTCAACTCGGCGGCGCGTTGATAGGCGCCGCCCACTTCGGCGAGTTCCTGGTCTATTTGTTTGAAGCGTTCTTCGATGCCGGAGAGTTTATCGAGCATTTCTTTTACTCAATCTTTCGCGTCCTCCAACGCGAATATCGCGAATGTGCGAATAACGCGAATTTCTTTCGATTTCATTCGCGCCATTCGCCTATTCGCGTAATTCGTGTTGGGAAACACACATTACGCGTGGGGCGCAAAATAGCGCGGCGAGCGCCGCGCTTGGAGGGGACGACTGGAATCGTCACGACAGGGAGTACGCTAATAATTCACGACAGCCGCGAGGACCATCGAAAGAACAACGAGCGCGCATAGCACGTAAAAGACGATTTGCGACGCGCTCATTTTGCGGGTGGGGGTCTTGCCTTTTGCCATTTTTTCGTTTCTCACTTTCACTGATGACTGATGACTGAAAACTGATCACTTTCTCTTCGCAAGCGCTTCGTTCATGGCGCGCTCGAGTTCTTCGATTGTAACAGGTTTCGAGACGTACGCGTCCGCGCCGAGCGCGTTGGCGCGGTCAATCATCACATCGGAGGCTTCGGTGGAGAGCATGACGACAGGCAGGAAGCGCGTCGGCCCGCGGCGGCGCAGGAACTCGAGCAGGTCGAGGCCGGTCACTTCGGGCATGTTGATATCGAGGACCATCAGGTCGGGACGCCTCCCCTCCATCAACGCCTGCACCGCGGCGCGCGCGTTAAAGAAGGAGGTCGCCTCGCAGTCGAGCATCTTCAACATCAACCGCACGGCCCCGGTCATCTCCTCATCATCGTCAACGATCCAGACTTTTCGCGTCATTATTTCAACTCGCCTTGCTTCTGAAAGCGGTAGAGCCAAACGCACCAAAGCAGACCGACCGCAGTCAAAATCAGATTGCCATAGCGCGCCATCCCCAGGCTGTACGCCAGGCCCGCCAGCGCGACCAGGCCGGAGAGATACAATCCCAGCGCACGTCCCTGACTCACCGTCCGCGCGACCACGAACAGGAGGATGCCCGCCGCGGTAGTGAAGATTCCGTCCAGGATTCCGATCTCGTTGTAGGACATCAACTTGAACACGCCCAGCAGGGTCACAAGCCCGGCGAGGATATAGGAGTATTTGGCAACATCTTCTCTATCGGGATTCAACATCGGCGCTCCAGTTTATTTCACTACCTTTTCGATCTCGCGGAAAAATTCCTCGAAAGCGATGGCGTGGTCGGATGGGATGTGCTGCGAGGGGTCTTCGCGCGGATGCCAGTGCCAGCCATTCCGACTATCCGCGCCGAACACCCGCTTGCCGTCTCGAATGTGGACAAAGGAGGTTTTGCCCGTTTTATGGTTATAGAATACATTGAGCATGCTCTCGTCCGTCAAATAGGCGCGCAGGTTAACCCAATCGGCCCCTTCGCCGTACCTGACGATATCACGGACGATCAAAGACTTTGAACAAATGGAATGAACCTGCGCGTCGAACTCCTCGACGCTCAAACCAGCCATTGCGAAATTTCCTCCAGGGTTTCGAGGTCGGTCATCGCCGCTTCCCATTCAAAGTCGTCTTTTTCAACTTCATAAGAATAGGGATCCTCGATTTTTCCATTTTCGCAAGCTTCTTCAAACTCCGAGAAAGTCATCCCATATTTTTTTTCAAATTCCTCGACGCGCGCACGAGTCTCCACAACTCGCAGCCGTACCAGGTCTTTGATCGCGAGCGACAGAGCAATATCGGAGCGTGATTGCCCGGTCAGCCGCAATAAAACATTTTGGACTGATCTGGGCAGGACAACCGTATCAGTATCGAACATCATATTGACTCCTATTCCAAACTAGCCTTTACACTCTCGGCCACGTCCGCCGTGATTCCCTTCACGGCTAGCAACTCTTCGATTGTAGCAGACCGAATCTTATCCACAGAACCGAAATGTTTCAAGAGGGCCTTTCGTCTCACCGGGCCGACGCCGGGGATGGCATCCATCACGGAGGCCAGGCCCTGCTTCGAGCGGCGCGCCCGGTGCGCGGTGATGCCGAAGCGGTGCGCCTCGTCGCGGATTCTCTGCACGAGGTAGAGCGCTTGCGAGTGACGCGGCAACATGAGCGAGTCCGATTTGTGCGGGAAGAAAATTTCCTCTTCTTGTTTCGCAAGTCCCACCACGGGGACTTTTCCAAACAAGCCGACACTTTCCAAAACCTTGACGACGCGACCCAACTGACCTTTGCCTCCGTCAACGATAATTAGATCCGGCAAAAACGAAAACGACGCGTCCACCTTCGCCCCGGGCTGGGTCGCTGTCTCCTGGGCCGATTGCCACCTTCGGAAGCGACGCGTCAACATCTCCTCCATCGAGGCGAAATCATCCGGCGCGCCGATGGACGTGCTGTCAATGTTGAACTTGCGATAAAGCCTCTTGGCCGGAACGCCCTGCTCGAACACGACCATCGCGCCGACGGTGGCCACACCCTGCGTATGCGACACATCGTAGCATTCGATTCGGTTCGGCGGCGCGGGCAGGTTCAGCGCGGACTGCAACTCCGCCAGCGACTGCTCCTGCTTGTGCGTGTCGGCCTGCCACTGGGCGCGCAACGCGGAGAGGGTTTCGGTCGCGTTTTCGGCGGCCATCTTCACCAACTCCTGCGGTTGACCCTCCGTCGGCACGCGGATCTCCACTTTCTCGCCGCCGCGCCGCGAACGCATCCACTCGCCGATGATCTTGGCTTCCTCGATTTCTTGCGGCAACAAAACTTGTTGCGGCACATTCGCGGCTTCGGTGTAGAACTGTTTGACGAACTGCGCCATCACCTCGGCATCGAGCGAATCCTCCGTCCCTTCGAGGATGAAGTATTCGCGTCCGATCAACTTGCCGCCGCGAATGAAGAAGATCTGCACGCAGGCTTCCCCGTCCGAGCGCGCCATGGCCAGCACATCCGAGTCTTTGTAGTCCGCGGCGAAGACCACCTTCTGGCGTTCGATGATGGTTTGCAACGCTTTCATTTGGTCACGCAACGCGGCGGCTTTTTCGAAGCGCAGTTCCTCACTGGCCTTCTCCATTTCAAATTGGATGCGCGCCACCACCGGCTCGGAGTGACCGGCGAGGAAATCCATCAGGTCGGAGATCATTTGGCGGTACCCGGCCTGGTCCACCGCGCCGATACAGGGGGCCGTACACAGCTTGATGTCAAAGTAAAGACACGCCCGCTTGTCGAGGCCGGTGATCTCGCGGTCGCAGGTCAGGTAGGGGAAGACGCGGCGCAGCGCGTCGAGAGTCTGGTAGACGGCCCAGGCCGAGGTGTATGGCCCGAAGTAACGCGAGCCGTCTTCGGTCATGTTGCGCGTCACGGTGATCTTGGGGTAGGCTTCGTTCCAGTGGATTTTGATGTAGGGGTAGCGCTTGTCGTCCTTGAGTTTGATGTTGTATTTCGGGCGATGGCGCTTGATCAGGTTCATCTCGAGGATGAGCGCCTCGAGTTCCGAGCCGACCACGATCCACTCGATGTCGCGGATGTCGCGCACGAGGCGGCGAGTCTTGTTGTCGTGACTCGAGTCGGCGTGGAAATACGAGCGGACGCGATTCTTCAGGCTGACCGCTTTGCCCACGTAGATGATCGTCCCCTCTTCGTTCTTCATCAGGTAACAGCCGGGCTTGGCAGGAAGCGTGGCGAGGATGCCGCCAATCTTCTCGGAGATTTCCATGCGGGTATTTTAGCATGAGAAATCGCGCTTGACTTTCCGTGATGCTGATATACAATAAACAAAACAACCAAAAAGGAGAATGCAATAATGGATCAATCTTCGTTCGCCCCCCCTCCGGCCCCGAATGACAACGCCCGCATTATGGCGATTGCCTCCCTGGCGCTGGGCATCATCAACCTATGCGCCTGGCTGATCCCGTTGTGCGGATTCCCGCTCGGCTTGATCGGCGCGGCGCTTGGCTATTTCGGCATGAAGGCGCCTGCGCAGAAGAACCTGGCCATCGCGGGAATGGTTTTGTCCCTGATCGGCTTGCTGCTCGCCTGCCTGAACGGGGTGGCCGGCATTTTGCTCGGTCCGTCCATCAACGACATTTTCAATTCGATCAACCAAAGCCTGGGCGGATATTAATCCCACCGTAGAAGGAGAAACGTATGTCTGCAAGCGTGCGTGTCGGTTTGATCGCAGGGGTGATCGGATTGGTTCTCACTGCCTGTGTGGGAGCGTTGTTTGGCCTGTGCGGACCGGTTGTGTCGCTCCTGGCGGGCGCGGCGGCCGGTTACTTTGCCGCAAAACAGTCAACCCCCGCCACCCAAAGCGAGGGCGGCAAGATCGGCGCGACTGCCGGCGCGATCGCCGGCGCGCTGTGCGTGGTCGGTCAGTTGATCGGGGGAATTTCGGCGCTGACGATCCTCCCGCCTTTGATGGAGTCGATGGGCAACTATCAATACAGCGCCGTGAGCGGCGAGTCGCTCTATTGGATCAGCGGCGCGTTAACGGCCCTGTGCTTCGGCATCGTGGGCGCGGGCTTGGCGGCCGGCGCCGGCTTTGGAACGGGGTACATCAGCACAACCCCGACCCCGCCGCCTCCGTCACAGCCTGCCATGTAGGATAAAAAATCTCCCCGCCGGTCACAACAGGCGGGGAGATCGTTTTATTTCTCCTGGTATTCGTACGAGGGAAGCGTGGCGGCGGGAGTTGGGCCGGGCGGCATCACCTGTCCCGCGCCGAAAAGGATTTGCATGTCGGCCATGTAATAGGCATGTTGATAGGCGGTCAGCACGCCGCCCTCGCCGGGGATTGGCTCCACCTGCTCGTTGCCGTTCAAGTCCACGCCGTTGATGATCTGGTCCGCCAGCGCGACGGCTTGCACCACCGTGCCGCGCATATCGGCGCCGGGCGCGTCCTTCAAAATCTCCTGGCACAAGTCGCGCAATTGAACCAGCCAACCTTCCACATTGGTGACGGAAATAATTACGTGCTGGGCGTGCATGATGACGAATTCGTTCGCGTCGCCGCTCTGCATGGCATATAGCGTGTGCGATTCCACGCCCTCGGTATAGCCGGGACTTTCCCCGTTCAACAGTAAACCGTACCCGTCGCCGGGATCGGTCGCCTCGCCGTCGTGGTCCAGATCGCCGTAATCGGGCGACTGGGAACCGACGATCAGGTTGACGATAGCCTCCGCGTTTCGCATGGCCGCGGCTTTATCGCCGGCGTCGAACGCGTCCAGCATGGCGTTCGCCTGTTCATCCACAAGCATGGTGTCGATCCATAATCCTTCCACCAGCCCGATCTGGTTGGGCGTATCGCCAATGGACACGAGCACATGGCGCACATGCATCAACGCGCCCATGGGAATGCCGGAGGAAAACGCCACCACCCCCGATGAATTGGGACTGGGATCGGGAGAGGGTTCCAATGTGATTTCCATGCTGTCGTAGCGGGTGAGCAGGTTGCGACTCTGGTCATCCACGAAACTGAGATTGCCGTTCCCTTGCGCGTCGAGTTCCAAGATGCCCAAACTGCGCCGGTTCTCCCCCCCCACCAGCCAAACCTCATAGTGCAGGTCCGACTCTGGAAACGGCATCTCCGTGATGAAGACCGTCACGCTGTCCAACCGGCCGGCCACATCCTGGAAGCGGAGCAGACCGACCGACTTCACTTCCATTTCAGGATGCGCGGTGGAAGTCAACTCCACCACGAGGGTGGCGGTTGGTTGGGAGGACGCAATAGCAGTGGGAGACGCGGCGACTTCCTGCCGGCGCAATCCCGGCAGGAACGCCACCGCCACCAGGGCCAGCGCGACCAGAACCGATAAAACCGCCCAGAAAGTGAAACGCGGGCGCGGAATGGTCAGCGTCAATGGATGCTCGGGCGGACGCGACCGACTAGGCTTTGAAATGGAGCCCGGAATATCAATAGGCGGCAGGGTATCCGCATCGGTCAAAACACCGAGCGACCCCAGCATGGCGTTCGATAACTCACCCGCGCTCTGAAAACGGTCCTGCGGATTTTTCTGCAAGGCGCGCTCGATGACGGCCTGAATCTCCGGCGCCACCCCTGGAATAAGAGGCGGCGGATCGGACAACACCTTGTTCATCACCGTCGTGGGAGTGTCGCCGTCGAAAGGCACCCGCCCGCTCAACATCTCGTACAACAACACGCCGAGCGAGTAAACATCCGAACGATGATCCACATGCTCGCCGCGCGCCTGTTCGGGACTCATGTAAGCCGGGGTGCCGGTGATGAGTCCGCTGGAGGTTTGCTTGGCCGAATCTAAAACACGCACCAGCCCGAAGTCCGCGAGAAGCGGCTCGGTGTCGGAAGGCAGGGCCTCGCCCAGTTCGACAGGTCCAGTTTTGGAGTAGAGTAGGATGTTGGCCGGTTTGATGTCGCGATGCACCACGCCGTGTTTGTGGGCGTAGTCCAGCGCGGCGGCCAACAGGGGAAATAGTTTGCGGATCATGCCGAGGGGCATACGCCCGGCGCTCTCGTGGATGCTTTTGAGATAGGCGGAGAGCGACGGCCCGTTGACGTATTCCATCACAATGTAGGGGCGCTCGTCGGCCACGTCATAATCGAAGACCTGGATGATGTTGGGATGGCGCAAACTCGCCACCACGCGCGCCTCGCGTTGGAAGCGCTCGAAGAGGTCGCTGTTCTCTTCGAGGTAGCCGTGCAAAAATTTCACCGCCACGGGGCGTTGCAGGGTGGTGTGCGTGCCGAGATACACCTCCGCCATACCGCCGCGGCCGAGCAATTTTTCAACGCGAACTTTTCCGAGGGTTTTTCCAATCCAGACTGACATGGTGGGAATTATACCTGTTTCAAAACCGAGAAGCAATCGAAAACATTTTCATTTGATGACAGTATAATCGGCTCATTCCTTACATGGAGACGGATGTGGATTCTTCCCTCGAAATCGAACTTGGACGCCTCTTACGCCTCCGAGGCTGGACTCTGTCCACCGCGGAATCGTGCACGGGCGGGCTGATCGCGGACCGCGTCACGGACGTTCCCGGCTCCTCCGACTATTTCCTCGGCGGCTTCGTTTCTTACGCGTACGAGGCCAAGGTCGCCAGCCTGGGCGTTTCATGGGACACGTTGAATGTCCACGGCGCGGTCAGCCGCGAGACAGTGTTGGAGATGGCGCGCGGCGCGCGTCTGGCCCTGGGCGCGGACGTGGCCATCTCGGTCAGCGGCATCACGGGACCCGGCGGCGGCCTGCCCGAAAAACCGGTCGGCACAACTTGGATTGGATTGGTCGCGCCAGATTATGAAGAGGCGCGCGAGTTTCATTGGCCCGGGGATCGCCGCGAGAACAAAGAGCAATCATCGGAGGCGGCGTTGAGGATGTTGATCGAGTATTTGGAAAGCGATAAAGGAGAATCGTAATGGCAAAAAAAACGATCATCAAACCAAACGCGCGTCCCACGCCGGCCGAACGGCTTTTACATCCCTTCCAGGAATTCCTGCGCCAGGAAGCCTCGGGCGGAATCATCCTGCTGATCTGCACCGTCCTTGCCCTCGTGTGGGCAAATTCCGCGTTGGCCGACAGTTATCAGGATTTGTGGCATACCAAATTCACCATCGGGTTCGGGAATTTTGCGCTGTCCAAAGCCCTGATTTTATGGATCAACGACGGCCTGATGGCAATCTTTTTCTTCGTAGTCGGGCTGGAGATCAAACGCGAAGTTCAAACGGGCGAACTGGCCAGCCTGCGAAAAGCGACCTTGCCCATCGTGGCGGCCATGGGCGGGATGATCCTCCCCGCGCTGATCTATCTGCTCTTCAACCTCGGCGGTTCAGGCGCGACGGGATGGGGGATTCCCATGGCCACGGATATCGCCTTCGCCCTAGGGGTTCTCGCCCTGCTCGGCCAGCGCGCCCCGCTCTCCCTCAAAGTCTTTCTAACTGCCCTCGCCATCGTGGATGACCTCGGCGCGGTGCTGGTCATTGCGTTGTTCTACACGGAGCAGATCGTTTGGGTGAGTCTGGCCGTGGCGGCTGGGGTGTTGATTTTGCTCCTGATCGTCAACCGACTTGGCATCCGCAACCCGCTGGTCTACGCCCTGCTCGGGGCAGCGCTGTGGTTCGCCTTCCTCAAGTCGGGAGTGCATGCCACGATTGCAGGCGTCCTGTTGGCCATGACCATTCCATCCAAAGCGCGCATTGATGGGCACGAGTTTGTCAACTTCAGCCGCTCCGTGTTGAACGACTTCGAGCAAAACTGCCAACCGGGCCAGGCCATTATCAGCGAGCCCCAGCAGGCGGCGTTGCAATCACTTGAATCGGCTGTGGAACACATCCAGGCCCCGCTTCAACGCTTAGAACATAGCCTGCACCCGTGGGTGGCATTTTTCATCATGCCCGTCTTTGCGTTGGCGAACGCGGGTGTGTCGCTTGGCGAGGATTTTGTTACAGCCATTGCTCAACCGATAAGTTTGGGAATTGTGGCTGGGTTGGTGATCGGCAAGCAAGTGGGGATCACGCTGTTCGTTTGGCTGGCGACGAAGTTGAAGATCGCTGAATTGCCCAGCGGTGTAAGTTGGCGTCACATCTACGGCGCAAGTTGGCTGGCGGGCATCGGCTTCACCATGTCGCTGTTCATCGCGGGATTGGCGTTTGGCGAGTCGGACAGTCTCGCCACGGCGAAGGTCGGCATCCTCATCGCGTCGCTGATTTCCGGTGTGGTGGGATTTCTCATCTTGCGAAGCGCCCCTCAAATCACAAAGGCATAACCCCGCTACGATTCAGAAACCCGGTTTCTTTGAGAAACCGGTTTTTTTGTTTTAGGATAAAGGCCACGTGGCTTGCACATCCAAATCCATCTCGCTGACATGGCCGAGCGCGTAACGGAAGTATCCCGCCGCGCCGATCATGGCGGCGTTGTCGGTGCAGAGCGAGAGGCGCGGGATGTCCACCGGGAACTCGGTCTGCGCTTTGAAAGCCTGACGCAACTCGCGATTGGCCGACACGCCACCGGCCACCAAAATTTCCTTCGCGCCAAACTCACGCGCCGCCGCGACGGTCTTCGCGACCAACACATCCACAACCGCGGCCTGGAAACTGGCGGCCAAGTCCGCGACGGGGAGCGCTTTTCCTGACTTGTCAATTTTTTGTGTTTCGTGCAACACGGCGGTCTTGAGTCCGCTGAACGAAAAGTTCCACGTCCCTTCAAGGCGGGCGCGCGGGAATTTGAAACGCGTCGGGTCGCCCTCTTCGGCGGCCTTCTGGACGGAGGGTCCGCCGGGATACGGGAGGCCGAGCAGGCGCGCCACTTTGTCGAAGGCCTCACCCGCCGCGTCGTCGAGAGTCGAACCGAGGCGGCGGTAGGTCAGGTGGTCGGTCATCAGGTTCAGTTCGGTATGTCCGCCCGAGACGAGAAGCGCGAGCAGGGGGAATTGCGGCGCGGGAGGCGGAGTCTCGCCCGCGTCGTAGACCCAGGCCGAGTAGATGTGACCTTCAAGATGATTCACGCCGACGAGCGGAAGTCCCGCGCCGAGGGCGAGACCCTTGGCGGCGTTGAGACCAACCACGAGCGACCCGGCCAACCCCGGCCCGCGCGTCACGGCCACCGCGTCCATGTCGGCGAGGGTGAAGCGCCCCCGTGCGAGCGTCTGCTCGACGACGGGGACGATGGAAAGCACGTGCTGGCGCGAGGCCACTTCGGGATACACGCCGCCGTAGCGGGCGTGGATGTCCATTTGCGAGGCAACCACCGAGGCGACGAGGGCGCGACCATTTTCGATGACGGCCGCGGCGGTCTCGTCGCAGGAGGTTTCGATGGAGAGGATGCGGGCGGGTTTCACTTCTTCCACTTCTTCATCGGCAGGACAAAATCATACGGGTAATCGGCCAAAATTTCCATCTTCCCATCCGGGCGCACCCAGATGGTGTCTTCGATACGGAAGCCCATGCCCTTTTCGGGGTAGTACAGTCCCGGCTCGGAGGTGATGACTACGCCGGGCGCGAGGCGATTATCGTCATCGGCTGTCAGGTGGGAACCGGGGCGTTCGTGAATATTAAGTCCCACGCCGTGACCGAGACTGTGAACGTAACCGTCCAGCGGCGCATTGGTGTTGAGTTGCGACTTGTGTCCCTTCAACTCGAAATACTCGCAGGTCATACGTTGGTAATCTTTGAACGAGGCGTTCAAATCAAAGTTATCCATCAAGCGGTCATAGATTTCTTTCACCTGGCCGTAAAGTTCCTCCGCTTCGGGCGTGGCATAACCGAGACTCCACGTACGCGTGAAATCGTAGAAGTAGCCGCCGCCGCGCTCCGCGGGATAGATGTCGTAGACGATGGTCTGGCCGAGGCGCATGAGGTCTTCGGGGTTGCCGGAGGAATGCGGCAGACCCGCGTCGCGCCCGACGGAGAAGATGAATCCCTCCGGCAGTTCCGCGCCGCGCTCGGCCACCCACAAGCGAATCTTCGCATGCACGTCGCCCACGGTCAGCGGCGCGCCATCCTCGCGTAGCAGGACTTCATCCGCGCGCACCTCGCGCGAGGTCAGGTAGTCGGCGGTCAGGCGCACGACCTCCGTGGTCACCTGTCCCATCTTGCGAATACGCGCCACTTCTGATTCTTCCTTGGTCTCCATGGCGCGCACGAAAACGGACTCGAGTTCGCCGACCAATTCCAGGTTGGGCATGAGAGGTTGCAGCGCGGTCATCACGGCGAAGTGCGAGCCAAATTCCACTTTGCCGTACACAGCCGCGCGGCCGCGCGTCAGCCCCACTTCGGTCAGCAGGCGCTTGAAGAAAAGCGCGGCGGCCAGCGTGCGGTCGCCCTTCGCTTCCTTGAGTCGTTCCGCCATCGGGTAAATGCTGAACGAACGAATCTCCAAGCCAGTCTTGGCAGCCTCGCCGCGTTCCATGTCCGCGCAAAAGAGGATCGGCGACTCGCCGAGCTTCTTGACAAGGAACGCGCCGGTGACGTGCCCGCCGCCGGTGAAGTAATACATGGGCGGGTTGTGTTCGGCGTTGCCCAGCACGATCAGGGCGTCGAGGTTGCGGGCTTGCATAAGGGCGTCAATGTCAGATTTCATTTGGTTTCCGAAAATAGAGAATGGAGGATGGTTAATAGTTGTGGATCTTGTTCTTCCAACACCGTACGCGGGTCGAGGAGAATTAAATCATTCTCTGTCCGAGCGACAACTGGCGTTTCGTGGCAACGCAGGAGGGTCAGGAATTTGTCGGCGCTTTTGACTTTCAATGCCAGGACAAACGTGGGCATGGACTCATCGGGCAGACTCCCGCCGCCGACCGTAGAATGCGACGCGACCACCTCCCCCCTGCCGAGCGACTCTTTCCACGCTTCGGCCCTGACCCTCACCTGCTGAGGCGACATGGAGATCATCCGCCACACCGGCGCTTCACGCGTCGCCTCGTCTTTGAGGTAGTGCAACAGGGTCGCGGTCAACGCGGCGAGACAAAGTTTATCGGCGCGCACGGCGCGCGCCAACGGGTGTTTCTTGATCTTATCGAGCAATTCTTTTTTACCGACGATGATTCCCGCCTGTGGGCCGCCGAGCAGTTTGTCGCCCGAGAAACAGACCAAGTCCGCGCCCGCGGCGAGGGACTCTTGCACGGTCGGTTCGTGGACGAGGCCGTAGAGGGCGGTGTCGAGCAACGCGCCGGAGCCGAGATCATCCATGAAGGGCAGGTCATGTTTGTGGGCCAGATCAACGATTTGTTTCAGGTCGGGTTCTTCAGTGAAGCCGACGATCTTGAAATTGGAGCGATGAGCGCGCATCACCAGCGCGGCGCCCTCGTCAATTGCTTCTTCGTAGTCGCGCAAATGGACTTTGTTCGTCGCGCCGACCTCGGCCAGTTTCGCGCCGGATTGCTTCATCACGTCCGGCACGCGGAACGAGCCGCCGATCTCTACCAGTTGCGTGCGCGATATGACCACGCGCTTGCCCTTCGCCAACGCAGACAACACGAGCAACACCGCGCTGGCATTGTTATTCACCACAAGCGCCGCTTCCGCGCCGGTGAGGCGTTTCAAAATGGATTCAGCATGGACAGCGCGCGAACCGCGCTTGCCGGTGGAGAGGTCAAATTCGAGATTGGAGTAGCCGAGCGCGGCGGAGGTCAAAGCATCGAGGGCGGCGCGGCTGAGGGGGGCGCGTCCCAGGTTGGTGTGGAGGATGACGCCAGTGGCGTTGATGACCGGTTGCAGGGTGGGACGAGTCCAGTCGTTGAGGAGAGTCTCGGCGCGGGCGACGAGGGCGTCGCGCGGGGGGAGGTCAGCGCCCGAGATGGCCGCAGCCCGCGCGTCGTCGAGAGAGACGCGGACGGCTTGGAGAGTCAGAGGTCGCCCGAAGGTTGCGGTCAAGTCGGCGAGGCGGGGAGTCTGCAAGAGTTGTTCGACGGAGGGGAGGTCACGCAGGTTTGTCGTCATCGCGCTCCTCCACTTCGGGAATCTTGAAACGCGCCCGTTCGCGCAAACGCAAAATAAATTCGAGGGCGATCAACCCGCCCGCGAGGCCGAGGATGATATAGATCGTGACGAGGTGCGCGAGTTGCAGCCAGGCGAGGGTGGCGCCGTAGACGCCGAACCATAGCGCTTGGCGGACGAGCACGTAAGACTCGGCGGGCGCGTCGTCGAAGCGGGTGGAGATAAAATAGACGATGGGAAAGGCGGTGGCGGTGAGGGCGACGATGAGCGCCGCGAACATGCCCCAGCGCGGCCAGACGGTGGGTTCGGTGTAATAGAGGAGCGCGGCCAGTCCGCCCCAGCCGAGGAGGAGGAGGATCAGCGTGCGGAGGATGTAGGGACGAAAAGTGGGTTGGGTCATTGGGTGGGATTATACTCTGTGGAAATTATGAATTCAGAATTTTGAATTCTGCATTTCTGGAGGTTTGAAATGGAAGTGCGAGAGGCAATTCGGGCGAAGCGGGCGGTGAGGAAGTTTTTGGAGAAGCCGTTGCCGGGAGAGGTGGCGCGGGCGATCTTGAACGCGGGACGCAGGTCGCAGTCATCGAAGAACAACCAGGATTGGCGATTCATCGCCATCACGGACAAGACGACCCTGCGCGAGTTGTCCACCTGCGGCGAGTGGGCCGGACACTTGGCGGGCGCGGCGTTGGCGGTCGCGATTCTTACGCCCGATCCGGCCGCGAAATTTCAATATCTGTTCGACGCCGGTCAGGCCGCGGCGTTCATGCAGTTGGCCGCCTGGGAGTTGGGAGTCGGTTCGTGTCCCGCGTCGATCTATGAGGCAGAGAAGGCGCGCGCCATTTTGGGATTCCCTGCGGAGTGGCATGTGCGCGTCGCGCTGTCGTTTGGCTATCCGGCCGATGAGGGGAAACTGTCCGCCGCGCCGAAGAAGGGCGGACGGAAGGGACTGGAGGAAGTGACGCATTGGGAAAAATGGTAAAATTCGAGCGAGTTCAAATGACAACACCATTCGTCCCTGTCAAAACTAGAGTCCGACCAACGGGATTCCCACCGGTGGCAAAAACCTTGCCGCAGGCAATTCAACGCATTGTGTCCGAACTCAAACCCGAGAAGATCATCTTGTTCGGTTCTTACGCATACGGCAAACCCACGCCGGATAGCGATGTAGATTTGTTGGTCATTATGAAAACCCACGCGAAAGAAATCGACAGGTTTGTGGCGGTCTCCAATTTGCTCTACCCGCGCGAATTTCCGGTAGACATCATCGTCAAAACGCCAAAGGAAGTTGAAGCGGAAATGAAAAAGACGGGAAATTTCTTCATGCGCGAAATTCTTACTAAGGGAAAAGTGATCTATGAGCGACTCAAGTGATCCGCTCGATTGGGTCGCTTATGCCGAGGAAGATTTGGTTATGGCCAAAAGCGCATTGAGACGAATCAAGCCGCTCACCAGCGCGTCCTGTTTTCACAGCCAACAATGCGCGGAAAAATATCTCAAAGCGCTGTTGATATCAAGAAATGTCGAGTTTCCAAAAACTCACGATCTGCCCATCTTAAATACACTATGCGTCGATGCGGGGATTTTCACGGGATTCACCAAAGAAGATCTCGGCAGATTATCAGGATATGCTGTTCATACTCGTTATCCCGGAAACCAGCCCACCTCCGAAGAAGCCAGGGAAGCCTTGCAAATCACCATTAAAATTCGGAAATTTGGCCGGACATTTTTAGGGTTGATGAAATAATCCCGGATCGAACAAAAATAAACGCGGGCAAACAAAATTGATTGTTGGCGGTCACACTCTGCCAGCCGGCAAGCAACGATCAATCATTATCCTGCGGGGAAGCCTCCAAGAAGAAAATGAAAAAGCAGAAGTAAAATACAGGCTACTCATCCCAATTTCCTCAACACCCAAGCCCCATGACCGACTCCCTACTCCCCTTCTTTGCTCCGCGCGGCGTTGCCATCGTCGGCGCCTCCACCGACCCGATGAAACTCGGCTACGGCGTGGCGCGCAACCTCATCCAGAGCCAATACAAAGGCGCCGTCCATCTCGTCAACCCCAAGGGCGGAAAGGTGATGGGTTGCCCCACCTATCCCAGCCTGGCCGAGGTCCCGGAGCCAGTGGATTTGGCCGTGCTGATTGTCCCCGCGGGAGCCATGCCCGCCGCGTTGCAAGATTGCGCGACGCGCGGCATCAAAGCCGCCATCATCATGGCGGGCGGATTCCGCGAAGTGGGACCGGAGGGCGCCGCGCTCGAAGATGAAATCCTCCGCATCGCGCGTGACAATGGGATTCGCCTCCTCGGCCCGAACTGTATCGGCCTGCTCGACACCCACTACCCCCTCGACCTGACCTTCCTACCTCCTCCCTTACCCTCCCCCGGCGACATCGCCTTCCTTTCCCACTCCGGCGCGTTCTGCGCGGCGGTCATAGATTGGTCGCGCCAACAGGGCTTCTCCTTCTCGCGCCTCGTCAGCCTCGGCAACCAAACCGACATCATCGAAACCGATTTGCTCCCTCAAATGGATGAAGACCCGAACACGCGCGTCATCGCCATGTACGTTGAGTCCCTTCCCGATGGTCGCCGTTTCATCGAAGCGGCGCGCCGCATCTCGCCGCACAAACCGATGGTGGCTATCAAAGTCGGTCGCTCCGCCAGCGGACAACGCGCCGCCGCCTCGCACACCGGCGCGCTCGCCGGTTCCGACGCGGCCTACGGTTCCGCCTTTGAGAAAGCGGGCGTCCTGCGCGCTTCGAGCGCCGAAGAACTCTTCGAGTGGTCGCGCGCCCTCGCCTGGCTTCCGCTCCCCAAAGGCAAACGCATGGCCGTCCTCACCAACGCCGGCGGGCCGGGAGTCATGTCCGCGGACTTCCTCGAAATGAGCGGCCTTTCCCTCTCGCCTCTCACCGACGCCAGCCGCGAAAAACTGCGCGCCATCCTGCCGCCCGCGGCCAGCCTGCTCAACCCGGTGGACATGCTCTCCAGCGCCTCGCCGCAACAAGTGGCCGGTTCGCTCCAAATTCTGCTCGATGATCCCACCGTGGATGGCATCCTGCTCGTTCAACCGCCGCCGCCCATGTATTCCACCGAAGCCGTCGCCGACGCCATCATCCCGCTCATCCGCGCCGCAGATAAACCCGTCACGGTCTCGCTGATGGGAAGCAACCTCGTGGAGGAAGCCTTCCGGCGCTTCACCGCCGCGCGCATCCCCACCTACGACTTCCCCGAGCGCGCCGCCTCAGCCCTCTCCTGCCTCTCGCGTCGCGCCGACTTTTTGCAGGAAATTTTAACGGACCCCGCGCCTCCTCCCGCCATGGACCACGCCGCCATCGCGGCCCTCCTGCGCGACGCGCCACCCGCCTCCTGGCTGGACCCCGATCGGGCCGACTCGACCCTGGCGCTGGCCGGCATCCCCAGCGCTCCCATGCGCCTCGCCCGCGACGTAGATGAGGCCGTCCTGTTGGCGCACCAACTCGGATTCCCCCTCGTTCTCAAAATCGCCTCGCCAGACATCCTGCACAAATCCGATGTGGGCGGAGTCTTCCTCAATCTCGGCACCGTGATGGAAGTGGGCAACGCTTTCGAGGCGGCGGTCTTCAAGGCGTTACAAGCCAAACCAAACGCGCGTATCGAGGGCTGTCACCTCCAGCGGATGATTCCGCCGGGGCAGGAGGTCATCATCGGGGCGACGCGCGACGCGCAGTTTGGGCCGTTGCTCATGTTCGGCGCGGGCGGCGTGGACGTGGAGGGGTTGAAAGATGTCAGTTTCCACCTCGCCCCCCTGACCGAGGGCGAAGCGGATCGGTTGATTGACCGTACCTGGGCCGGCCACAAACTCGCGGGGTTTCGGTCCATCCCGCCCGCCGATCGTCCCGCCGTGCGCGACGCCTTGCTGCGACTCTCCGCGCTGGTTCAGGAGCATCCCGAAATTTCGGAGATCGAGATCAATCCCCTGCGCGTTCTCGACCAGGGCGCGGTGGCAGTGGATGTGCGCGTCAAAACGGCATAACATGATCGTTCTCTCAGCCCTCGCCTACTACCCCATCAAATCCTGTCGCGGCTTCGATGTGACTGCGTCGAAGGTGACGCGCATGGGCCTGGAGTATGACCGCCGCATGATGATCGTCACGCCGGAGGGACATTTCCTCACCCAACGCGAACACCCGCGCCTGGCCCTCGTCACTCCCGCGCTCGAACCCGGTTCGCTGACCCTCTCCGCGCCGGGTTTCGACTCCCTGCGCGTTTCCATCCAATCCAGCGGAACGCCTGTGCGTGTGGACATTTGGCGCAGCAAAAACGTGGACGCGATTGACCAGGGCGAAGAAGCCGCGCAGTGGTTCTCCGATTGGCTCGGCGCGCCCGTGCGACTCGTCCACTTTGCCGATGGTTTCCTCCGCCGGATCAACGAGAAGCACGCCGTCAACGCGGACGATCACACCGCCTTCGCCGACGGCTACCCGATCCTGCTGGCCTCCGAGGAGTCGCTAGCGGACCTGAACGCGCGCCTCGCGACCCCGGTCCCGATGAATCGCTTCCGTCCCAACCTGGTCGTGCGCGGCTGTGACGCGTTCGCCGAGGACGCTTGGAGTCGGATTCGCGTCGGCGGCGTGGAAATGGCGGTGGTCAAGCCGTGCGCGCGGTGCGTGGTCACAACGATTGACAAGGAAACACTGGCCCAAAGCAAGGAGCCGCTCAAAACGTTGAACGCGTACCGCAAGCGCGAGGGCGGTGTCCTGTTCGGGCAAAACGTCATTCCGCTAGGGCCGGGCCGCTTCGAGGTCGGAATGAGCGTGGAAGTTCTGTCATAAGGTAAAATCGGGCCATGCTTCGTTCCCGCCGCGACTTTCTTAAACTCGGCGCGTCGGCCTTACTGGCTGGCGCGCTTTCGCCCGTCTTGCCGGCCCTGGCCCATCATGAAAATCCTTCCGTGTTCTGGCGCGGCCTGGCGCGTTCACCCAAAGTGGCGTTGACCTACGATGATTGCTATCTTGTCACTGTGATGCAAAAATTGGAAAAGGCGCTGGAGTCGCATCCGGCCATGCGAGTCACGTTGTTTCCGGTGGGCGAGGCGTTACTGAGCACGGATGAAAAAGACCCCGGCATTTGGAAACGATTTACCGGCAAGGGACACGAGATTGGTTATCATTCCTTTCATCACGATAACCTGCAATTGTTCAAAACCGAGGATGTGATCAAAGATTACGACCGATGGCTGGACGCGCTCCGCAAAGTGTTGGGCCGGGAGCCACTCATCCATTTCGCGCGGCCCCCGTATGGAAACGTCTCGCCCCCATTCCTGGAACTATGCGAGGCGCGCAACCTCGTTTGCGCCATGTGGTCGTGGGGCTGGGGCGGAACGGTCTTGGACGATACCGTGAAGTACACCATTCCAAAAACGAAGAACGGCGATATCGTGCTGTTACACTCGCGCACGTTCGACATTAACGCAACCAACGCCGGCCTGCCCTGGCTCGAGTCGCAGGGCATGGAGGCGGTCACCCTGCGCCAGTTGTATTACGATTATCGCAAAGACCAATCCGAATCAAAAGGATGCGAATCCTCCGCGGGCAGTTCGCTCACGCGCACGTGCATTGATTAGAGGTGGGGAGAATATTTCTCGGCGAACAGCGCGGGTTGTCCGCCCGTG
The DNA here is from genome assembly GCA_964625215.1 of uncultured Anaerolineaceae bacterium. Taxonomy (GTDB): domain Bacteria; phylum Chloroflexota; class Anaerolineae; order Anaerolineales; family Villigracilaceae; genus Denitrolinea. The sequence continues at coordinate 5,013 of CAZVAX010000048.1, read as the reverse complement.
TGCCAGAATAGAATCGTCTCTTCCTTTTTGAAGAATCCCTTGCGGACGAGTGCGATCATCCCCGCCGCGGCGCGACCGGTGTAGACCGGGTCGAGCAACAGACCTTCCGTCCGCGCGAACAAATGCACCGCCTCCCGCTCCGCCTCGGTCAGGACCCCGTAACCGGCGCGGCAATAATTGTCGTTGGCAAGCACATCCTGGGGGCCGAACTCCATCCGCTCCCCCAACATTTCACTCGCCCTGGTCGCCAACTCCGAAACGCGACTCTTCAGCCACGCCTCGGACTCGTCAATGCTGATGCCCAACACCCGGCCCTTGAACCCGAACGCTCGCTGACCCAATACCAGTCCCGCGTGCGTCCCGCCGGAGGAGGTGCCGAATACGAACCAGTCCACAGAACCCAGGTTTCTCGCGGAAACCTGGGTTCTTACTTCCTCCACCGCGAACGCGTACCCCAACGCGCCGGTGGGACTCGATCCGCCGTACGGCACGAGGTAGGGCTTCTTTCCTTCCGCCGCGGCCTGATTGAAGGTTTCCTGCAACACGCGGTCGCGGTCCTTGCGGTCGGTCACGTGGACGATCCGCGCGCCGAAGAGACGGTCGAGCAGGATGTTCGCGGAGGGCTGTTCGGGCATATCCCCCGCCAGCACGAGCGTACACTCGAACCCAAAGCGCGTCGCGGCCGCGGCCGTCTGGCGGCAATGGTTGGATTGAATCGCGCCCGCTGAGATCAACATTTTCGCGCCCTGCTCCTGCGCCTCCGCGACGAGGAACTCCAACTTGCGGGTCTTGTTCCCGCCGAAGGCCAGCCCGGTCTGGTCGTCGCGCTTGACGAGGATGCGCGGCCCGCCGAGGGCGGCGGAGAGACGCGGCAGTTCTTCGATGGGGGTTGGGAGGTGGGCGAAGCGAAGACGAGGGATCGTGTTCATGGGAATTCCTTTTGGGGTGGTTGGTAAGTGGTAACTGGTAAATGGTAATTACCGCTTACCATTTACCGTTACCTCACGCGCCGAGTCCTTGCCTGGTACGCGCCTTGCCACGCGATCGCATGATATCCAACACACGCGGCAGGATATCCGAATACATCTTGTACCAAAATTGATTGGGAGCAAAATCCCACGCGCCGAGGGTGCGGACGACGCGACCGCCGAGTCCCTCCTTGAAGCGATACACCCCCCACATCGAATCGGACTCATCGAACGCTTCGGGCGCGCCCCATAGGTCGTAGACCGCGCAGCCCGCGGCTTTAGCGCGCTTCATCGCTTCCCATTGCAGGAGGTAGGTCGGCATTTTCTCGCGATGGATTTCGCGCGACATACCGTAGACATAATAGGCCCGGTTCGCGAACATGAAGAGAAACAGACCGGCGACGGGTTCGTGGTTGACTTCGGCGATGAGGGGGGTGGTAATTGGTAATTGATAACTGGTAATTGGTAAGTGGAGATTGGAGATTGGAGATTGGAGATTGGCGGGTGACGAGTGACGAACGTCAGGCGACGTTTGACTTTCGACTTTCGACACATTCGCCATGAAAGTTCGCCAAACGGTCTGGTAATAGCCTTCATCGCGAATGACAAACCCATCGCGGACGGAGGTCTCCGCGTACATTTTGTAGAGCATGGACAGTTCTTCCATCCTGCCTACGCGCACGACGACACCCTTCTTCTCCGCCAGGCGGACGTTGTAGCGCGTCTTCTGTTTCATGCGCGCCAACATCTCTTCTTCGGTGGCGGTCAGGTCAATCAGGGCCGAGTTGCGGAATTGGATCTGGTCAGCCGAGTAGACCCAGCCCCGCCGCGCCAACTCCGATTGGAGGTCCACGCCTCCGCGCTCTTCGGCCGAACCGTCCGCGCCGGGGATGCCGGTACCGAGGAGGACGTCCGGGTCGAGTTTCAGGAAGATCGCGCCCTGCTTCTTCGCGAAGGATTGCAGATCGTTTAGCACGCGCTGGCGCAGGGACGCGTTCGCCCAGTCCAGCAGAGGTCCCTTCGGCGCGTAAAGCACGGAGAGGCGCGCGGCAAAGCCACGGTTGAGGAGGGTGCGTTTGAGGAGGAGGCAGGCGGCTTCGCAGTGATCAGTGATCAGTGACCAGTGTTCAGTGGAGTCGGAAACGAGGAAACGGCCATCAGTTAGCCAGACAGCATAATACGGCTTCCATCCGTACCTGGCTTTTACTTGCGCCCATTCGAAGGTTTGGAGGAAGTGAGGGTTGGGCAAATTTGAAAGAATGGAATTCCAGTTTGACTTCATCGAAACAGGCCTTCCAAAACAAGGGAAATCAATTCATACATGTTAGCGATCATAGAAATTCCAAAGATAACCAAGGCAAAGGCACCGAAAATCACAAAGAAATCTGGAAGGTCATTTCGTATAAGGACAGTTTTATAGCCAAAACCTAATAATCCAAACATTATCATCAGCATAAGAGATGTAATGATGTCGGGTAAGGAAAGAATCGGTGTGAAGATAAGCAAATAGCCAACGCACACGGAAATTACAGCTATTCTGTACGTCTTATCGCTTTTTAGTTTTTCCATCGCTGTTAACCATTGAAAAACGTTCATCCATTTTTTATGAACTTTAGGTACACCCAATACAACAACGGACTATAGACTCGATCCACCGCCTGCTGGGACCGTTTCACTTCCCCGCCGAAGCCGCGCTTGAAGCGATAGACTCCCCATAGACCGTCGTGACGCGTCTCGAAGTTCGCTTCGAGGGTGGCTTCGTCTTCATCGGGGACGCCCCACAGGTCGTATTCTTCCGCGCCTTTGGCGCGCGCCCAGCGCATGGCTTCCCATTGCAGGAGGTAGGTCGGCATGCGGTTACGTTCCTCGTCCGTGGATGCGCCGTAGATGTACCAGGCGCGACGTCCGCGGGCGAAAACCATCAACGCGGCGAGTGGCTTGCCTTCGTATTCGGCCACGAGCAGTTCGGCCATGCCAATGGGGTGGAACAACTCGTAGGCGCGGCGGTAATATTCCAGCGAGTGGACGCCGAATTGATCACGTCCGCCCGTGACGAGCATCATTTTGTGGAAGGCGGCGAGATCATCCCATGCGCGGACGGTCACGCCTTTTTTCTCCGCGAGGCGGATGTTGTAGCGGCATTTCTGTTTCATCCGCGACAAGATTTCATCTTCAGAACCTTTTATGTCAACAACAATAGTGCGAGGGGGCTGAATGTTATGAGGGCTTCGCGTCGAAGGTCGAAAGTCAAAGGTCGAGGAGTCATCTTCCCAGAGATCAGGTTCGATCTTGAGGAAGATGGCGCGGTGTTTTCGGCACACGGAATCAACTTCATCCCAAAACTGATCACTGACAACTGATAACTGATCACTGATTACTGGTTTTGGCGCGTACGCCACTGTGAATCCCAGCGGCAGTTTGCGGAAGAGGATTTGAATGCCGGCGTTGCTGGAGACGAGGCGAACCGCGTTCCAGCCAAAGGCGGATTTCAACTCACCCCACTCGCCAGTCTGCAAGACGTGGGCGTGGGGATGGGATTGGAGGAATTGGTTCCAGTCGGGGAGGGAGACTTGGGGCATAAGAAATCAGTCGAAGGTCAAAGGTCGAAGGTTGAAGGTTGAAGGTCGCGTGACTTTCGACCTTTGACTTTAGACAAGAGAAGTAATATCCGGTGGCGGAGACGACCGCACCGCCGCGCCGGGGATGACTTCGTCCAGCACGTTGAGCGCTGCTTCGGTTTCGTCTTGCTGCGCGAGGCGGGCGAGTTGGGCGAGGGAATTGGCCAGATGCGCTGAATCCACTTGCTCGTCCGATTGGACGCGCACGATTTCGGGGTGGGCGGTGGGGGCGAAGGTCATGCTGTCGTCGGACAGTTCCTCGGTCAATTTTTCGCCGGGGCGAATGCCCGTGAACGCGATCTCGATGTCGCGCCCGGGCTCGAGGCCGGAGAGTCGGATCAGGTCTTCGGCCAAATCCAAAATGCGCACGGGCTGACCCATGTTCAGGAAAAAGACTTCGCCGCCCGCGCCCATCGCCGCGGCCTGCAACACAAGATGCACGGCTTCGGGGATGGTCATGAAATAGCGGTGCATGTCGGGGTGCGTCACCGTGACCGGCCCGCCGCGCGCGATTTGTTTTTTGAAGCGCGGCACCACCGACCCGCGACTGCCGAGCACGTTCCCGAAGCGGACGACCGAGAAGGCGCGCCCGGTGCGATGCGCGGCGTTGATGACGATCATCTCGGCCAGACGTTTCGTCGCGCCCATGACGCTGACCGGGCGAATGGCCTTGTCTGTGGAGATGAGCACGAGTCGTTCCACCTCGTGGCGGGTGGCCGCTTCCACAATGTTGCGCGTCCCGCCGACGTTGTTCGTGATCGCCTCACTGACGTTGATCTCCATCAACGGGACGTGTTTGTGCGCCGCGGCATGGAAGACCACTTGCGGACGATGCTCGACAAAGACCGACTCGATGCGCGGCTCGTCGCGCACGTCGGCGATGACGGGATGGAGCGAGAGCGAGGGATAATCGTCCTGCAATTCGAGCAGGGTTTCGAAGATGCTGTTCTCGCCGTGACCGAGCAACACCAGCGACGAGGGACTCCAGCGCGCGATCTGACGCGAGAGTTCGCGCCCGATGGAGCCGCCCGCGCCGGTGACGAGGACGCGCTTCCCGTTCAGGCTCGACCCGACCAGGCGGTTGTCAATTTCAACGGGTTCGCGGCGTAGCAGGTCGGTGATGTCCACTTCGCGCAGGCGGTTGACACTGACCTTGCCGCCGATGAGTTCGAAGATGCCTGGCATGGTGCGCGAGGGAATGCCCTTCTTGCGGCAGACTTCAGTCACGAGGCGCACCAATTTTCCGGGCGCGGAAGGGATGGCGAAAACGACTTCATCCACTTGCTGATTGTCTAGCACAGAGGCGAGTTCGGTTACTTTGCCGATGACCGGCACGCCGTAGATTTCGTGACGTTGCTTGGCGGGATCGTCGTCGAGGAAGCCGATGGGATGCAGGTCGAGTTGCGTGGTGCGTTGCAGTTCGCGCA
>CAZVAX010000047.1:0-30121 GCA_964625215.1 uncultured Anaerolineaceae bacterium | reverse complement strand
CTTAATGCAATATAAACCAATTGGAATCCTGTCGTAAGTTCAGTTAATCGATCCCCTAACACGCTAAGCATATACATATTGGCTTCAGTGTAATCATTGTTGTTTTCAATTAAGCTTCTTATTTCATTTGACAGACGATTCAGATTTCGAACCTCTCCCAAACAGTCAATCGCTAATTTGAAATTTATTGAAACAGGCATATCCCATGAATAAGATCCAAATTTAAACTTAGTAGATGCCATCCCCCTGCGATTTTTTAAGGTTATGAGATATTCAATTATTTTAATAGCCCATGTTTCATCTATAATTCCGCAAATCAGTCGTAATGACTCATGCCAATTCTGATCTTCCCAATGTTTGCCATACACATCAGTCTTGAGTTGTTCAATCGTCAACTCCTTTGTCTTTTCGAATTTTTTCACAAAAGCTGAGGCGCAAAAAAATTCCAGAAACGCGCGGTGGATAAAACCATATAAGTTTGCGCCGTAAAAAAGTGAAAGAACGAAATTCCGTTCGCGGAACTGCTGAATCATCTTCTCGGCAATGATCTTGGCTTGGACGGAAGTCTGATTGTAGCGTTCTTTCAAATAGCTTTCAAATTCCTCTTGCAAGCTCTCACGGTGAATGTAGTTGCCTGTCAATCCGCCATCCCTACTCTGCATACAATATGCCAGTCGACGCAATAACTCTTTCTTGTCATCCTCGCCGATAAAGTCCGCTTCAATGCGCTCATCCTTGAGATGTTTATTCACATCCCAATGTTGAATCAAAACACCGACCGCGTGCTCGTATAACTTCCAGCGCTCGCGCGGCAATTCCTGATGTTTGCCGATGATCGCCATAATGGTCAACAGCATGGGATTTCCTGCCAACTGGCGGATGGAAGCCGAGTCCGCGAACGATTTCAAAATCTGCTTGATGCGTTCGTGAGCCTCGTCAAGGCGATCTTTCATCGCCAGTGGATACCACTTGGTGATGAAAGATTCCACCTGCTTCTCATCCAAATCCTGCAAAGTGAAATGCGTAAAGCCTGCGTCGCTCAGAATTTTGCGGCGATAGCCTAGAATGCGGCTGGTCACAACCACCCGCGCTTTGGGATACGCGTTCGTGAATCCGACAATTTGATTGGTGATGGTCTCGCGCAGTTTCGGCTCGAAGATCTCATCCAGCCCGTCGAAGATGACCACCGCGTGGCCATCGCCCTTCAAGTGATTATGCAGCGCGGATTGAGTCAAGCCCCAGCCCTCGGTCTTGCCGAGGTGTTCCAGAAATTCCAGTGGGGTCTCGCATTTGCCATCTGCACATAAGACCGCGAATGTTCGCAGTTCGATCAACAAGGGCAGATAGCCTTCAAACTCTTTTTGGACTTTATCACCCGCACGAAGCGGGTCAATCAATGTGAGCATCACATACCGCGCCAGAGTGGACTTGCCCGAACCTGGGTCGCCGAGAATGATGGTGTATTGGTTGGGCGCATTGGTCAACACATCTAATACCAAACGAGACGGCTTTTGGTAATACGAATCGCGTGCCTTGCGAACATCGTCCAGTGTAATGCCAGATGGCAAATCTTCAGTGTGAATTTCCTGTTCGCGGGACAACTTCTCCCATATTTCCTTGGGCAGTTCCACGGGCGGAGCGTCTTCGCGCACGCTTTGCTCCACGAACACCGAGCGCAGTTGAATTTGAAGGTATTCTTCTTTTTGTGGAGGGGTCAGTCCTTCGAGGGCGAGAACGTTATAGCGTTTGCGCAGGGCATTGTAATATGCGGTCACATCAATCGTTGAAGATTCCGTATCGGGGATGGTTATCGGCGCAGATTCAATTTGCTTTGAAAGACTATTGATAACCTGTCCGCGCAATTCAGCAGGCGATTTGAAAAAGTTGGCGATGTTTTTGGCTTGTACGCGGTCTTTGAATTTCTGTAACTTTGCCGCGTTCCCAAGGTCAATGTCATCAATGGTGATGGGGTGCGCTTTATCCATCACGAAGATCAAGCGGGGAATACCGCGCTTGACGGCACGGTCATATTCCATCTCTGTGATCGAAATCTGCTTGGGATTTCTCTTCTTCCCTTTGGGAATATACCCATAACGTTGCGCGTAAATCCCCACGTAAATATCCGCCTCATCCACCATCTTGAGCGACGCCGATATTGCATCGTCATCGTTCGCAGGCAAATGCTCCATCATCACGGGAAACATTCCCTGACTCAGACAGGCAATCATCACTTCTTCGCGATGTTTCGGCAAATCCCGTGCCGTACTGCTGATCATCACTGTTTTGCGTGTGAGAGGCATAGTGTTCTTCCCTGGGGTGGATTTGTCTTTACTATATACGAATTTTCCCTTTGTGGCAACAACAGAAAAGCCCTCGCCAGAAATGGCGAGGGCTTCCTGATTACTGATCACTGATCACCGCTCACTCCGCCCCCACCAGCGCGTCCACCTCATCCACGTGTTTCTTGAACTGACTCATATACAACTCGTAGTACGCGCCCTGCTTCGCGAGCAGTTCCTCGTGATTGCCCTGCTCCACGATGTCGCCGTGTTGCATGACGAGGATCAGGTCGGCGTCGCGGATGGTGGAGAGTCGGTGCGCGATGACAAAGGAGGTGCGATTCTTCATCAGGTTGTCCATCGCGCGTTGAATCAGAATTTCGGTGCGGGTGTCCACGCTGGACGTGGCCTCATCGAGGATGAGAATCTTCGGGTCAGCCAGCACGGCGCGGGCGATGGTGAGCAGTTGCATCTGTCCCTGCGAGATGTTGGTGGTCTCCTCGTTCAACACCATGTTGTAACCATCCGGCCAGGTATGGACGAAGTGATCCACGTGCGCGGCCTTCGCGGCGGCGATCACTTCCTCGTCGGTGGCGCTTGGCCGCCCGTAGCGGATGTTCTCCATGATGGTGTCGTTGTACAGCCACGTATCCTGCAAAACCATGCCAAACATTTTCCGCAGGTCGTGACGCGTGAAGTCGCGGATGTCGTGACCGTCCACAAGGATGGACCCGCTGTTCACGTCATAGAAGCGCATCAGCAATTTAACCATCGTGGTCTTGCCCGCGCCCGTCGGCCCGACGATGGCGATCTTGTGACCAGGTTCCGCCTCCGCCGAGAAATCGTTGATGACGGTCTTATCGGGACTGTAACCGAAGTGGACATCCTTGAACTCGACGTGTCCCTGCGCCGCTTCGATCTGGACGGGTTGGGCGGGTTCGGCCACCTCTTCCTCTTCCTCCAAAAATTCAAAGACGCGCTCCGCCGCCGCGGCGGTCTGCTGTAACACATTGGAGATGTTTGCCAGTTGCGTGATCGGTTGCGTGAACGAACGCACGTATTGAATGAACGCCTGAATGTCGCCGACGGTGATGGCTTTCTGGATGGCGAGATAACCGCCGAGGATCGCGACCGCCACGTAGCCGAGGTTGCCGATGAACATCATGATCGGCATCATCAAGCCGGAGAGGAATTGCGACTTCCAGGCCGCGTTGTACAGATTGTCGTTCGAGATGTCGAACTTTTCGATGCTCTCCTGCTCGCCGTTGAAGGCTTTCATCACGATGTGGCCGCCGTACATTTCTTCCACGTGTCCGTTGACGTGGCCGAGATAATCCTGTTGTTGCTTGAAGAATTTCTGCGACTGGCGGACGATCAGCATAACCGTGATCATCGAAAGCGGGATGACGACCAGCGCCACAAGCGTCATCATCCAACTGATCGAGAACATCATGACCAGCACGCCCACCACCGTCACCAGCGAGGTGATGATCTGGGTGAGACTCTGGCTGAGGGTCTGGTTGACCGTGTCCACGTCGTTGGTAATTCTCGAGAGGACTTCGCCGTGCGTGTTGGCGTCGAAATACTTCAACGGCATGCGATTCATCTTTTTCGAGATGTCGCGGCGGAAACGGTAGGAGATGTCCGTCGCGACGTTGGCCATAATCCAGCCCTGGATGTACGCGAAAAGCGCGGAGACGAGATACAGGCCCAAGGTCCAGAGAACGACGCGCCCGATGTAGGCAAAGTCAATTTCGCCCGTGCCGCCCAGTTGCGCCATCACGCCTTCGAACAGTTTCGTGGTCGCATTGCCGAGAATTTTCGGTCCCGCAATGTTGGCCGCGGTGGACGCGACCGCGAAGATGAAGACGACTACGATTTGAAGACGATACGCGCCGAGATAGCCGATCAGTTTTCGCATCGTGCCGCGAAAGTCGCGGACTTTTACGGCGGGCGCGCCCATCATGCCGTGACCGCCCATCGGGCCGCCCCGCATCGGGCCGCCTTGTTGCTGTTGAGGTCTGCCCTGGAACATCATGACAACTCCTCCTTGCTGAGTTGCGACAAGGCAATCTCTTTGTATGTTTCGCAGTTTTCCATAAGTTCCTTGTGCGAACCTTTGCCGACGATTTGACCTTCATCCAGCACGATGATCTGCTCGGCGTCTTTGATGGTGGACACGCGCTGAGTGACGATCAGCAAGGCGCTGTCGGTTGTTTTTTCTTTGAACGCGCGACGCAGGGCCGCGTCGGTCTTGAAATCGAGCGCGGAGAAACTGTCGTCGAGGATGTAGATCGGCGGCTTCTTGACGATGGCGCGCGCGATGGAGAGGCGCTGCTTCTGCCCGCCGGAGACATTCTGCCCGCCCTGCGCGATTTCCGCCGCCAGGCCTTCGGCGTTCGAGTCTACGAACTCTTTGGCTTGCGCGATCTCGATGGCGGATTGCAACATCTCCGAGGTGGCGCGTTCATCGGCATACCGCAAATTGGATTCGATCGTGCCGGAGAACAACGCGCTTTTCTGCGGGACGTAGCCGATTCGTTCGCGCAGGTCGCGCTGGGTCACGTCTCGGATGTCCACGCCGTCCACCAGGATCGCGCCGCCCGTCACTTCGTAGAAGCGGGGAATCAGATTAACGATGGTGGACTTGCCCGCGCCGGTTGGGCCGATCAGGGCCGTCGTCTGGCCCGGACGCGCTATGAAGGAGATATGCTCCAGCGCGTCGGTATCCGCCCCGGGGTAGCGGAACGACACGTCGCGAAATTCCACCGAACCTTTGAAGGGCGCGGGGAATTTCTTCGGCTCGCGCGGGTCGTGGATGTGCGGCTCGGTGGCGAGGACTTCGTGAATACGCTCCGCCGAGACCGAGGCGCGCGGGATGATGATGAACATCATCGAAAGCATCAGGAACGACATCACGATCTGCATGGCGTACTGGATGAAGGCCATCACGTCGCCGACCTGCATGTCCGCGTGCGAGACTTCGATCGCGCCGAACCAGACGATGGAAAGCATCAGCACGTTCATAATGAGCATCATCAGCGGCATCATCACCACCATCACGCGGTTGATAAAGAGGCTCACGGCGGTCAAGTCCACGTTGGCTTTGTCGAAGCGTTTCTCTTCAAATCCCTGCATGTTGAAGGCGCGGATGACCATCATGCCGGAGAGGTTTTCGCGCGAGACGAGATTGATCCGATCCATCAATTTCTGGATCAGTTTGAATTTGGGCATGGCAATCGAGAACACCACAATGATCAAACTGACGAGCATCATCACGGCCACGCCGATCAGCCACGAGAGCGGCGAATCTTTCGAGACCACTTTGATGATGCCGCCAATCGCCATGATGGGCGCGTAGAACATCATGCGCACCATCATCATCACGACCATCTGGATCTGCGTCACGTCGTTGGTGGTACGCGTAATCAGCGAAGCGGTCGAGAACTTGTCGAACTCGGTGTTGGAAAAACTTTCGACGGTCTTGAACACATCGCGGCGGATGTCGCGCGCCATGCCGGCCGCGATCTTGGCGGAGAGATAACCCACGATGATGGTACACACGCCCGAAGCGAGCGTGAGCAGGATCATCCACGCGCCGACGTTCATCATGTAACTGTTTTGCAGTTTGTCCGTGTCCATGCCGAGCGCGACGTACTCGTTCTTCACCGACCCGACAGCGGCCTGCACGACCATGCCTTCACCCAACGCTGAAAGTTTTTCATCCATCGAAGCGGAGATACTTGCCCGTTGATCGGCGGGCATTTGCGCCAGCATGTCGAACACATCCATGCCAGGCGGGAGTTTCGTCAGGTCGAGGCCCCCAAAAGCGCCGCCCATCTCCGCCGCCGCGGACGGATCCGCGAGCGCCTTCTCGATCCCCGAAACGGCCAACAATGCGCGCGCCATGATCGGGTTGAGACGGTCAATCTCGGCGCGGTCAATTTCATTCAGCGCATAGATCGGCTCGCTCGCGAGAACGGGATATTTCTCGACGTAGGTTTCGTAGTCTGCGGAATTCCTGTCAACGAGCGTGTATGCCGCTAGCGCAGACTCTTTGTCCGCCTCGCTTAAGAAGATGATGACCCGCTCCATCTCGCCCGCGCGGATGGCCTGCGGAACCGCGTCTTCGACTCCGCCCTGCTGGATTCCCGTGTTGACGATCCGCGAGAGATAATCGGGCAGCGCCAAATCGAAGTTGGCCTGCGCGAAGATGAGCGTGATGGAGAGCGCCAACAACAGCCAATAAGGTTTTACATATCTAAGCAGTTTGAGCATTTCTGTTTTGGCTCCTTGGTGTGGAGTACACAGGTATACAGGCGACTTGTGTACCTGTCTACGTGTCTACCTGTCTACCTGTCTACTTTCCCAGCGGCTTCGGTGAGAATGTCCAAAGCCTGCGCGACTTGTTTCTGTTGCTCGGGGGAGAGGCTCTTTGCCAATTCATCCATCCAGCGATGGCGTTCGTTCATCCCTTCGTTGACGAGCTTGACTCCCTGCGGAGAGAGTTTCAGCAGTTTGGCGCGCCGGTCAGACGGGTCTTCGGCGCGTTCGAGATAACCCGCCTGCACGAGTTTATCTACAAGTTGGCTTGCCGCGGCCAGGGTGATGTCGAAGCGCTCGCTGATCGCAGACATCCCGCATGGGCCTTTGTGATGCAGTTGCATCAAAATGCTGAATTGCGGCATGGAGAGGCCGGTGGATTTGGCAAAGCGCGTCCAGCCGCGCATCGAGCGGTGCATGAACGCGTCCATCCAGGCGCGCAGGGAATGGTTGATGGGAGGGGATTTGGTCATCGTTCAGTCCTCTTTTTAGTTAAGCGGGCTGAACTATATGCGCGAGTTGAGTTTTGGTCAAGAGAAGAGAAATAAGAGAAGCGTTAGAGATTTAGGGTGTGGTCTGAATTTTTCCCGAACCGATATCCGCAATGATCTGCTCTAGATCGGCTTTCACTTTGTTAGAAACCAACGCGTCGAGATTGTGAAACGGCGCGAGGCGGACATCCCCCGTTTTCAACGTTCCAACATGGATACCGCCCGTGAACGTTCCATCTGCAATTGCTTGGGCTACCAGCGTCACGCTGACATCGAAACGCTTCTCGATGCTGGTCAGGATAATGTCTGCAAACTCAGGGAAGATCGTCGCCCAATCGGTATCCACGCCGACCAACCAGGCATTGCCGCGTTCATGGACTTCAGCGCCCGCGCCCCACCCAATACTGTGGCCTGCAACGGGGAGAATCACGTCTGCGCCATTATCCAGCAATTGACGTGCCAGCTGCCTGCCTTCGGTGGTGCAGCAGAATCCGCCGACGAAAAGCCCCTCATGTTTGTGAGGGTCCCAGCCCAACACTTCCACATTTGTGCCGTTCCTCCGGTTGTAATACTCTACACCAAGGGCAAAGCCATCCATAAAGCCCGTGACCTGGGGAATGTCCATGCCGCCGAAGACGCCCACCTTACCGGTCTTTGTGACGGAGGCCGCCACGTATCCTGCCAGAAAGGCGGCCTGGTCCGTGGCGTAGACCTGGTTCCAGATATTTTCCAGAGGCGGGTCATAGACGAAATCCATCATCATGAATTTTTTGTCTGGATAGTTCTCTGCCGCGTTTTGGGTCTGCTCGAACAAGGCGAGCGGCGCGACAATCAAATGACAATTTGTATTTGTGAGCGCGCGAAGGTTATTCTCAAAATCGGACAAGGAGGCAGATTCGAGCGCGGTCGCTTCCCAGCCGTGCAGGCGCGCAGAGTCTTGCAAACCTTTATAGATCATCGCGTTGAAATAATTATCGTAGAGGCCGCCTTTGTTGGTCACCTGGCAGATCCGCCCGTTCGCGGCGGCAGGCAGGGGCGTCGCTGTCGCTGTCGCTGGCTGAGCGCATGAGGTTGCAATACCGTGCAGGTATTTTTGGCATTCATCTATCGTCAACAAGCGTGTGACGCGCGTGCGCGCCAGTATGACAAGTTCATCCAAATCCAGAATGTAAACGCGTGCACCGCGATCTCCGCTGACGACAAGACGCTTCCCATCTGGACTGAAAGCGACTCCCGTCAATGCCGCTTCATCGCCAGGGAGGGTAAGTTCCTCTTGTCCTGTCCCCGCATTCCATAGTTTGGCGGCTCCGTCCCGCCCAACTGTGGCGATGCGTTTCCCATCTGGGCTAAATGCGACCATTGTCACTGCATTCGTATGCCCGCTCAGCGTGAATAATTCCCTGCCTGTCTTCGAGTCCCATACCTTTGCGGTCCCGTCCAGACTGGCGGTAGCGACGGAGTCCCCGTTTGGGCTGAAAGCGACCGATGAAATGGCGTCGGTGTGACCGCTCAGGGTCGCCACATCGGTTTCATTGGAAAGGTCGCGTAAACGCGCGATCCCATTGTTAAGACCAAGCAGAAGCAATTTTCCATCCGAATGGAACGCGATGGATTTGATCTCCGCAGATAATTCCAGCGTTGTCAGCAAATGCGGGTTTTTCGTGTCGAGGATATTCCAAACCCTGGCTTTGTAGTCGTCACTGGCAGTGACGAGATGTGTACTGTCGGGGCTGAACGCCAGCGCGTTGATTCGCGTAGTGTGGGCAAGCCAGGAAAATAATTTTTCTTCCGAGGTCGCATCCCACAGCGTAACGTTCGATTTCGCGTCTGCAGCGGCAAGAATTTTTCCGTCGGGGCTGAGGCTGGCGGCGGCGACCGAATCCTGTGTGGAGAAGGTTTGCAGTTCGCTCCCGGAGACTGAGTCCCAAATGACGACGCGGCCGTTCAAAGTCCCGAAGAGATGCGAACCATCTGGTTTGAATCCGATCTGACCGATCGGACCATTGGGAAGAGACAATGCTTCACCACGCGGCATGAGATCCCAAATGCGAACTGACCCGTCTTCGCCGCTGGTCGCGAGGCGCGCGCCGTCCGGTGTAAATGCCAAACCAGTGATCGAACCGCTATGGCCAGAGAGCGTGAACAACTCTGCGCCCGAGGCCGCGTCCCACACTTTTACTTTGCGGTCCCCACCGCCCGTCGCGAGACGCGTCCCGTTTGGGCTGAACGTAATTGCGTATAAGTCACTGGCGTGACCACGCAACGTGAGCAATTTCCTGCCGGTGAACGCGTCCCAAAGGAATGCCTCGTTCCCACCCACCGTGGCAACCTGCTTCCCATCCGGGCTGAACGCCGCTGTCCACACCAGGGTTGCATGTTCCAATTTCAGTAATTCCCTGCCCGTGACTGTGTCCCAAATGCGCGCCGTGCCGTCGTCGCTGGTGGAGAGCAACCGCCTGCCGTCTGCGCTGAAAAAGGCGAAGGATGTGTAATCTGTGTGACCGGGAAAATCAACCAACTCTTTTGCTGTACGCAGGTCCCAGATGCGCGGCATGTTGACCGGCGTGACCGTGACGAGACGCGCTCCATCGGGGCTGAACATCAACCCATCGCTCGCGTCGATCGGACCCGCGAGCGGAATCTCCACTCCCGTCTGCGCGTCCCACAAGCGGATGGTTCGGTCGGCGAGGATCGTGGCGATCTGCTTCCCGTCAGGACGGAATGCGACCGCGTGCCCGTTTATTGCAAATAACATTTTTCCGCTCGCCACATCCCAGATCTTTGTAGTCTCATCCGCGCCTGCGGAGGCGAGGCGGCTTCCATCGGGGCTGAACGCCACATTGACAAACCCGCCGGGTTCGTGCGCGGGGATGACCTTCCGCACCCGTGAAGCCAGCATGGCACGGTGCAAGGCGTCCTCTGCTTCGAGCGTATGAGATTTGGCAACCGCTTCAAGGGCCAGCAAAATGCTTCGTTCGGGGTCCACATCCAGGTTGTTGAGGGCGGCCGCGGCCAGTTCACGTGAGGATGCTATTTGACTGGCGCGCTGTCCCTGCCAGCCTAAAATCCCTGCTGCAATTGCGAGAATTACAGCGAGCGCGAACGCGCCAGCAAGATGGATGGCGCGTTTGCGTAGTTGACTTGACGAACGCGTTTGTTCCTCGGCGCGGCGATGCTCGGCCTCGGCCAGTTTCTGCGCCGCGTCCAATTCGCGCTGACGTTGGGCTTCTCGTTCGTTGGCTTCCTGCTCTGCAAAGGCTTGCGATGCTTCGAGAAATTCGAGTTCGAGGGCGTTCATCTCATCCCGGTGCAGCGACACCCATTCGCGCGCCTGGGCCAGTTTTGCGCCGCGATACAACACGTCCGTCTCGCGGTTGTGCGCGAGCCACTCTTGCGCGGCGTCGGTCAAATGACGGTGGAGGCGCAGCCCCTCGCGATTCTCTTCCAGCCAGCCGCGTAACGTTGGCCATTCGCGAATCAAGGCTTCGTGAGCGACCTCGGCGGAATTTTCGCTCGTGATGATCAGGCGAGCGTCGGCCAGCGCCTTCAGGACATTTTCGGTGATGGCGGTCTCTTCGGGTTTGAGGATCAACTCGTTGAAGTCGGCGCGGCGGCGCGTGTCGCCCGTGGCGGTCTCGTCGCCCAATTCGGTCAGGCGCAGGAAGATGCGGCGGGCAATGACGCGCTGTTCCGGTGTGAATTGGTCCGCGAAGACGGCTTCGGCGGTTTCAGCGATGGCGCCGCGCACGCCGCCCGAGGAGGCGTAGCCGCTCAAGGTCATCATGCGGCCGCGGCGTCTTTGCCATGTTTCCAGCAGGGAATGTGAAAGCAGGGGGAGCGCGCCCGGTTCATGGCCGACATCTCGCAACAACAATTCGATCAGCCCCGGCTCAAACTCCCAGCGGCCGCGGCGGGCGGGTTCCTCGATGGCGTGGCGGAGTTCCTCGCCGGTCATCGCGCCGATATATTCCTGGTTTTTTGCCAGCGCCTCACGTAATTGCAGGTAGCCCGCACAATGAGCGTAGAAGTCCGCGCGCAGGGTGATGACAACGCTCACCCGTCCCTCTGTATCGGAGGCGGCCTCGAGCAGGTTGTTGATGAAAGCAGTACGCTCCTCCTCCGAGCGGCAGAGCGCAAAGACTTCCTCGAATTGATCCACGACGATAAGCAGCCGTGAGCCGTTCCGTTTACCGGCAAAATGATGCAGAGCATGCGCGTCACGGAAAAGATCATCGGTCAGGCTGGACGCCGCGGCGGCGAGGCCGTTCTCGCGCGTGAGGCTCGCTGACAGGCTTTCGATTGGATGTGCGGCGGGCGTGAGGATGTGAATATCCCAATCGGCGAAGGCCTTGTCCCAACGCAAGGCGGGGACGAGTCCCGCGCGGACAAGGGAGGACTTTCCGCTGCCCGAGGCGCCCACCACGGCGAGGAAACGCGTCTCGGATGGCGACCCGCTTCCAGTCATGGAAAGGACGCGCTCCGTCAGTTTGGCGGTCAATGCTTCGCGGCCGACGAACAGGTCGGCGTCGTCCTCGTCGAAATAGTTCAGTCCTTTGTAGGGACAAAGCCCAAGCCCGGGCGCGTCTTCACGGCGGACGTTGGCGGCCAGTTCCAGAAGCCGCGCCACCACTTTGGGTTCATCCTCAAGGGCGAGGGCGGGGACGAAGCGGCTCTCGATGGTGGGGAGGTCGGGCATGCGCAGGTTTTGCTCGAGGCGGCTGATCTGCGCGTCGCTGTAACCGACGGCGTGGGCCAGTTCCATTTGCGTGATGCCGACGCGCCGGCGGACGTAACGCAACAAATCGCCAAAGGTTGTGAAGTTTTCGAGAGTGGCTGATGAAATATTTATAGACATGTTGATTTCTGTTCAGAGGATAGCACATTTACTCCTATTTGGAGAATTTTGGCAGAAAATGGCAGGACAGAAAATGGGAGGCCTGATATATTGCAGCCATTAAATGCGCCTGCAGGCGCGAAGCCAACTTTTAGAAGAAAAGGAGTTCCATGAAAACAAAATATTTATCGTTCGTTCTTGCACTGACCTTTGTGTTGGCGGCATGCAGTCCCGCGGCAACGCCGACGGCCGCGCCCAAACCAACCGAAGCGCCGACCGCGGCGGGCGCGAACTTCCCTGTGGGGAAGTTCATCAAGGCTGGCACAACGAATTACGGACTGATGTTCAATGCCGATGGAACGTACTACGTGTTCGAAGGCGATACCATCTTCGTTCACGGAACCTATCGTGCGGATGGAAATGTCTTCACCGAAACCTCCAACGATGGCGGCTGTCCGACCAACGTGAGTTTCAATTACGCCTTTGATGGAGCGAAACTTACCTTCACCTATGTCGGCAATCCCGATGACGACAAGGATTGCAAGGGACGCCACGCGGACTTCAATAACGTGACGTATACCCTGGCTCCGTAACCTTGTCCCAACAAATCTGCAACATGAAAGCCCTCCCGACGTAGGAGGGCTTTCTTTATCTTGGCTATTTCAATCCCTTGGCTTTGAACTTGCGCATCTCCCCCCGTTTGATCTCGCATTCCCAGATTCGAATCACAATCCAGCCCTGCTGTTTCAATTCGCGCGTCACGCGCTTATCGCGCGCCATGTTGCGCTCGATCTTCTTGCGCCAATACTCGGCATGATCCGCCGGTGTGACGTTGCGGCAGCCGTGACCGTGCCAGAAGCAGCCGTCCGCGAAGACGGCGACCTTCGCTTTGGGGAAGACAAAGTCGGGATGGCCGGGCAGGTTCGCGTTTCGGCGCCAGCCTGTGATGCCGTGTTCCTTGAACAGCCGGATGAGCCGCGCCTCGGTGGACTTGTTGCCCTTCGACTTGACGGCGCGCATGATCTGGGAGCGCTCGCGGTCGCTGAAAGTGTCGGCCATGTCAGACAGACTCCACATCGCGCAGGAGGATCGGCAGCAGCGACTCGATCACGGCCCGCGCCAAATTGACCGGCACGGCGTTCCCGGCCTGTTTGCGCGCCTGCGATTCAGAGACGACGATCTGGAACGAGTCGGGGAAGCCTTGCAGGCGGAGCATCTCGCGCGGGGTCAGCCGGCGGACGCCATCCACCAGCAGGTAGTTGTACGACGCGCCGGCGCGCAGCGCGCAGGAGTAGGGATAGGAGGAGATATGCCCGGCCTTGTTCTCATGCCAGATGGCAGGGGCCGCTTCGGGCGTGTGGGCGAAGCGTCGTTTGGCGCGGATGGACGGGGAGGCGAAATACTTTTTGTCCACCTCCGTTTCGAGGATGGAGGCGAGCGGCGCGTAGGCGGGAAGTTTTTCGGGCCAGGCGAAATCCAGCGCGCCGAGAAAGCCGACGAAGAAGACGCGCTCGCGTTTTTGCGGCAGGCCGTAATCGAGCGCGTTCAACACGCGGTATTCCACCGAGTAACCCAGCCCGCGCAGCGCTGAGAGAATCTTTTCCAGCGTCCGCCCCCCGTTGTGACCCACCAGCCGCTTCACGTTTTCCAGCACAAAGGCTTTCGGGCGCTTGGCCGCCAGGATGCGGGCGATGTCGAAGAAGAGTGTGCCGCGTGTGTCGTCGAAGCCGCGCCCGTTGCCGATGATGCTGAACGGCTGGCAGGGGAAGCCCGCGAAGAGCAGGTCGTGATCCGGCGCGGCGTGCGCGGCGATGCGGGTGATGTCGCCGGATGGGAGTTCGCCGAAATTCGCCTCGTAGGCGCGCCGAGCGTACGGATCAATTTCGGAGGAGAAGACACATTCCGCGTCCACGTTGAATTTTTGGAAGGCTTGCGCGGCGGCAAAGCGGAATCCCCCGATGCCGCAAAACAGGTCAATGTATCGCAAGGTCGGCGCGCTAGGTTTCATAGGCGGTTGTTTTTCCGGGGCAAGACGGACAAATTTTACATCAAGTCGCTAAAGGTTGTATCTCTCGTGCAAACCGGACAGTCTTCATCTAATTGCTTGCGCTGATTTCATGGAATGAGTATACTTGCCGCATGACGACTCCGACGACTCCCCCGACCCCCACAAAAATCGGACGATACAACATTATTTCGGAACTGGGACGCGGCGGCATGGCTACCGTTTACAAGGCCCATGATCCGAGTTTTGACCGCGAGGTGGCGATCAAGGTGTTGCCGCGCGAGTTTTTGCACGACCCGCAGTTCCGCGTCCGCTTCGAGCGCGAGATCAAGACGGTTGCCCAATTGGAGCATCCCGCCATCGTGCCGGTCTATGATGTGGGCGAGGATGACGGCGTGCCCTTCTTCGTCATGCGCAACATGACCGGCGGCTCGCTCTCCGACTGGCTCAAGCAGGGCGCGTTCTCCATGGAGGACACGGCCCGCATCGTGGAGCGCATGTGCAAGGGGTTGGCGTACGCGCATAAAAAAGGAGTCGTTCACCGCGACCTCAAACCCGGCAATGTACTGTTCGACAACAACGGCGAAGCCTTCATCTCCGACTTTGGCGTGGCTAAACTGGCCGATGCCGCCCATAACGTGACCGGGAGCGGAGTCATCGGCACCCCGGCTTACATGAGTCCCGAGCAGGCCCAAAGCGGACAGGTGGATGCCCGCTCTGACGTGTACGCGATGGGGGCCATCATCTATGAAATGCTCACCGGCCAGCAACCCTACCGCGCCGACACTCCGATGGGCGTGGTCATCAAGCACATCACCGACCCGGTTCCCGAGATTCGGCGCGAGCACCCCGACCTGCCAATTGAAGTGGACCAACTTATCAAGAAGGCCATGAGCAAGATTCCCGACGAGCGCTATCCCAACATGCTCGAACTTGCCAAGGCCCTGAACAAGATCGCGTTTGGAACCGAGGGCGTCCTCACCGACTCGCAGTTGACGCGCCCGCGCACGGAGGCGTCTGTTGCCGCGGCGGCGGTCACGAAGGACGGTGGAAAACCATCGAAAAAGAATCTGGTTTGGATCGGGGCGGGGGTGGGCGCGCTGGTCCTTTTGGCGGTGGCGTTCCTTCTTTTGCGCGCGCCCGCCGCGGGTCCGGTGGCCGAAGCGAGTCCCACTTCCACGGTGGAAGCCGCTTCGCCGGTCGCGTCCCCCACCGCGGCCGAGGCCGCGGCGCCGCCTCCCACGTTCACGTTGACCGCGCCTCCGCCCACGCAAACTCCGCAGGTCAAGGTTCCAGACGGCGCGGCGGACAAGATCGCCTTCGTTTCGGCCAATGAAATTTGGGCGATGAATCCCGATGGGTCGGAGGCCGCCGCGCTCACCAGCGACGGTTCGGCCAAGGCGCGCTTGCAATGGCTGCCCGATCGCAAGACGTTGCTCTACGTGCAGAACACCTGCCTCTACAGCCTGGATGTGAGCCTCGGCCAGCCGCAAAAGATCACCTGCCTGCAAGCCGAACGCGTGGATGGGTTCAGCGTTTCGCCCGACGGGACGCGCGCGGCCATCAGCGTGGATTTGCAATTGGTGATCGTGCCGTTCGATATGACCGCGCTTGGTCTGGCGCAAAATCGCGGCGACCTGGTAAAGATGGAAGGCGCGTGTTTGTATAACCGCGATTCGGTGAAGGATATGCGCTGGTCGCGCGACGGCAAGCGGCTGGCGGTCATTTACCTGGATGTGACCAACCGCCCCGTGGATCAATTCCGTGTGATGGACGTTTCGAATTGCCCGTCCGCCCAACCGTCCATTCAAGGCTCGTATCCCGGCCAGCAATTCATCGTGGCTGGGTTTCAAAACAACGCCATCTTTCCCTCCTTCGATTGGAACGGCGACGATCTGATCGTCTTCAATGATGTGATTCGCAACGAAGGTTTTGGCAACCTGTATTACTTCAACACAACAACCGGCCAGGGCGGCATTTTCAATCCCATCGAAAATACCTGCTGTTACCGCGACGCGCGTTTCAGCCCGGATGGAAAATTCCTGCTCTTTGCCTTTCAGGATATTCGCCAGGGCGCGCAAGCGGTGATTCATTTGGTTTACGCCCCGCTCGACAACCTGCTCTCGGGCCGCGCCGCGCCGCCTCTATCGCTCCCCCTCGGCGTGTTTTCGGACCCGCGCTCCGCGCCGCAACCGGCGTTGAGGCCATTCGTTCCGCCTCCCTCGCCGTAATCGAAATCGCAACGGCCTGCCCCAAACCGGGGCCGGCCGTTTTTGTTGTTTCAACCCCACCGGGTATAATCGAGGCATGGGCGTTCTGTATCTCGTCGCCACCCCCATCGGCAACCTCGAAGATTTATCGCCGCGCGCCGCGCGCATCCTGCGGGAATCCAAACTCATCGCCGCGGAGGATACGCGTCACACCCGGAAACTCCTGACGCATTTCGACATCCACACCCGCGCCGCCAGTTACTACGAACACAACAAACTCCACAAACTGGATGAGATCCTCGCCGCGCTTTTGGAGGGCGATGTGGCCCTCGTCTCCGACGCGGGGACGCCCGCCATCAACGATCCCGGCTACGAACTCGTCCGCGCCGCGCTCGCCTCGGGCTTTGACGTGAGGCCGGTTCCCGGTCCCTGCGCGCCGATCGCCGCCCTGAGCGCCTCCGGCCTGCCCACCGACGCGTTCACCTACCTAGGCTACCTCCCGCACAAGGCTAATGAGAGGCGCAACCTGCTTTCGCAAATTGCCAATTTGCGCCACACGCTGATCTTCCTCGAATCCCCGCACCGACTCCTCGCCTCCCTCGAAGATTTGCTCGCCACCCTCAGCGACCGTCCGATCTGCGTCGCGCGCGAGATGACCAAGATGTTCGAGGAATTCTGGCGCGGGTCACTGAGAGGCGCGGTGGAGGTTTTCAAGGCGCGGGAGGCGCGTGGGGAGTTTACGTTGGTGGTGGGAGGAAACGCTTCGCGGTCAGTGATCAGTGATCAGTGGTCAGAGGAGCAATTGCTTGAAGCCATCAAAGAAGGATTGAAGCAAGGCAAATCGGCGAAGGAGATTTCGGCGGAACTGGCGGAGGTCAGCGGGTGGGGGAAGAGGGAGGTGTACGCGAGGGTGAGTCGAGTCAAGTAATAAAGGAGCGAAAGAAATGGAATACTTCGACGTTATTCTTGCAAGCGCGCTTCCACAAATTCCTTATTTCCTGATTGATATTGTGGGAATCGTTATCGCTTTCCTGCGCCGAAAGAAAAATCCGAAGGTTTCTTTAATGGCGGGGATTTATTTTTCAGCCAGATTGATTCTGTCCATTTCAGGATTGGGTTTCACTGTCTTGCCATTCTATTTGATGGATCAAGGTCAGAGCATGGCTGAATCTAGCGGTCTCCTATACTCGGTGAGATGCATTATCTGTACTCCCCTGGATTTGATTCTTGCGGTCGTTCTGATGTTCGCCATTTTCGGTTGGCGCGAAGAGAATAAGACTGGTATTGATGTTGAGCAAAAAAACGAACCCTGAAATCCGATGAAAAGGAAATGAAACATGCCCACCACCCCCGAACCGAAAAATAAGAAGCCCGAAGAAAAAAAGGAAGAAAAACCCGCCCCCAAGGACAACATCATCGAGTCCAAACACTCGATCAAGATCGGCGGCAAAGAGGTCAAGTACACCGTCACCGCAGGGACGATGGTGCTAAAGGAGGAGACTCCCGACCGCGAGAAAGAGTCCGAGGGCGAGAAGCCGCGCGCGCAGATTTTCTTCATCGCCTATTCAAAAGACGGCGTGAAGGACAAATCGAAGCGTCCGCTCACCTTCTCGTTCAACGGCGGACCCGGCTCCTCGTCCGTGTGGCTGCACCTCGGCGTGTTGGGACCGCGCCGCGTGGTGATGGAATTCGACGGCGACCTGCCGCGCCCGCCCTTCCAGTTGACCGACAACGAATACTCGCTCCTCGACGAGACCGACCTGGTTTTCATTGACCCGGTCAGCACCGGCTACAGTCGCGCCGTGGAAGGACAAAAGCCCGCCGAGTATCACGGCTTCAAAAAAGACATCGAGTCGGTCGGCGATTTTATCCGCCTGTACGCCACGCGCTATCATCGCTGGCTCTCGCCCAAATTCCTGATCGGCGAATCGTACGGCACGACGCGCGCCGCAGGGCTTTCGGGCTATCTCTTCGACCGTCACAACATGATGTTGAACGGCATCATGCTCATCTCGTCCGTGCTGGATTTCGCCACGATTGACTTCGCCTTCGGCAACGACCTGCCCTACATCGTCTACCTGCCGGGTTATGCCGCCACCGCCTGGTATCACGACGCGCTCAAAACCAAGCGCCAACCGTTGCAGGAATTACTGGAGGAAGTGGAGGAATTCGCGCTGGGCCAGTACGCCTCCGCCCTGCTGAAAGGCGACATGCTGACTCCCGAAGAGCGCGCAATCATCGTGGAAAAACTATCTCGCTACACGGGCCTCTCGCCCGCCTTCATCGAACGCTCGAACCTGCGCGTGAAGGATCAACACTTTTTCAAGGAACTCCTGCGCGAGCGCGGACTCACGGTCGGCCGTCTCGACAGCCGCTTCACCGGACTCGACCGCAGCGGCGCGACCGAATCCCCGGAGTACGATCCGCTCCTGACCAATGTGCTGGGTCCATACACCGCCGGGTTCTACGATTACGTTCGCGCCGAGTTGAAATACGAGTCGGATCTGCCGTACGAAATCCTGACCGAGAAAGTCCACCCGTGGTCGTTCAAGGAATTCGAGGGACAGGCCATCTACGTGGCCGAGACTCTTCGCAAGGCGATGACCGTCAACCCGCATCTCAAGGTCTTCGTGGCCAACGGCTACTACGACCTCGGCACGCCCTACTTCGCCACCGAGCACACCTTCAACCACCTCGACTTGCACGAGTCCCTGCGCGGCAACCTCAGCATGGCTTACTACGAAGCCGGTCACATGATGTACATCCACCTGCCCTCGCTCGAAGCCCTCAAGCGCGACCTGACGGAGTTCATCCACAGCGCAATGCCGTAATTCGTACACGGATTACGCGGATTTCACGGTGTAGTACGGATCTCTTAAATTCAGTAAATCACAAATTCGATTCCAAACTTCCGCCGCATCCCGTCATTGCGAGCGGAGCGAAGCAATCTCCCCCTGTGAGGAGGGGATTGCTTCGGTCGGAAGTACACCGACCTCGCAATGACGGACGCAATCTGTGATTTACTGAAATTCCGTGTTCATCCGCGTAATCCGTGTACAAAAAGATTTGCGGGTAAAATCAGGCCACTCTCTTTACACGGTTTCCCCCATGACAAAGAAATCCCCCACCCTCGATTGGACTCGCGTTGCCCGCCTCCTGCTCACATCGCGCCTGCTCGACGAACTCGAAGAGCGCGAACTGGCCCCGGCGGGCAAAGTCCCTTACCAGTTTTCGGCCAAAGGCCACGAACTTTCGCAGATCCTGCTCGCCCTGCAACTGACCCACCCCCACGACGCCGCAACGGTTTACTACCGCTCGCGTCCCTTCATGCTCGCCGCGGGACTCACCGTGCAAGAGGCCATCGCCGCCGGCATGTCCAAATCCGGCTCCCCCTCCGAGGGCCGCGACGTGGGCGTGGTCTTCTCCCGCAAGCCCGCGGAAGGGACAGGTCCCACCATCCTGCCCTCCTCCGGCGACGTGGGCGCGCAATACACGCCCGCCGCGGGTTGGGCGCAAGCCATCCAATATCACAAGGAAGTTCTCGGCGAAAAAAATTGGAATCACGCCATCGCGGTGGCGCACGGCGGCGAAGGCTCGATCGCCGCCAACGGATTTTGGGCGGCGCTCAATATCGCCTCCACGCGCAAAATTCCCATGCTCTTCTTCATCGAAGACAACGCCTTCGCGATTTCCGTCCGCTCGCATCTCCAGACCCCCGGCGCGGACCTCTCGGCCAACCTGCGCGGCTTCAAAAATCTGTGCCTCACCGATGGCGACGGCGCCGATCCCGTTGACGCCTCGCAAAAAATCGCCGAGGCGGTCGCCAACGTGCGCGCGGGAAAAGGCCCCTCCCTGCTTCACCTGCGCGTGCCGCGCATCACCGGTCACACCTTCATTGACGACCAAGCCTACAAGACCGAGCAGGAACGCAAAGAGGATGTCAAACGCGATCCCCTCACCCGCCTGAAAAAATTCCTGCCCGACCTGGACTGGACGACCCTCGAACGGGATGTGGCTGCCGATGTGCGCGCCGCGCTCGAAGAGGTCGCTTCGTGGCCCGACCCCGATCCGGCCACCGTCACCCAGCACGTGTTTGCCCCCGCCGTAGGGACGACCCTTGCGGTTGTCCCCGATTCCGCCGAGGGGCAGGGGCAAGCCCAGCCCCAACGCATTAACCTCATTGACGCCGTGCGTCGCACGCTCGAAGGCGAGATGACGCGCGACCCGCGCGTCGTGGTCTTCGGCGAGGACGTGGGCGCGAAGGGCGGAGTCCATGGCGCGACCGCGCACATGCAGGAGAAGTTCGGCGATTGGCGCGTGTTCGACACCTCCCTTTCGGAGGAAGGCATCATCGGCAGCGCGGTGGGCATGGCCCTGGCGGGACTGCGTCCCGTGCCGGAGATTCAATTCCGCAAATACGCCGACCCCGCCACCGAGCAGATCAACGACATGGGCACCATCCGCTGGCGCACGGCTGGAAAATTTTCCGCGCCCATCGTCATTCGCATCCCGGTCGGCTACGGAAAAAAGATTGGCGACCCGTGGCACTCCGTCACTGGCGAGGCGATCTACGCCCACACCATCGGACTGCGCCTGGCCTTCCCCTCGAACGCGGAGGACGCGGTTGGTCTGCTCCGCGCCGCGCTACGCGGCGGCGACCCGACCATCTTCTTCGAGCATCGTTACCTGCTCGACACGGCCATCGCGCGCCGGCCCTATCCCGGCGACGATTTCATGCTCCCCTTCGGCCAGGCCGCGACTCTCGCGGAAGGCGACGCGCTGACCGTGGTCACCTGGGGGGCCATGACGCATCGGGCGCTTGAAGCCGCCCAGGGTCACGCGGGACGCGTCGAGATTTTGGATCTGCGCACGATCGTTCCGTGGGACAAGTCGCGCGTGCTTGAGTCGGTCCGCAAGACGGGCAAGTGTCTCGTCGTTCACGAGGATGGGATCACCGGCGGGTTCGGCGCGGAGATCGTCGCGACCCTCGCCGAAGAGTCGTTCACCGACCTCGACGCGCCGCCGGCCCGAATCGCCGTGCCGGACATCCCCATCCCTTATAATATCGGTTTGATGAATGCGACGCTACCCCAGGTCGCCGACATTGCACGAAAAATCCAATCCATGCTCGACTATTGAAAAGAGGTAAATCATGAAAGACAAAGAAATGACGTTCCACAATGAAAGCGTCGTGAATCGGCTCATCCTGTGGGGCAATATCGTTGCCTTCATTATTCTGGGATTCGCCGGAATCAGTTTCATCTACAACCTGTATTCCATCATCTCCAATTGGACCCAGGTGTTGATGAGCCTGCCAACCAACCCCATCGAACAAATCGCCATCTTCATTTCGAACGTGTTCTACGAACCGATCGTGGGCGTGTTCTATTTCCTCGTTCTGCGCGGCATGGCGCAATTGCTGAACCTCGGCCTCGACCTCTACTATCGCGGCCTCGACGAGGAAGAAGACGCCGCTTCGTAACGTATGAATCTCGACGACCTGGAAACCGCCCGCCAACTCGACAGCCAGAACATGCTGGCCGAGATAGACGGCCTGCCCGATCAATTGGCGCGCGCCTACGAGATGGGAATCAAACAGACCTGGGAAGTTTTTAAAACCTCCCAGGTCTCGCCATCGCGCGTTGTCATCGCGGGGATGGGCGGCTCGGCCATCGGCGCGGACTTGCTCGCCGCGTACGTCGCCGACGCGTGTCCGGTCCCCATCATCGTCCATCGCGATTACGGATTGCCCGCCCTGGCGCGCGGCCCGGAGACTTTGGTCATCTGCTCGTCGCACTCGGGCAACACCGAAGAGACGCTCGACTCGTTCGAGACGGCGCGGCGCAACGGTTGCCGCGTCCTCGCGATCTGCGCCGGCGGAGAGCTCGCGACGCGCGCCCGCGCGGCGGACATCCCCGCCCTGACCTTCTCCCACCACGGACAGCCGCGCGCCGCCGTCGGTTACTCGTTCGGACTCCTCCTGGCGGGCCTCGTCCATTTGGGCCTGATTCCCACTCAAGCGGACCTGGTCGCGGGCGCGGTGGCGGCCATGAAAAAATCGCAGGAGCGCCTGCGCGCCGACGCGCCTGCCGCGCTCAACCCGGCCAAGCGTTACGCCGGTCAACTCGTGGGCCGCTGGGTGACGATCTTCGGCGCGGGCCTGCTCGCCCCCGTGGCGCGGCGCATCAAATGCCAGGTCAACGAAAACGCCAAAGCCGCGGCCAACTTTGAGTTCCTCCCTGAAGCGGACCACAACACCCTGGCCGGGACGATTCATCCCGCGGACGTTCTCATGCCGCACACGATGAACCTGTTCCTGCGCGCGCCCTCCGACAACCGGCGCAACCGCCTGCGCACGGACCTCACCAAACAAGCCTTCATGCTCGAAGGCCTCAACACCGACTTCCTCGACGCGCGCGGCGATACGCCCCTCGCCCACATGTGGACGCTGATCCTGTTTGGCGATTACATGTCTTACTATCTTGCCATCGCCAACGGCGTTGACCCAACCCCCATCGAAGCGCTGGTCGGTTTCAAGGACGCGCTCAAGGCGCACAAGTAAAAACCGGGTTTCTGCCAGAAACCCGGTTTTTGCTTACAACGGATCTTTCGCCGGCATCCCCGGCTTGCGCGGATACTTCGGCGGCGTGGCGTGGATTTTGTCTATCAGCACGAGGTAGCGATCTTCCACCACTCCCGGCAGGTTGAGGGGAATCACCTGCTGTAGTTTTCCTCCCAGCAATTTCATGGCTTGCTCCGCGGACTGCGCCTCGGCGGGTCCGCTTTCGCCTTTTTGGGCCAGCGCCATCCCGCCCACTTTGACCAGCGGCAGGAGATATTCGGCCAGCGCGTTCATGTTGGCGACCGCGCGCGCCACGGCCCAATCGTATTGCTCGCGGTGATTCGGGTTTTGTCCCAACGCCTCGGCGCGCCCGTTGATCACCTCCACGCCGTCGAGTTTCAACGTCTCCACGATGTGCTGGCAGAAGGCGGCCTTCTTTCCCACCGACTCAACCAGCGTCAGTTTCATGCCGGGATACAGAATTTTGAGGGGAATGCCGGGGAAGCCCGCGCCCGTTCCAACGTCAATGAGACGCGAGGGCGGGTTGGCTTTCCACGCCAGGACGCAGGAGAACGAGTCGAGGAAGTGTTTGACGCGAATCCCCTCCACGTCGCGAATGGCGGTCAGGTTGAAGCGCTGGTTCCACGTCATCAACTCTTTTTCGTACGCGCCGAGCGCCAGCACCTGCCGCCCGATCAGGTGGATGTTGAAGAGGGTACGCGCTTCCTGGATGAGTTTTTCCATCGGGGAAAATTATAACCCCTCTCCTGTTGAGGAGAGGGGCGGTTCGACTTATTTCGTTTCGGGCTTTGCTTCCGCCGCGGCCTTGCGCCTGCGATTCGCGTTGCGGACCGCGCGCACGATCAACCAGATGGGCAGGACAAAGACGAGGCTGACGGTCAACAGCATCGGGATGACCTTCAACACAAGCGTGATCAGAAAGTCCACGAAGTCCTGCCAGAATTCGATCAAGTCGCGGACGGCCTTTTCCGCCGTGCTTCCCGGTTCCCAGGGGCCGATGGTCTGAATGGTCTGCTCGGCGACCAGGCGAACGGAGATGGAGGAGGTGGACGAGGACTCTTCGTAATACTTCATCTGTCCCTTGATCGACTCGATCTGCCCGCGTATGGACACCAACTGGTTGTAGACGTTTAGCACGTCTTCGGTGTCGGTGGCGTCCTTCATGATCTCGGTCAACTGCGCTTCGGCGGCTTCGAGATTCTTCAGTTGCGACTCGAGGTCAACGTACTGGGCGGTCACATCCTGCCCATTGACGTTCTCGGCCTGCACCTCCACCGCGTCTTCCTTGATGATCTGCATGGCCTCTTCCAATTTTTCCGCGGGGATGCGAATCACCACGTTGGCTTCGGGAACCATCCCGCCGTTGGGCGCGTAGGCCTGATAGAGGTTGGACGACACCACATACCCGCCCATGGATTCCGCCAGGGCCGAGATCTCCGTCATGGACGCTTCGGGATCCTTGACCACGACGGTCATCTCCGCATTCTTCACGACCATCCGTTCGCGCGCGGCGGCTTCCACATTAACGACGCTGCCATCCGCGGCGCGGGCGTATTCTTCCGGCGCGTAGGCCATCATGGTGGGCGCGGGGAGCATATCGGCCGGATAGGCAGGCGCGCCGCCGCCCATTGC
This sequence comes from uncultured Anaerolineaceae bacterium, assembly GCA_964625215.1. GTDB lineage: Bacteria > Chloroflexota > Anaerolineae > Anaerolineales > Villigracilaceae > Denitrolinea. The sequence continues at coordinate 5,764 of CAZVAX010000047.1, read as the reverse complement.
GAACGATTCATCATAGTATCCCACGGTAGATTCCTGCCTCGCGGCCAGTCCGCTCCCACAGGCGGCCAAAAAGAACGCGGCAATCAACATGACAATGAACGAACGTTTCATTTTCTCTTCTCCTTTTTACTCGGCGATTTCTCGCCCAAAAGACGCTCCCTCCCCCTCAAAAGTTCCTCGCTGAACACTGGTCACTGATTACTGTTCTCACCACCCCTCCCCGATCCGCACCGCGTGCTTCTCCGGCAGGCCCAACTCGCGAATGCGCGCTTGCACCGCTCCAACGTCGTAGGCCACGCGGCGCGGCTCCCACGTGCGCGCTTCGGCGTCATAGATGGCGTAGGCGGCGCGCGGATCGCGGTCGCGCGGCTGGCCCACCGAGCCGGGATTGAAAATGGCGCGCGATGTCATTTCCCACGCCTCGCCAGGCTTGGGGATCTCCATCGTGATGCGATTGCGCTCCTCGTCCATCTGGAACAGGCACTGCAAATGCGCGTGCCCCACAAAACAATAGGGCGTCTCGAAATGCTCGAAGTTCAGCCGCGCCGAAAGCGTGTTCAAAATGTACTCCCACACCGGGTCGCGCGGCGAACCGTGCGCCAGCGTCGCTTCGCCGCGCACTTGAATCGTTTCGGGAAGCGAATTCAGAAAATCCAGGTTGTCGGAGGAGATCACCGTTGTCTGATATTCCAGCGAACGGCGCGCGTCCCCATTGAAGGTGAGCAGCGACATGCGACCGATCATGCCCACGTCGTGGTTACCCAGCAGGCAAGTCAGGTTCGGTAGTTCGCGCACAACCTCCACACACAGGTTCGGGTCGGGGCCGTAACCCACCAGGTCGCCGAGGCACCAGGTCTCGTCCACTTCGCCGGCGTCTTTCAACACGGCTTCGAGCGCTTCGTAATTGGCATGAATGTCTGAGATCACAAGGACGCGCATATCACTCCAGCAAGGTCGCCACGCGCGCGAGGATGATTTCCGCCGCTTCGCTCTTGCTCATCAGCGGCAATGCTTCCTGGTTTCCATCCGCGAACAACAAGGTAACACGATTGGTCTCAACGCCAAACCCCGCGTCGGAGGCGGAGATGTCGTTGGCGACGATCAAATCCAAATTTTTCGACTTCAACTTTTCGGAGGCGTTCGCCAGCAGGTCGCGACTCTCCGCCGCGAAACCCACCGTCACACGCGGACGCTTCATGCCGGACCTCTGGCGGGCCGCCGCTTCGAGGACATCTTCCGTCGCTTCGAGCGTTACCTGGGGCAGGCCGTCGCGTTTCTTCATTTTACTCGCGGCGGCTTGTTTCGGGCGAAAGTCCGCGATGGCCGCCGCCATGATGAGCGCGTCCGCCGAAGCGGACTCAGCCAACACGGACTCCAGCATCTGCTTCGCCGTCTCCACCTTCACTACCCGCGCGCCGACCGGCGGAGTAAGCGACGCGGGCGCGGTGATGAGCGTCACCTGCGCGCCCGCGTCGAGGGCGGCTTGGGCGAGGGCGTAGCCTTGTTTGCCGGAGGAACGATTGGTGAGGACGCGCACCGGGTCGAGCGGCTCCTGAGTCCCACCGGCGGAGATGACGATCGTTTTCCCGGCGAGCCGGCCCGAGCGTCCAAGCACGAGGCGCAAGTGACCGAGGATCTCCGTCGGCTCGAGCATGCGCCCGCGTCCGCTCTGGCCCGAGGCGAGGTGTCCCTCCGCCGGCCCGAGGATGGTCGCGCCGCGTTCGAGGAGAGTCGCGAGATTGTGTTGGGTGGCGGGCGCGTCGTACATGCCGCCGTCCATGGCGGGCGCGAGCACGAGCGGGCTTCGATTGGCGAGGGCGGTGATGGTCAGCAAATTGTCGGCGAGACCGTGCGCGAGTTTTGCGATTGTGTTGGCCGTGCAGGGAGCGATGAGGAGCGCGTCGGCCTGATGCGCCAACCCGACGTGAAGGATGTGCGCCTCGCCGCCCCACAGGTCAGACTCGGTGTAGGCGCGCCGCCCCGTCACCGACTGAAACGTGAGCGGCGTGACAAATTTCTCGGCGCCCGAAGTGAGGATCACATCCACTTGCGCGCCCGCCTGCGCCAGTTTGGACGCCAAATCCGCGGCCTTGAAGGCCGCGATCGAGCCGGTGACGCCGAGCAGGATGTGTTTGTCGAGGAAGGGGGGCATGGGGTGATTATACTGCTGGAATTCGGTACACGGATTACGCGGATTTGACGGATTTTCACTGATTTTTTTAATTCATCCGTGTTTGTCCGTGCGCGAAGCGTCCGCGAAATCCGTGTACAAAGGTTTTAGTGAAACACTGCTTCGTAACTCTTCATCTCATCCCCCTCATAGACAAACTTGGCCGAGAAAAATTTCCCCTCACGAATCCACGGCAGGAAGATGTGATCGGACTCCCACAGATTCAGCGACTCGACCTCGTCATCGGGAATCCATTGGAGGTGACCTTCGCTTGATTCCCAGAAACCCGTTTTCTCCAAGAAAACGGGTTTCTGACCGGACTCACCCTCGAACTCCGTCGCGGTGAAGGTGAACACGTACCAGTCCTCGCCTTTGAAATTGGGAAACATCAACAGACCGACCAGTTTCGGATTGCGAATCTTCAGCCCAGACTCCTCGCGCACCTCGCGAATGACGCACTCCTCCGGCGTCTCGCCCGGCTCGAACTTGCCGCCGAGCCCGTTCCACTTGCCGGCGTGCATGTCGTTCTCCTTTTTGACGCGGTGGAGCATGAGGGTGTGGTTGTCCTGATGGAGGTAGCAGAGGGTGGCGAGAATCACTTGCTAAACGTTCCCATCAACTCGCCCTGCGCGAGGATGTGTCCTTGCATGGCGTTGAGCAGGGCCTGTTTGTCGGCTTTGGAGGTCAGGTCGAGTTTGATGTCGAGGGCGTAGAGTTTGAAGAAATAGCGATGCGTACCGGAGGGCGGGCAGGGGCCGTGATAGCCGACGCTGCGCGCGGAGGTGAGGCCCTGCACTGCGCCGTTGGGAAGGTTGGCGTCGGTGGGAGTATTTTCGGGCCACTCATGCGCGGTGGTTGGGATGTTGAAGAGTACCCAATGCACCCACGTACCCATCGGCGCGTCGGGGTCATCCATGACGAGCGCGAGGGATTTGGTTCCGGCGGGCGGTTCGTCCCAGGCGAGGGTGGGGGACACGTCCGCGCCTTTGCAGGAAAATTTGACGGGGATGGGTTGGCCTTGGGTGAAGGCGGGGCTGGTGAGGTTCATGGTGAACTCCGTTTCTGGGGAAAAGGTTTCGGTTCGGGACGGGGCGAGGAGGAAAAAGATGATGACGGCTCCCACGAGCAGGAGGGCGGCGAGGATGAGGAGGAAAATGAGGAGTTTTTTCATCGGGACTCCTTGTTCCGTCATTGCGAGCGCTCGTTGCGAAGCAATCCCCAACATGGCGAGGAGATTGCTTTGTCGGGAAGACCGCCCTCCTCGCAATGACGGAGTAGCGTTACAAATCTTCGCGCGTGACGCCGGGAAAGTTGAGGATGTAGTCGGGGCCGTAGGCGCGGGAGGGGGGTTGGAAGCCGGGTTTCAGGTCACCGGCCAGGATGCGCTGGGCAATGTCCACAGCGGTGAGCATGGTGAGTTGATAGCCTTCGGGGACTTGCTCCTTCGTGCGGACGGTGACCGCGCCATCGGAGGCTTCGGCCAGCATGAGGGAAAATCCCTTCGTCCGTTGCGCTTCGGTCGGACCTTCGGGGCGGAAGCGCAGGAACCACTGGAGCAGTCGTTTCACCGGGCGGTTGTACATCAGCGGGCCGACAACGCGCATGGCCTTCATGCCGTTGATGGCCGACTGCGGGAAGTGCATGTACGTTTCCACGTTGGGGATGCCAGTGCTATAAAACGCGGTCGAGACGTCACCCCAGCCGATCGCCATCAACTTGACCGGGCCGCGCCCGAAGTCGCGTTCTTCCACCTTCCAGGCGGGCGGCACGCTGACGATCCTGCCGTCGCGGCGGATGCGTCCACCGCGCTGCATGTTCTCGATGGCCGAGCGCGCCGTGCCGCGCGAGACTCCGCCGCCGACACCGCGGATGAATAACTTGAGATGCGTCGCGGAGGGCAGACGTCGCTTCATGTGCGCGGCGAGACAGTCGGAGGGAACCACGTCGTAGCCCGCGCCGGGGAGGAGCATGATGCCCGCGTCCCTGGCTTGTTCGTCGAGCGCGGCAACGGCTTCGAATTCTTCGATCTCGCCGCTGATGTCAATGTAGTGGGTCTTGGTTCGCAGGCAGGCTTCGACCATTTGTCGCCAGGTGTGGACAAAGGGGCCGGCGCAATGGACGACGAACCCGGTGGCGCGCAGGGACTCTTCGAGGGCCGACCGGTCCGAGAGGGGGAGCACGCGAAAGTCGAGACCGAGGCGTTTGGCTTGGGCCTGCAAACGCGCGCGGTCGCGTCCGGCCAGCAAGGGCCGCAATCCCTGGCGGAGGGAATGTTCCGCAATTAAATTTCCGGTGTAACCGTAGGAACCGTAGAGGAGAAAGTCGTTTGCCATGAGGAAGTCCGACGCTACACCTGCCCTGGCGGGCGGTGCCAGGGGAGAGCGTCTCTTACGCCCGCGTAGGTGGCAAGTTCGGAGATGATGTTGACGAATTCGCCCGAGGGGCGTTGTTGGAGGATGCGCTTGCGCTCGTCACGATTGAGGGTGTGGATCATCAGGTATTGGATGGCGTGTTTGCGGAAGAGACGCTCGCCGTCTTCGAGGCCGTAGAAGCGGATGGTGCGGTTGAGGTGATCGCGCAGGACGCGCTGGACTTCGTGCGGCGGGACTTGCTCGCGGTCGAGGCCGGAAAAGATCCACGGGTTGGCGATGGCGCCGCGCCCGATCATGACCGCGTCGACGCCGGTGTAGGCTTTCATGCGGGCGATGTCTTCCACTTTGCGGACGTCGCCACTGCCGATGACCGGAATCTTGACCAGCGATTTGACTTCGGCGATTGCGTCCCAGTCGGCGTGACCGCTGTAACTTTGCTCTTTGGTGCGGGCATGGAAGGCAAGGAGCGAACCGCCCTCTTCTTCAACGATGCGGGCGATGAGTTTGTAGGTCTTGCAGTCCTCCCAGCCGAGGCGGATCTTGCCGGTGATGGGGACATCGAGGGCGTTGACGAGTTTGCGGAAGGTGCGGGCGATCTTGAGCGGGGTCTTCATCATGCCCACGCCAGCGCCGCGGCGCGAGATAGTCTTGGCGGGACAACCCATATTGAGGTCAATGATGTCGGGTTTGAGCGCCTGCACTTTGAGCGCAGCTTCGAGAATTTGGTCGGGGTCGTCGCCGTAGAGTTGAAAGGTGACGGGTCGCTCGACTTCCTCGAAGTAGAACTTCTTGGCCGGTTGCTTGGAGCGGCTGAGTATCTTTTCCACGTCCACGAACTCAGTGTAGGACATGGCCGACCCCAGGGCGCGACACACCGAACGGAACGGCCAGTCGGAGTAGCCGTCCATGGGGGCGAGGATGGCGTCGCCGTGGATGGGGATGTCGCGGATGTGGAATTGAGCAGTCATCAGTAATCAGTGATCAGTTTAGTAGCGCGAGGGGATTATATCGTAGAGATGAAATGAGGGCGGAATGGTATACTCCTTTTCATGGTGAAATCCGTATTGAAAAGTGGCTGTGTGTTCATCCTATTATTGTTTGTTTCGATGATATGCGGGATGTTTTTTGGAGTTGGATATGCCGTTTTTGAAAATAGAGGGCGGTTTGTTAAGAACCTATCTCTAAACCTTGAGTAAAGTGTAAAATGTAAGCATGAACACAA
>CAZVAX010000046.1:7063-30445 GCA_964625215.1 uncultured Anaerolineaceae bacterium | reverse complement strand
TTCGCTTGTGCCATCATCTGTTGGCGCAAATGTGAAGTTTAGAGATAGGTTCTAACTTATTTTTGGACAAGTCCTTACTGGTTGTACGAAAATCAGCCCTGGCTGTAAGCATTGCTACGCGGAGCGGATGGCGAAACGTCTGCAAGCGATGGGACAGCCGAATTACGTCAACGGTTTCAAGTTGTCCATGCACGAGCACGTGCTCGAAAAACCATTGGAGTGGAAAACCCCGCAGGTTATCTTCGTCAATTCAATGAGCGATTTGTTCCACAAAGACGTGCCTTTGGATTTCATTCAGCGCGTCTTCGATGTGATGAAACGCGCTCACTGGCACCAATTCCAGGTGTTGACCAAGCGCTCGGAACGGCTGGCGGAACTCAGTCCATATTTGGAATGGACAGATAACATCTGGATGGGTGTCAGTGTTGAAAACAAAGATTATGTCTATCGAGTTGACGACTTGCGTAAAACAGGTGCGAAGATCAAGTTTTTGTCCGTGGAACCGTTGCTTGGTCCAATGCCCAAAATGAACCTCAAAGGAATCGATTGGGTTATCGTGGGCGGCGAGTCTGGTCCTGGAGCGCGTCCGCTGGAGAGGGAATGGGTTGTCGGCGTGCGGGATCAATGCGAGAAAGCGAAAGCGCCTTTCTTCTTCAAGCAATGGGGCGGATTCCAAAAGAAGAAAGCGGGCAGATTGCTCGATGGCAGAACGTGGGATGAGATGCCTGCAAGCATAAATTTGGTGAAGGCATGAAACAAGCTGGCGGCGTAACAGCCGCCTTTCTTCTTAAATCGCAAGAACTTATTACTGTCGTATTTCCCTCCCTTGGATGTATAATTTCCCCGCTCCTCTCTTTATCAGTTCCAATTCCACGCCGGCGACGCGAAAGGTGATGAGACATGACTACAGACGCAAATGAACTTCTGAAAGCCATCGAAGGGGATAAACCCAAAGAGGCGGAAAAGCCTCCAGCCGCCGCGCCCGTTCCGGCGGGCGAGAAGCGGGAAGACGCCGAACTCCTTGCCGAAGCCGAACAAGGGATTAGCCTTTTGCATCCTGCCACGCGGCCGCACGCGTTCGTCGTCATGCCGTTCGGGAAGAAGAAAGGCGGCGACGGTTCTCCGTACGATTTCAACGCCATCTATCAAAAATTGATCAAGCCCGCGCTGGTCGAGGCGGGCTTCGAGCCGTTTCGCGCGGACGAGGAAACGGCCTCGGGCGACATCCTGACCGATATGTTCCAGGAACTCCTGCTCGCCGACCTGGTGCTGTGCGATCTGAGCATTGACAATGCCAACGCCTTCTACGAACTGGGAATCCGCCACGCGTTCCGAAGGCGCGGCGTGATGCACATCCAGGCCGGGCGCGCCTACATGCCCTTCGATGTTTTCAACGTCCGCACCCTGCCGTATCACATCACCCCTGAGGGCGTGCCAGACCCCGCGTTCATGAAAGCGGATATTGCCGCCATTGCGCGCATGGCCCGCGATACGTGGAGTTCGGATCGCAATGCCATCCATAGCCCGGTCTTCAATTTGCTCACCGGCCTCAAAGAGCCGGATCGAAAAGCCCTGAAGACGCCTCTCGCCACCGGCTTCTGGCGCGAATACGATGAGTGGAAAGACCGCGTCACGGTGGCGCAACGACAAAAACGCGTCGGCGATATCCTGCTCCTGACCGAAGAGATCCGCAATCCGCTCATCAAGGAGGAAGCGATCGGCGAGGCTGGGAAGGCCCTGGCGAGTCTGGGGCGGAACGAACTGGCGTTGGGCCAATATCGCAAAGGCCTCGAGGTCAACCCGGGCAATCTGGATTTCCGCCGCCAGGAGGCGTTTCACCTAAATCGCCTGGGACAGGTGGATGAAGCCATCGTCAAACTGGAGGGGCTTCTCACCGAGTCCCCCGAGGACGGCGAGGCCATCGCCTATCTGGGTCGCATCTACAAGGAAATGTGGGTGGACTCGTGGAAGCATATCGCAGATAAGGCGGCGCGCTTGAAGGCCGCGTTTGAAGCGTATCATTGGTTGATCAAGTCCGCCAATATTTATGCCAGGGGCTATCGCAAGAACTTGAACGATCCCTATCCCGGCGTGAACGCGCACACCACCTCCACGATCGCCATTCACCTGGCGGACAAGTTCGAAGATAAAAAGAATCCCGATCCCGAAATCGAGGCGCTGCGCCAGGAACTGCAAGATCTGCGCCACGCCCTGTCCTTTACGCTGGCGACCAAGACGGAAGACGAAATGGCGGATTATTGGGATTTGGTCTCCCTGGCGGAATTACGCGTCATGACCTCAGACAATGCGGCCAGCGTATCTCGCGCCTATCGCAAGGCCATTACCGCCTCGCGCCGAAACCCGTTTTACCTACAGTCGTCGCTGGCGCAACTGGAAATATTACGAAAATTGGATATGCGCGTCGATTACGTAGAGATCGGCATAAAAACCTTGAACGAGGAACTTGCCCGCATCGCCCTCAAAGACGGCTCCGACGTGGCGGCCAGCGGGAAGAAGAAAGCCGCCGCCAAACCGAAGAGACAGACATTCATCTTCGGCGGTTATATGGTTGACTACCCCGAGAAGGAATACAAGGCATTCCCCAAAGATAAAGAAGCGGAAGTGCGCGCCGAGATCTTGAAACGCCTGGATAAATTCAACGCCAGCGAGAACGATCGCGGGTGCCTGCCGGGTCTGTCGGCGGGAAGCGAGATCATCTTCGCCGAATTGTGCGTGGAACGCGGCATCCCTTTGAATATTAGCTTCCCGTTGCCCGACGCGGAATACATTCGGGAATTCGTTTCGCCCGGCGGCGATGAATGGGTGGAACGTTTCTACAAGGCGCGCAACCACCCGCTGGTGGAGGAGCATCACCAATTGGAGCGGCTCGGACCTCCCAAGGAGGGCGACGATCTTTTCGAGCGCAACAACCGCTGGGCGGTTTACTCCTCCCTGCAACGCGGCGTCGAACTGGTGCGCCTGATCGTTTTATGGGACGGGAAGAATGTCAAGCAAATGGATCGCGACGCCCGGCTGGTGAAACACATGGTGGATTTGATGCGCGAGGTCGGCGGCCAGGTGGAACACATCAACTCGACCAAGTTCATGCAGGTCAACTACATGGACAAGATCTACAGCACACTGTCCTTCGCCGACAAACCGGATGGCAAAGGTCCCAAGCCCGGCAAACGCCTGCCGAAATAGAACCAAACGAACCCCGCTCGCCGATAGCGGGGTTTCTTTTTCCCATCCACACACAATCTTTACAATCCATATATCCCCGCTAAACCCCCTCCTTTTATGATGCGCGCATGGTTGGACGTTAGCCCAGCCAACACACTCAAAAAGGAGACAAACGATGTTGAAACAAAAACTTCCCTTACTGATTGGCGGATTCCTGGCCGTGCTGGTGGTTGTCGGCGCGATTGGCGCAGGGATCGCCCACGCGGACAATAGCGCTCCCCCGGCCCAGGTCAGCGATGGACGCGGCGGCCCGCGCGACGGTCACATGCTCGGTCAGGCTGAACTCGAAGCGGCCGCGAAGGTCCTCGGCATGACCGCCGACGAGCTCAGCGCCGCTCTGCAAAGCGGTCAGACCCTCGAAGCGCTGGCCGAAGCCGCGGGCGTGGATCTCGCCGACGTGCAGGCCGCCATCCAATCCGCGCGCCGCGAAGAGATGCGCGCCCAAATCCAGCAGGCTGTCGCCAATGGCGCGATGACCCAGGACAAGGCCGATTGGTTGCTCGAAGGCCTCGACAAGGGCTACCTCGACGGCCCCGGTTTTGGCTTCGGATTTGGCCGCGGCGGCCCTGACGGGCATCGCGGACCGGGCGGCATGAGCCAACCTCCTGCGAATCAGCCCGCCGCGACTCCCGCAGAGTAAAGGTTCTCGCGTTGAGTGAAAGGAGGCTTATGGACAATGAACGGGTGAGGCGTTCGTCGCGCCTCACCCGTATTTGTTTTGTGAACGCGACGCGAAGCGCTCGAACCCGGGCTTCTTGAGAAACAAAAAGCCCCGCAACGCGGGACTCTTGTGGGCGCAAAGGGACTCGAACCCCTGACCTTCTCTGTGTAAGAGAGACGCTCTAACCAACTGAGCTATGCGCCCGTGCGGGTCTGTAAGGGATGCAACGCATTATACGGGCAAGGCGACAGGTTGGCAAGTTGGAGGTTGCAGGTTACACTTACCGCGTTACATTGGATTCCGAAAGTTCTACTTTCGGAAACAAGTCAACCCTGAAGTAGAACTTCAGGATTCCGAAAAAAGCAACTGGAGTTTCCCATGCGTTTCGTTCGCTTCCAAGTCAATGGGGATGCGCCGCGTTTTGGGTGGTTGCACGAAGACCAGGTGGGGGAGTTACAAGGCGACTTGTTCGGTTCCTATCGTCGAAAGAAAACCTCCATTCCCGTCAAGGATGTTCATTTCCTGGCCCCCTCCACGCCGAGCAAGATCGTCTGCGTGGGCCGCAACTACGTGGAACACGCCAAGGAATTGGGAAACGAAGTCCCCAAGATGCCGCTGATCTTCCTCAAACCGCCCTCCTCGATCATCGCGGACGGGGACGCCATCCTCCTCCCGCCTCAATCGAATCAAGTGGAACATGAGGCGGAACTGGTGGCTGTGATCGGCAAGCGCGGACGCAACGTCACCGCCGAGTCCGCGCGTGACTATATACTGGGCTACACCATCGGAAACGACGTCACCGCCCGGGATTTACAGAAGACCGACGGCCAGTGGACGCGCGCCAAGGGCTTCGACACCTTCTGTCCTTTCGGCCCGTGGATTGACACGGACTTCGATCCCTCCGACGCGTTGATCACCTGCCGCGTCAACGGGCAGATGCGCCAACTTTCCTCCACGCGCGACATGGTGTTCAGCATCGGCGTGTTGATCGCCTACGCCTCGTCTGTGATGACGCTCGAACCGGGCGACTTGATCTTCACCGGCACGCCGGCGGGAGTGAGCCAACTCAAGGCGGGCGATATCGTGGAAGTGGAGATTGACGGCTTGGGCGTGTTGAAGAACTCGGTGAAGGTCGCGTAAGGCGGGATTCCATCCCGCCCCACGATGGATCAAAAAGTTGGCGCTCAAGCCGACTTTTTGATTTAATACACACACGGGTTGTTGTGGGGAGTGTCTGGCAGGCCGAAGGCTTCGAGCGCGGGACGACCATCCCAATCTACGGGACGCGGCAGGCCGAGCGCGTAGGCCGCGGTGGCGGCAGTGTCGGTGGTGTGAACGTAGCCGCTCAGTGGTCCCGCGTGAACGAAAGGGCCGCTGACGATCCACGGGATTGTGGTCTCCTCCGGCTGGTCGCCGCCGTGCGAGGTGTTCAGCCCGCCGTGATCCGAGGTGACGATGAGGAGGGTGGAGTTGCGCAGTCCGTTCGCGTCCAAGGCGTCCAGAATCAAACCGAGACGCGCGTCGGCCTCGCGCAGGGCCTGGAGTTGGTGGTCCGACATCCAGCCGTATTCGTGGCCGACCAAATCGGGGTTGGGAAAGTGAACGAACATGAGGCCGAAGCCCTGGGCGATTTGATCCACAGCTTTTTGCGTGATGTCTGTTTCGCCGTTGTCGCTGTAGATGAACGCGTCCGCGCTTTCCGGCTCGGTAACTTGGCGCAATTTTTCCTTTCCCACAATCATCACGGTGCGAAGCCCCGCTGCGTGCGCGAGGTCGAAGAGGTCCGTGCCGAGGGCGTAGCCGTAGCCGGGAAGGTAATCGTTCCACGTGACGCCGTGCTTGGCGGGACACATTCCGCCCAACATGGAGGCGTGCGCGGGCAAGGTGCTGCTCGGCAGGATCGTTTGCGCGAGGAGCGAATAGGCGCCGATATTCATTAGAGCCTGCAGGTTGGGCATCGGCGCGGCTTCAATGGCGTCGGGACGCATCCCGTCGAAACTGATGATGAGGACGCGCGACGCGGTTGGAATGGGCGCGGGCGTGGATGTGACGGTCGCGGTCGGCGGGACGGGCGTCGCGGTGACCGGAAGCGTCGGCGTGCGCGTTGGGAAGAGGAAGAGGGTCGCGGTGGGAGAGGGCGCAGCGAGAAAATTTTCCAGCGGCGCGCAGGCTACCAGAACAAGCAACAGTAAGAGGGAAAGGATGCGTTTGGATTTCACGGTAATCCTACACAAAATCGTAGGGGCGGACCTACGTGTCCGCCCCTTTCGCTACAACAGGCCAGGCGCAAGGCCTGACCCTACGGTAACATCGGCATCTTGATGCCGTGACGCTTCGCCGCTTCGACCGCGATCTCGTAGCCCGCGTCCGCGTGACGGACGACGCCCATGCCGGGATCGGTGGTGAGGACGCGTTCAAGGCGACGCGCGGCTTCGGGAGTCCCGTCCGCCACGATGACCTGTCCCGCGTGCTGGCTATATCCCATCCCCACGCCGCCGCCATGATGGAAGGAGACCCAGGTCGCGCCGCCGACGGCGTTAATCAGCGCGTTCAAAATCGCCCAATCGGAGATCGCGTCCGAGCCGTCTTTCATGGCCTCGGTCTCGCGGTTGGGCGAAGCGACCGAACCGGAGTCGAGGTGGTCGCGTCCGATCACAATGGGGGCTTTCACTTTTCCCGTCGCGACCAGTTCGTTGAACTTCAGTCCGGCCTTGGCGCGCTCGCCGTAACCCAGCCAGCAGATGCGCGCCGGCAATCCCTGAAACGGGACTTTCTCGCGCGCCATCTTCAACCAGCGATGCAGGTGCGCGTCCTCGGGGAACAAGTCCATGATGGCCTGATCGGTGACGTAAATATCTTCCTTGTCGCCCGAGAGCGCCACCCAGCGGAACGGTCCCTTGCCCTCGCAAAACAGCGGACGAATGTACGCCGGGACGAATCCTGGGAACTCGAACGCGTCGGTCACGCCGTAGTTGTACGCCTGTTGCCGAATGTTGTTGCCATAGTCGAACACTTCCGCGCCGGCGCGCTGGAAAGCCAACATCGCCTCGACATGTTTTGCCATCGAAGCCATCGCCATCTTTTTGTATCGTTCGGGATCGGACTTCCGCAACTCGTCCGCCGCGATCACCGACAGGCCAGACGGCACATACATCAACGCCTCGTGCGCGGACGTCTGGTCGGTCACCACATCCGGGATGACGCCGCGCCCCGCGAGTTCCGCGTAAATGTCGGACGCGTTTCCAATCAACCCGATGGACTTCGCCACCTGTTGCGCTTTCGCCTCCTCGACCAACGTCATCGCCTCTTCGAGATTGTCCACCACCATATCCACATAGCCGATGGCGCGACGTCGCTCGGCGCGCTCGGGGTCCACTTCCACGATGAGTCCCACGCCCTCGTTCATCGTGATTGACAGTGGTTGCGCGCCGCCCATCCCGCCGAGGCCCGCCGTTAAAACAAATTTTCCCTTGAGCGATCCCCAGCCCTTGAGTTTGGCCAGCGCGCCGAATGTTTCATACGTCCCTTGCAAGATTCCTTGCGTGCCGATGTAGATCCACGAACCGGCCGTCATCTGGCCGTACATGATGAGTCCCTTTTTGGCGAGTTCGTCGAAGTGTTCCCACGTGGCCCAGTGCGGGACCAGGTTGGAGTTGGCGATCATCACACGCGGCGCGTCGCGATGCGTTTTGAACACAACCACTGGCTTGCCCGATTGCACGAGCAAAGTCTCATCCGCCTCGAGATTTTTCAGCGACTCAAGGATCGCGTCGAACGACTCCCAGTTGCGCGCGGCCTGTCCGCGCCCGCCATAGACGACCAAATCCTGCGGGCGTTCGGCCACCTCTGGGTCGAGGTTATTCTGAATCATCCGATAGGCGGCTTCGGAGAGCCAGTTCTTGCAGGTCAGTTGCGTCCCGCGCGGGGCGCGAATGGTGCGAGGTGCGGACATGTCATTTTCCTTTCGTCGTCAATTGTCAAATCCCTGGTTACTTCAAAAGAATCGTTTCCGAAATGAAAGCGACGATGGCATTCGCTTCGTCTTCGTGGGTGTTTTCGTAGAGAAAGTAGAAATAGACCAGCGTATCTCCCGCCACAAAGTATACTTTCGTGCGGCGATCCAACGACGTGCTTTGCGTCGTTACCGTTCCCAACTCCACCCCCTGCGGGTTGACGGAAACTTCCGAGGAAAGCAGGGTCTCGCCGGGGTCGAAATTTTGTGTCACCGCATCGAGAATTTCGTTCATGGGCAGTTGGGTAAGTTCGGTTTTCAGTGAGAACCCGGAAATGGTCACATTGTCCGAACCGCCCAGCAAAAAGCCCATAGATGCTCCTGCCAGCATTGGGAATCCGCCGGGCGCGCCAAGGTCAATGTAGTCAACGCCTGCTGGAAACGTAACTTCAAATCCAAGTGTGGAATTGGAGTATGTGTCGCCCGGTTGCAGGGTGGCGGTGGGCGGAGGGACCGTCGCCGTTGGCGTGACTGTAGCCGTTGGCGAGGGAGTGATCGTGGGCGTCGCGGTTGGCAGGGGCGTGTTGGTTGCGGTTGGGGTTGGCGTGGCGAATAGGTTGGTCGCCGCATCGAAACTGCAGGCCGGCAATAAGGCCGCCAGAACCGTCAAAAGGAACAACAGGACCGAAGTTCTTGTTTTCATTCTTTCCTCCGTGATTGTGGTTGAGTCGCGCTGAAAAAAATCCTCCCGACTATTATAGCCGGGAGGAACATTTTTCAAAACGCGGATTGTCAACTCTGCGACATCAACTGTTGGAAGTTCGTGCCTTTCAAGCGCTTCACCAAATCCTCTTGCGCCTCGCACCACACTGGGCGCAGCGGACAATCATGGTCAAAGGTGCAAGCGCTGGTGTCGCCCGCGCACTCATTGAGAACGATCGGCCCGTCAATCGCCTCCACCACCTCCAACAGGGAGATGTCTTTCGGCTCGCGAGCCAGCGTCACGCCGCCGCGCGCGCCGCGCGACGTGTGGAGCAATCCCGCAATGGAAAGTTGCGAAATGATCTTGGCCAAAAACGAGGGTGGAATGTGCTGTTCCTCCGCCACCGAACTGGTGGAGGCGCGTTGGGCGCTTCCGAGGCGGGAGAGGTGTAACACCGCGCGAACGGCGTAGTCGGCTTGTCGAGTGATCTGCATGGGAGACTCCTCCTAAAATAAGCAGATAATTTTTATCTGCTTATAGATATTCTAGTGTAGGTTGGCGCAAGTTTCAAGTGATTTAGGTCACAGACAAAACATGACCTTTTACTCCGAAATGAAAACAAAAGGGCAGAGATTCGAGAATCTCTGCCCAAAACAATGTAGCACGCCCGGTTGTTCGCCTAGCGCGTCAGGGTTACGTTGGCCGCGCCGGTGTTGATCAGGATGGTCAGGGTTGGACCGCTTCCCTCTTGGGTGTATACGTTCCCGTTCAGGCTCCAACCCGGAGTGGCGTTCACATTCGACGCGCCGCCTTCCACCGTCACCACTGCGTGGACGCCCTGGGGGATGACCAGAATCAGATTGCTGAGTCCGCTTTCGATGGTCACTGCCGCGTCGCGTGTAAGGTCGCCGGAAAAATCCAGGGTGTAGTCGCCCGCGCCGCCTTTGAAGATGAGCGTGCCGAAATTGGCGTTGCCCAATCCCAACAGTTTAACGTTCGACGCGCCGGTCTCGTAACGCAGGATGGACATCTCGCTTGGGTTGGGGGTGGAGAATGAAAGCGTCACCGTGGACGCGCCATCCTTCACCGTCAGGTTGGTCAGGGCCAGCCCACCGAGTTCGCACGTCGCGTTGTACGCGCCCGCTTCGATGGTCAGGTCGAGAGGCGTGGCGCCGAGGCGCAGGTCCCAACGATTAACCAAGTCTCCAAACGCAGGCAGGGACTGAACTTTCCCCTCGCCCGTCTTGATCTCGACGCGGTCGCCCGCCTTCTCGATGACCGGCTTCAACTCGCTGTAATTGTACGTGGCTGTGCCTTCGACAATTCCCTGCGCGCCGGGCGCGACGGTCAACTCGCCCGCCGCGAACGCCAACGTCAAACGCGTCGTTCCCGACGTCGGGCCGGATACCTCGATCCGATCGGTGACCTCCGGGCCGGGCGTGGGCGGTTGCGGCACGGACAATCCGCAACTGCAAGCGACGCTAACCAGCAGGATGACTGCCAATAAGGGGATCAGTTTATTGTTCATGGGATAACTCCTCAAGTTATTTGTTGAGGAGGTATACGGAATACAAGAAGCCAGGTTTCTTTGAGAAACCTGGCTTCTACGCATCACGCCACTTTGCGTCCCTTTGGCGGCTCCGCCTGTTTCATCGCCGCGGCCAACGCCTGTTCCACCGACCGGACCTCCACGATCTCGATGCCTTTCGGATACGGCTCGCCTTTGCGGATGGCCTTTGGCACGATGGCGGTTTTGAATCCCAACTTCTGCGCCTCGCGCAAACGCGCGGCCATCTGCCCCGGCATGCGCAACTCGCCCGCCAAACCGATCTCGCCGATCAACACCGCCTCGGCGCGAATGGGCGCGTCGCGCCACGAGGAGGCGATGGCCGCCGCCACCGCGAGGTCCGCGGCAGGCTCCTCGATTTGGATGCCTCCTACCACGTTGACGAAGATATCCTGCTCCGCGAGTTTGAGTCCCACGCGGCGGGTGAGGACGGCGGTGATTAAAAGAAGGCGGTTGAAATCCACGCCATTGGGAGTGCGGCGCGCGTTTCCGAATTGGGTGGGCGAGGTCAGTCCTTGAATCTCCACAAGGATGGGACGCGTCCCTTCCATTGTCACGGCAATTGCCGAACCGGCCGCGTTGACCATGCGTTCTGCCAGGAAAGCCTCGGATGGATTCAGCACTTCGGCCAGGCCGCCTTCGAGCATTTCAAAGACGCCCACTTCGGAGGTCGCGCCGAAACGATTCTTCACCGAGCGCAACAGACGATAGGCCTGGAAGCGGTCGCCTTCGAGGTACAGCACCGTGTCCACGATGTGTTCGAGGATGCGCGGCCCGGCGATGGCGCCTTCCTTGGTCACATGGCCGATGACGAAGACCGTGATCCCGCTCGATTTCGCCAACTCCCGCAGACGTGAGGCCGACTCGCGCACCTGCGACACCGACCCGGCGCTCGAGTCCATTTCGGAGAGATAAACGGTTTGAATGGAATCGACAATCACCAGATTCGGCTTGACCTCGCCGATGTGATTAAAGATGACTTCGAGATTCGTCTCGGTGACGAGGAACAACGCTTCAGGCATGGATCTCGGGCCGGCTCCCGCCAAACGCGCCGCCCTCATCTTGATCTGCCGCTCGGACTCTTCGCCCGACACGTACAGCACGCGCTGACTCTTGGCCATCTCCATCGCCATCTGCAACATCAGCGTAGACTTGCCGATGCCCGGGTCGCCGCCGACCAGCACAATCGAGCCGGGGACGATGCCTCCGCCCAGCACGCGCGCAAACTCGCCGATGGGCAGGTGGATGCGATCCTCCTCCTGCCCGCTCACATCGCCGATGGGACGCGGCTGCGAGCGGCCGCCGAGTCCACGCACGACGGCTGTTTTGGCGCTCGATTCGTTGTGCACGATCTCCTCGACCATTGAGCTGAACGTTCCGCACTGCGGACACTTGCCCATGTATGTAGCGGACACGCGTCCGCAATTCTGGCAGACAAAGCGGGTTTGGGTTTTAGGCATGGTTAAGCCTTTCCTCGATGTTCCTCGCACGGGCACAGCGCGCGCAGGTAATACCAATTGTAGATTCCGTAATCGTGACCATCCTCCCAAATGATGGTGATGGCGTACGAGCCAACGGCGCGGATGTTGGTCAGGCGCGTTTCGGGGGAGTCGGGCAGGTTCGCTTCGAACATGGACGCGTCGGGGACGGCTTTCATGTTTTCGTGTCCGCCGCGGCAGGAGGCGCAGGGACAGGCGGCGCGCAACAGCCCGAAGGGATAGACGCTGACGTGGCCGTCGTTCCAGGCGAGGGTCAGTTCGCGGGCGGTTTTGTTGGCGGTGATTCCGGTGGGGCGTTTGGTCATTATTCCTCAGGAGCGAGAGCGCGTCGCGCCAAACGGGTCAGAATAGTCCCAGATGGAAAGGCGCGACGCGCACGCGTGAACGATTCATTGCGGCGGCGGGACAACGGTCAGGAAGTTCGCGGCGGCCCACCCCGCGCGGGACGCGTCGTAGGGCGCGACGAGGTGCCACCAAATGTATCCATCCGCTTCTTTCGGGCCGTCTTTTACCTGAAAGACCTCCGAGTCTTCGCCCAGGAAAAGCAGGGTGGTGGAGAGTCCCGGCCCGGAGCGCAAGCGAAGTCCCTGGCCCTCGGTGCCGGTGATCTGAACATACGCGCCGATGGCGATCTCGCCGGCGGGGATGGTGGGGGCGCCGATCTGGTTGGGGTCGAAGGTGGGAGTCAGGGTGGCGAACGGAGTCGAGGTGGGGGCGGGGATCACGGTCAGGGCGGCGGGAACAAACCCGGGGTCGGCGGCGCGAGGCGAGGCGGTCAGTCCGATCACGATCAGGGTGATCGCGGTCAACAGGCAGGCGAATCCGAAGGCGATGATGAGTACGGTCGGGGTGAATAGTTGACGAGGGGCGCGGTTCATCGTGGAAGCGATGTGATTATATCGTTCTATTGCGGCGGCTGCGAAAGCAGGCCGAGGGCGTGACGCGGCAAAAGCAACTTGAGGGCGCGCGGCTGGATGGCGATGTCGACGCGGCGCGTTTCGGGCGCGGGTTCGCCGTCGGTCTGAACGAGGAAGGGGGTCTCGGCTTCGACGCGCAGGGTGCGGAAGGGGATGCGGCGCGCGGTGTTGGAGGTGAGATGATAGCCGCGCCAGAGGTCGTAGGCTTGGCGGAGCGCGTCGGCGAGGCTGTTGCCGGAGAGAAGCCAGATGTCGAAGAGACCGTCGTCAATGTAGGCGTCGGGGGAAAGGACGGCGAGTCCGCCCATGTAGCGGCGGATATTGTTGGCCACCGCCACCATGAAGTGGCCCTCCACTTCCTGTTCGTCGGCCCACAGGCGCAGGCTGACGCCGCTCCACACGCTGGCGTTGCGGACGGTGGCGGCAAAATATTCGGGAACGGAAAAAAATTTTTCCACGCGGATGCGCGGCTCGAGGGCGTGGATGGTCATGGCGTCGAGTCCCATGCCGGCCCAGAGTAGGAAGGTCTGACCGTTGCAAACGCCAACGTCCACGGCGCAGGCGGGAGAGGCCGCGAGCGCGCGCGCGTTTTGCGCGAGCGCCCACCAGCGCGTCCATGCGAAGACGGGCAGACCGAGTTCGAGGGCCAGCACGTTGGCTGTGCCGGAGGGCAGGATGCCGAGCGCGGTTTGGGAGCCGACCAGGCCCGAGGCGGCCTGACCAATCGTCCCGTCGCCGCCGGAAGCGAAGAGGGCATCGTATCTCTCGGCGGCTGCGCGTCGGGCCGTCTCGGTGGCGTGCTGTCCGCTTTGCGTGGCGACCACGTCGGTGGTCCAGCCGGCGTGAGCGAGGGTCTTGGTAACTGAGCCGAGGAAGGGTTTGACTGGGAATCGTCCGGCCACGGGGTTGTAGAGGAGGAGGGCGCGTCGCATGGATGGATTATACGAGAGTGTAGGACAAAATGCCATTTTGTTCTACGATGATATAATTTCAATAATGAAGGAAGGCGACCTCCTCAACCAGCGTTACCAACTGCTCGATCGCATCGGCTCCGGCGGGATGGCGGAGGTGTTTCGGGCGCGCGACCTGATGCTCGAACGTTCGGTGGGCATCAAAATTTTGCGCGCCGACTTTTCGAGCAGCAAGGAATTTCAGGAACGCTTCCGCCAGGAGGCGCGCGCCGCCGCCAACCTTTCGCATCCCAACATCGTCACCGTGCACGACTTCGGCCTGGCCGAGGGGCAACTCTTCATCGTGATGGAACACGTGCCCGGCACGGATCTCAAGTCGCTCCTGCGCAAGCGCGGCCGTTTCACCATCGAGGACACGGTCACGTTGATGGTGCAGGCCTGCGCGGGTCTCGGTTACGCTCATCGCGCCGGCCTTGTTCATTGCGACGTGAAGCCGCACAACTTTTTGATCACGCCCGACATGCGCCTCAAGGTCACCGACTTCGGCATCGCCCGCGCCCTCTCCACCATCCGCCCCGGCGACCGTGACTCAGTGGTGTGGGGCTCGCCGCAATATTTCTCGCCGGAGCAGGCGCGCGGCATCGCGCCCTCACCCGCCTCCGATGTCTACTCGCTGGGCGTGGTCATGTACGAAATGCTGACCGGCACGTTGCCCTTCACCGGAGCCACCGCCGACGACCTGGCGCGCGCCCACGTCAACTCGCGGCCGCTGCGCCTGGCCGAATATTTGCCGGATGTGCCGCCCGCGCTCGAAGAGATCGAAACCAAGATCCTCTCGAAAGAACCCTCGGCCCGCTATCGCACCGCCGACCAACTCGGGCGCGTGCTGATGCGCTTTGGGACTCTGCGCGAGGAGACGCCTCCGCAACTCAACCTGACTCCCGAAGCGGTCAACAACTTCGAGGAACCGCCCGCCGTTTCGCAGACTCAGCCCAAAGCGGCTCCCGTTTACGAGCCGGATCCATCTCCCATCAGCCTTGACATTGACTGGCTAACCATCGGTCTCGGCCTCCTGGCCGTGATCGCGGTCGGGGGCTTGATCCCGTTTTGGATGTGGGTGTACTTCGCCTATAACCCATGACACGCGACTTTCTCCTCGCCCCTTCCATCCTCTCGGCTGACTTCACCCGCCTCGGCGCGGACCTGGCCGCCTGCGAATCCGCTGGCGCGGACTGGATCCACGTGGATGTGATGGACGGCCACTTCGTCCCTAACTTGACCATGGGGCCGGTGGTGGTGCAAGCCTGCCGCCGCGCAACGAGCCTTCCGCTGGACGTTCACTTGATGATCGAACAGCCGGAACGTCTCATCGAAGCGTTTGCGAAAGCGGGCGCGGCGCACATCACCGTGCACGTTGAAACCTGCCCTCACTTGCATCGCACGCTCCAACAGATCAAGTCGCTGGGATGCAAGGCAGGAGTCACCCTCAATCCCGGCACGCCCGCCTCGGCCATCGAGCCGGTTTTGCATTTGGCGGACCTTGTTCTCGTGTTGAGCGTCAACCCCGGATTCTCCGGTCAGGCGTTCCTCCCAGAAGTGTTGCCGAAGATTCGTCAACTACGCGGCGCGTTGGACGCGCTCGGTTCGTCCGCGCGGCTGGAGGTGGATGGCGGCTTGACCGCGCGAACCCTGCCCGAAGTCCGCGCAGCCGGAGCCGATACGTTCGTGTCGGGCAGTTTCGTCTTCGGGCATCCGCAGGGGATTGAGGCGGGGATTCGGGAGTTGAGAAAGATAGGAGGTAGGAGATAGAAGTTACACGTTACGAGTTACATGCATGTGTTTCGTATTCCGTTGTGTTTACGTGTGCGCCTGTCTACGTGTGCGCTTGATACGTGTCCACCTTAAACAAAAATCACGACCGTGGGGTCGCGATCTTTGTCAGAAGAAGTTGTAAACTTAAGCCGGTTTGGCCGTGGTGCGGATGCACTTGGCGCACAGCACTTTTTGGACCTTGCGGCCATTCTCGACCAGCGTCACTTTTTGCAGGTTCGGGAGGAACTTGCGATTGGTGGCGCGCAGGGAGAATGACCGGTTATGGCCGAAGGTGGTGGTCTTACCGCAGTGAGCGCATTTCATGGGAGTACGTTCCTTTCCAGTTTCACTTTGCGTCGAGCAGGATTTCCCGCGCAAGCGCCGCATTGTACCACAGGACGCAACCATCTTCAAGGCAAGCTGTTATATAAGAAGCAAAGGAAAGAATATGGGCAAAGACAACACATCTTACGGAAGCATCCATATTTCCCCCCAGGCGGTGGCGACCATCGCCTATCGCGCCACGCTCGAATCCTACGGCGTGGTGGGACTGGCCCCGCGCAACCTGGTGGAGGGACTGGCGCAAAGCATCACCCACGAACCCTCGCGCGGCGTCACCGTCCACTACGAGGGCGACATTCTTGACATTGAGGTGAATGTCATTGTGGAATACGGGACGCGCGTCCAGTCGGTGGCGAACAGCGTCGCCAACACCGTTCGTTACCATGTGGAAAAGGCGCTGGGGCTGAAGGTCAACTCGGTCAACGTGCATGTGGCGAGCCTGCGCGTCAGCGATGTGGATTAATTTTTTTCGCGTAGGGCGCGCGCTCTTGCGCGCTGTCGGCGTTAGAGAACGCCTATTACGCGGCGATTGAGGAGCGCTTCATGAGTCTAGGTTCATCCGACATTCAGGCCAAACACCTGCGCGACATTCGCAAGAATCCGATTGACGGTCTCGCGCTGAAGGAACTCGTCCAGGCCGGGCTGGCTTGGCTGCGCACCAACCAGCAGACGGTCAACGCGCTGAACGTATTCCCGGTCCCCGACGGCGACACCGGCACGAACATGACGTTGACCATGCAATCGGCATGGAATGAGATCGCCGAACTGGGCGCACGCAACGCGGGCGAGATGGCCGCCGCGGTGGCCAAGGGCGCGTTGATGGGCGCGCGCGGCAACTCGGGCGTGATCCTTTCGCAGTTGTGGCGCGGCTTTGCGCGCGGCCTGCACGGCGCGGAGACGATTGACGGCGCGACCCTCGTGAAGGGATTCATCGAGGCGCGCGACACGGCCTACAAGGGCGTCGTCCGCCCGGTGGAGGGGACGATCCTGACCGTGTCGAAGGATGTCGCGGCCGCCGCGGAGTCCGCGCTGACCGAGACGCAGGATCCGATCGAGATCCTGGAGCGCGTCATCCCGGCCGCGGACGCGTCGGTGCAGAATACGCCGGAGTTGTTGCCGGTGCTCAAGCAGGCGGGCGTGGTAGATTCGGGCGGCAAGGGGCTGTTCTTCATCTTCGAGGGGATGATGCGCTACTTCAACGGCCAGCCGCTCGACGTTCCGACCGTGAGCGTCCAGCCGATGTCGGCGATGAATCTCAAAGAGGCGATGGAGTCCGTTGAAGAAGGTCAGGATTACGAAGTGGTGGTGGATTTCTTCCCCGATGGGACGCTCGACCTGCAATCGTTCTATGGCAAACTCGAAACGATGGGAACTTCGATCCAGGTGGGCGAGGGCGAGGGGATGTATCGCATGCACATCCATGTGCCGCTCGATAAGCGCTACGAACCCATTGACTACATCATGGGCATCGGCACGATCACGAAAGTGGCGATGGAAAACCTGCTCGCCCAGATGGATGACATTCAAAAGGCCAAGAACGAAAAGATCGAATTCCAGCCCGTGGAGCCGGGACAGATCGCGGTGGTGGTCGTCTCGCCGGGGCGCGGACTGAGCCGCATCTTCGCCTCCCTCGGAGTGGCCGCGGTCGTGGAGGGCGGTCAGACGATGAATCCGTCCACGCAGGAGATTCTCGCCGCGTTCGAAAACCTGCCCACCGACAAGGTCATCATCCTGCCGAACAACAAGAACATCATCCTGGCCGCCAACCAAGCCAAGGATGTGACAGTGAAGTCCGTTGCGGTCGTGCCGAGTCGCACGGTCCCGCAGGGACTCTCCGCCATGCTCGCGCACAACCCGGACGGCGAGGTGGATGCCGTCGCCGAGAAGATGACCAAGTCCCTGGCCTCCGTGCAGACCGGCGAGATCACCGTCGCCACGCGCACCGTCGAGATTGACGGCGTGAACGTGGAGTCGGGCCAGGTTATCGCGCTGCTGGACGGCAAACTGGTCCTCTCCGCCGCGTCGGTGGAGGAGGCTGTGATGGGCCTGCTCGAAAAAGCCGAAGCCGGCAAGCGCGAACTGATCGCTTTCTACTATGGCGAAGATTTGAATCACGCCGAGGCCCTCCGCATCGCGGACGTGGCGCGCGAGAAATACTCCGCGCAGGAGATCGAAGTGCAGGATGGCGGACAACCGCATTATCCGTTTTTGATTTCGGTGGAGTGACGCACGATTTTTTGGCTCTACCGTAATTAACGGGAAAACCAAAAACCTTAGCCGCGAATTTCACGGATGTACGCGGATTGGTTTAAAAAAATCAGCGCGCAAAGCGTCCGTGAAATCTGTGGCAAAGAATTGACTTGGCGTTTTTCTTCCCGTCAGAAACGGGAGAGCCGATTTTTTTAAAGGGAGTTATCATGAAGATTGATCACAAACCTCCATTGTTCCTGGCGCTATGTTTGGTTTTGACCTCCATGGCCTGCGCCATCGCGGATTGTGGGGATACCTCAGCGTGACGTTCAATGGTTTCATCCTCCTGCTCTTCGGTTTCAAAGCGCCCATCCCTGTTCTCATCTATGCCATGTTCGTCTTCGGATTCAACTTTAACATTTTCGGCCTGGTGTGGACGAACACGTTGCAAGAGATGGTTCCGAACGACAAACTCGGCCGCGTGTACGCGTTCGACTCGCTCGGTTCGTGGGTGTTGCTGCCCATCGGGTTCGCGCTGGCCGGCATTGGCGCGGATCTGCTCGGCGCGCCGGCCATCTTCATCATCGGCGGCATCGGCACGATTCTGATGACCCTCATCGGCCTCGCGCATCCCGCCGTCCGAAATTTGGATTGACATGAAATTAGGCCTCGTCACCGACTCCACCTCCGACTTGCCCCTCGACCTCGTCGAACGCTTCGGCATCGAAGTCGTTCCCACCATCCTCGTCATCGAGGGCAAGCAATATGCCGACGGCGCGGGCATCAGCCGCAACGATTTTTACACGCGCCTGCCCGGCATGAAGATCTTCCCCACCACCGCCGCGCCCTCCATCGGCGATTTTTCGACGCGCTACCAAAAACTTTTCAACGCGGGCTGTGACCATGTCGTCTCGGTCCATGCCGCCGCGCAATTGACCGCCATCTGTAGCGTCGCGACCCAAGCCGCGCGCGACTTTTCGGACCGCGTTACCGTGGTGGACTCTGGTTCACTCTCGCTCGGACTCGGCTTCCAGGTTCTCTCTGCCGCTGAAGCCGCCGAATCAGACTCAACTGTAGCGGGCGCGCTCGCCTCCATCGCCTCGGCCCGCCAGCGACTCCGCGTCTGCGCCGCGCTCGACACCATGGATTTCCTCCGCCGCAGCGGACGCGTCCCTGCCGCCATCACCATGTTGGGCGGCGCGCTCAGCATCAAGCCAATTGTCGAGTTGGCCGACGGCGCGCTCAAACCCATCGGCGCGGCGCGCACGACAAGTCAAGCCGACGAACGAACGGCGATCCTCCTCAAAGCCGACCTGCCGCTGGAGCGACTCGCCATTCTGCACACCGGGGCCGAGACTCGCGCCCGAAACTTCCTCACCCGCCTGATGGAGGAATCCCGACGCGAGTTGCCGCGCGACATCCTCCTCGTCAACGTGACCACCGTCATCGGCGCGCATGTGGGACCGAATGGATTGGGATTCGCGTCGGTGAGGGCGTAAAATATCCACAGGTTATAGGATTGAAACTCAACGATATGTAAACCGCCTCTCACCCCAGCGAGGGACACCATGACTCCCACCGTCTTCATCAGTTACAGCCAGGTCTCCGCTGACCAATTCATCCCCGCCGCGTTGACCTGCTTCGGCGACCCCGACCCGACGCAAGGCTCCCCGTGAGAAGAGGGCGAGCGGCAGGCAAAAGGATGGAGTAAAATAGAAGCATGAACCGCCAAGTTCCCTTGAAAATCAGAAAACTGATGAAGGAATTGAAGGAAGGGCTTGTCCGCATTTACGGGGACAGGTTGAAAGGCGTCTACCTGTACGGGTCGTACGCGCGCGGTGATTATCGCGAGGGTTCGGATGTGGATGTGATGATCCTGTTGAAGGATTACAAAAACTATTGGGGGGAGCAAAAGAAAATTAGTCAATTGGCGAGCGATGTATCCTTGGAATACGATGTGACTGTCAGTTGTATTTTCATCAAAGAGTTACAGTGGGAGAATGACAGCGGCGAAAGACCGCTAATCTACAACATCCACAAGGAGGGACTGCCTGCATGAAAGACTACGCCAGCAAACTGCTCAACAAGGCTTTGGACGCCATCGAGGGCGCCGAAGGATTGTTGAATATGGACAAGGCCGAGATCGCGGTTGGGCGCGCGTATTACTCCATGTTCTACGTCGCGGAGGCGTTGCTGTACAACGAGTTTGACTTGAAACTCAACCAGCATGGCCAGGTCATTGCGGCGTATGGAAAACACTTTGCCAAGACCAAACAACTTGACCCGAAGTTCCACCGTTGGCTGCGCGATGGGTTTGAAACGCGTATCACTGGAGATTATGGGGTTGACACGGGCATTGAACAGGAAATCGCCGCGAAGATGATCAACCAGGCGCGTGAGTTTTTGGAAGCCGCACGGATATATCTGGAAAAACAAAACCAATGACCAGCGACATCGGCGGCAATTAGTATCTGCGCTCCATGCCTCACCGAGGGACACCATGACCGCTCCCACCGTCTTCATCAATTACAGCCAAATCTCCGCTGACCCATTCATCCCCGCCGCGTTGACCTGCTTCGGCGACCCCGACCCGACGCAAGGTTCGCCGTGGGACAAGGGCGAGCGGAATGCGGGTGAAGTGACGTAAAAATTTCGAGAAGCGTAACAAAAGAAAGCCCCTAGCAAAGTCTTTTTGTTAGGGGCTTGTTGTACTACTTGCTTCGCTTTGCTTTTGGCTTTGTTTTTTTAACCGCTTTGCTAACTTTTTTTCTCGAAGCCTTTTTATTTGCTGAAACCGTCCTGCCTTTCTTGGCAGTTGACTTATTGGGAATTTCTCCAAGTTGCTTTTTGACAATCTTTTTCTCTTTTGGGATAGTTACTATTGATTTTACTGCCCTATCTTCATACATTTCTTCGTTTATCTGCGCTGGTCTTGTAAAGGTAGCATCCACTTTATGAATATTCCATTCCCCGTTTTCCAAACTCCATTCTTTATATCTCGTATCGTTAACCTGATTGTTTAATACTGGCCAGCTCCAGCCAAGGTTCTCTAATGACGAGAAAAGATTCCTGCGTTCTACTTCACACACATCATAACATTCTTGCATCTTGTCGCGATGGGTCTTTTCTTTTGTATTCAATATTTTAACCAGCGTATATTGATTGGCTATCTTCAGTTGATATGCCAGAAACAGACTCATCAGTTTGTCCCTTTCAAAATTCGAGAGGTTTTTTGGCAAGCTTATCTCTGTAAGTGGGACGCCGAGTTTAAAACGCAATACCATATGATCGTTTGGGTAGAATGATGACGCGTTACTCTGGAGTTCATTGGACAATCTTTCTCTTTTCAAGTTCTCTGGCTCTTCGCCTATAAGAAAGAGGAAGCCGCCTCGTCTCCAAAGGCCATAATATGATTGCGAGTCCAGACCCAGCAGGTTTAGAAAATAGGCATACTCTAGATTGCTGAATGGGATTCGAATCACAATATCATAGTAGTCCGAATAGTGAATTATATCTGGTGCTTCCATTCGCCCAAATAGCACAAGTAAATATCCTCTTCGTCCAGACGATGGTTTAGTGAGAAATTGGAAAAAATCGTTAACCACGCTAGAAATACCAAATCTATGATTGGCCTTGTCAGTCTCATAACGAGACTTAGCCGAATTCAATACAGATTCGTTGATAAAAACGAATTGTGACTCACCTGGCGTAGACATATTTTCTCCTCTCACCAAGAATCGAATTGGTGCATTTTACCACCTACTCGGATTCCCGATAATAGGCTAAACCCAAACCCCAAAGGTAGATGGAAATTTCCTGGTGGAACAAGTAAATTCAAAATTCATTAGCACAGATTGGGTTTTTAAAAATCCATGAAATCTGTGGCTAAAAATCTCCGTGTAAATCCGTCAAATCCGCGTAATCCGTGTACCGCATTCCCCCCCATGATAAAATAGTCCCATGCTCCCCTCCCTCGAAAAACTCCGCAAATTCTTCCGCCTCGAACACGAGAATGGATACAACAACACCGCCATCATCGGCGGACTGGTCAAGATCCTCGACTTTTGGGAAAGTGAAGCCCGCGCCGAGAGCGTGGAAGAGGCCGTCGTCCAGGCGGTGACCCAGCGACTCAAAGGCTACGAGGCGCTGACTCCCTCAGGCCGCGCCGACTCGCTCAAGGGATTGTGGAAACGTCTCGGCGAAACCTATCCCGAAGCCACGCAAAAACCGCAAGGCCAGCCGCGTCCGCAACGACCACAGCAACAACCAAGACCGCAACAACCCGCCAGACCTCCAGCCTCTCCCCCCGCGGGGGAGACGGGAGAGAGGGTTCAAGACGAAATGCCGAAGTGGTTGGAGCCTGAGGGGAAACCGTCTCAGCCGCTGCGCGAAAAAGCCGAAGCGCCGCGTCCGCCCGCAACCCGCGCGCCCGCTCAGGGTCAAGGAAGAAGCGAGAGCGCGCCAGGCGGACGTACCTCCGCCACGCCCGCCGCGCTCGGCGCGCAACTCACCGTCCTCCAGGGCGTCGGACCGCGTCACGCGCAGACCCTCGGCCAGCTCGGCATGGTCACGCTCGGCGACATGCTCTATTATTTCCCGCGTCGCTACGAAGATTACAGCCAACTCAAACCCATCAAAAATTTGTGGGTCAACGAAATCGTCACCGTCATCGGCGCGGTGCAGTCGGTGTCCACGCGGCCTGTCAAGGGCGGCAAACTGCAACTCACCGAAGCCGTCATCACCGACGGCACGGGCGCGCTGCGACTCACGTGGTTCAACCAACCCTGGATCGCCAACCGCATGAAAGTGGGCGACAACATCGCCGCTTCGGGAAAACTGACGCAAGCGCTTGGCCGCCTCGTGATGACCAACCCCGACTTCGAGCCCGTCGAGGCCGAACACCTGCACACCAATCGCATCGTGCCGATCTACCCGCTCACCCAACGTATCACGCAAAAATGGCTGCGCGGATTGATGAACCAGGTGGTGACGTATTGGGCGCCCGCGCTCGTGGATCACCTGCCCGATTCGATTCGGACTTCGGCGGGGTTGCTCCCGCTCGGCC
The DNA here is from genome assembly GCA_964625215.1 of uncultured Anaerolineaceae bacterium. Taxonomy (GTDB): domain Bacteria; phylum Chloroflexota; class Anaerolineae; order Anaerolineales; family Villigracilaceae; genus Denitrolinea. The sequence goes on along the minus strand of CAZVAX010000046.1, from coordinate 7,583 downwards.
GCGCCATCGGGCAGGCGCATTTCCCCGACTCACAGGAAGAACTGAAGAAAGCCCGCGCCCGACTCGCCTTCGATGAAATTTTCTTCTTGCAGATGGGCGTGCTCGCGCAAAAACGTGACTGGCAAGCCGCCACCGCCCGCCGCTTCGAAACCTCCGACGAGTGGCTGGGCGCGCGCGTGGCTGGCCTTCCCTTCACCCTGACAGGCGCGCAGACCCGCGCCCTCGACGAGATCCGCCGCGACCTCAACGCTGGCCGCCCGATGAACCGTCTCTTGCAAGGCGATGTCGGTTCGGGAAAAACTGTCGTCGCCGCGCTCGCCGCCGCGATTGTGAATCAATCAGGCGCGCAAGCCGCCATCATGGCGCCGACCTCGATTCTCGCTGAACAACATTTGCGAACTTTTACGAGTTTGCTTTCAGGCACGAATGTTCGTCTATTGGTCAGCGATACACCTGAAAAAGAAAAAGAAGAAATCCGCGCGGGCCTCGCGGACGGGACGATTCAAGTCATCGTCGGCAC
>CAZVAX010000046.1:0-7053 GCA_964625215.1 uncultured Anaerolineaceae bacterium | reverse complement strand
CGGCACGCACGCGCTGATCGAAAACCCCGTCGCGTTCCAGGATTTGCAACTCGTCGTGATTGACGAACAACACCGCTTCGGCGTCGAACAACGCGCCGCGCTCCGCAACAAAGGCACCACGCCTCATCTTTTGGTGATGACCGCCACCCCCATCCCGCGTTCCCTCGCCCTGACCCTCTACGGCGACCTCGACCTCTCTGTCATGGACGAAATGCCCGCAGGCCGTCAGCCCATCGAGACGTATGTCCTCCGTCCGCAAGAGTTGGAGCGCGCCTTCTCCCTCATCCGCTCGCAAATCAAGGACGGACGCCAAGCCTTCATCATCTATCCGCTCGTGGAAGAAAGCGAGAAGATGGACAATCTCAAAGCCGCCACCGAGGAACACGAGAAACTCCAAAAGGAAATTTTCCCCGACCTGAAACTCGGTCTCCTGCACGGACGCATGAAGCCCGACGAGAAAGACCGCGTCATGGCCGACTTCCGCGACAAGAAATACGACATCCTCGTCTCGACCACTGTGGTTGAAGTCGGCGTGGACGTGCCGAACGCGACGGTCATGCTCGTGGAGGGCGCGAACCATTTCGGTCTCGCCCAACTCCACCAACTGCGCGGCCGCGTCGGACGCGGCGCGGCGCAATCCTACTGCCTGCTCGTCCCCGACCACGAGGACGCGGTCGAGAATGAACGCCTGCAAGCCATGGCCGAGACCAACGACGGCTTCCTCCTCGCCGACCGCGATTTGCAGCAGCGCGGCCCCGGCGAATTCCTCGGCACACGCCAGGCAGGCTTCGCATCCACGCTCAAGATGGCGAGCATTACCGATATTCCGCTCATCGAAAAAGCCCGCAACCAGGCGCAGATGTTATTCGAGAAAGATCCAAATCTCGAATTGCCCGAACATAAGTTACTCGCCGAAGCGTTAGGTCGCTTCTGGGGCAAGAGTTCAGGAGACGTTTCGTAGATTCGTAGGGGCGGACCTGCGTGTCTGCCCCCGCTCGTTGCGCCCAAAAACCAGGGCAGACACGTAGGGGCGAACCTATGTGTTCGCCCTGGGCAGACACGTAGGTCTGCCCCTACCATCAACGGAGAATAAAATTGGTTAAAGCAATTTTCCCCGGCACATTCGACCCCATCCATTACGGCCACATGGACATCGCCCGCCGCGCTTCGCGGTTATTCGATGAGGTGGTCATGGCCGTCTACGACAAGCCGCTCAAGAACCTGCTCTTCTCCCCCGAAGAGCGGATTGACCTTGTGAAACAGGCCGTTGCAGACAACCCGAAGATCAGCGTCACTGGTTACTCTGGTCTCACTGTGGAGTTTGCCCACAAGATCGGCGCGCAGGTGATCGTCCGCGGCCTGCGAGTTTTCTCGGATTTTGAATTTGAATTCCGCATGGCCTTGGCAAACCAGCGTCTCACGCCCGACATCGAAACCATCGCGCTCATCACGGCGGAGGAACACACTTTCCTTTCATCGAGCACGGTCAAAGAGATTGCCATGCTGGATGGAGACGTCTCTTCGATGGTTCCGCCGTTCGTGCGTGAAACATTGAAACACAAGATTAGCGATGGGAATCACCAGCCGCTCCCGAATGCGTTGCGCGATTAGTACACAGGTACACACGTAGACACGTATACACGTTTCGCTCGCAACCTGTGTACTTGTGTACCTGTCTACCTGTATCCCACCCACAAAATGCGATAGAATAACGTCATCCGTTCCACGGAGGCATTTATGGATATCCTTCACCTCATTGACCGCCTCGAAGAACTCTTCAACCAGAGTAAACCTTTTCCGCTCACGCATAACGTGATGGTGGACGAGGATAAAATGCTGGACATCATTGACCAGATGCGGATTTCGATTCCCGAAGAGGTCAAGAAGGCCCAGCAACTCCTCGCCCAACGCGACCGCGTCCTGGCGCAGGCCCAGGAGGAGTCCAACCGCACGGTGGAGATCGCCCGCCAAAAAGCCGACGACCTCGTGCAACGCGACTTGATCGTGCAGGAGGCGCAACGCCGCGCCGAACAGATCATTAGTCAAGCGCGCGGCGAGGCGGAGGGCATCCGCCGCGACGCGGACGATTACGTGGTCAACACCCTCCAGAAATTGCAGGACGAACTGAACAAACTCGCCAACCAGGTGCAAAACGGAATCCGCGTGGTGGAGGAAGACCAAATGCGCCGCACGCCCGCGATCCCCAAACTCGACTGACACAAAACAGCCCTCGTCCAAAAGACGGGGGCTGAAAATTCCGGTACACGGATTTCACGGATTGGGCGGAGTCTCACGGATTTCTTTTTCCCTCTCTTCTGTTGCGAACCCAAACCACGGACGCAAGGTCGGGTTGCGACGAATCGCCAGTTCGTAGATCAGCGCGGGGAGGAGCGCGCCGCTCAGGAAGGCGAGAAGGATCGAGGGATCGGTGGGAATTCCCATGCGGGAGAACTTTCCAAACATGGTCTCCTGGATCGGAACGTGGAAGATCAGGATGACGAGCGAGATGCTCCCAAAATAACGGAAGACGTTCGCGACGCGCTCCGACCACTTCTCCAAATTGCGCGCCAGCGACAGGATCATCGTGATGCCGAGCAGGGCTTCGATTGTGTTGACGATGAGCGATGGATACGTGCGCGTGTTGAAGTCGAGCGTGGGTTCGAGAGTGAGGATCGCCGCGAGCAACAGGCCAAACGAAGCGACGAGCGTAAACGGCGAGGCGAAGAATTTCTCCAGCGGTTTTTGGTTTACCTCGTAGCCGAGCAAAAAGAAAAAGCCGCTCGCGAAAACAAGGTCGAGGCTGAAAGGCAGGCCGTAAAGTTCCTTGTTCAGGATGGGCGCGGTGAAGGGCCAAAAGTATGGCGCGTTGAAAACGCCGAGCGCCAACATGCCGAACAGAAACAGCCAACGCAGCCAGTCCCATTTCACGCGGCCAAGCAGCGTGCGCCACGCGATCCACGCGAACAGACTCACCGCGAACAGATGCGGGATGAACCACAACTGCACCCAGTCAATGTAATGCCCCGTCGCGTAGAGCGATTTGAAGATGCGCCCGGCGATGTTCTCGAACGACATATTTCCGAACGCGGCCTCGCCCAGATAGATCATAAACAGCGTGAAAAAGTACGGTTTCATCAACGTGTTGAAGCGGCGCGTCAATGTCTCCCCAAACGAACGCTCGGGCCGGAAGAACAGGCCCGATAAAAAGAAGAACAGCGGAATGTGGAACGCGTAAATGAATTTGTGCAGGGTGGGATGGTAACCCGCCAGGTCGTTGTGCGCCAACACGATGACGCAGATTCCCAACCCCTTGGCGATGTCAATGTAGCCGATGCGTTGGTTCATGGATGTATTTTACTCGCGCCAACCAGTATCGCAAGATTCATCTTGCGCCCAGTGGCAACATGAATGTTGCGGTACTACCCCGCGAATGCAAACGTCGGCATGCCCTCGGTCTGCGTTTGGATTTGGAACACGCCTCCCGAAAGCGGACTCTGCGCGAGCGCCGATGCAACCATGCCGACGCGGGCCGAGGTGACAAACAGGATATCGCGCCGCGGGCCGCCGAAGACGCACGACGAGGTTTGTAATGCTGGCACACTGACCTCCGCTTCGACGCGACCACTGAGCGGGTTCCACCGCGCGACGCGTGATCCTCCCCACAGCGCGACCCAGAGTCGGCCCTCCATGTCGCTGGTCATCCCGTCCGGCCAGCCCATCGAGGCGGGGACTTGGACCGCGACGCGCGGGTTGGAGAGGTCGCCGGTGTCGAGGTTGTAGTCGTAGGCGCGGATCTGGCGCGTGGGCGTGTCTATGTAGTAGAAGGTTTTGTAATCGGGACTCCAAGCGAGGCCGTTGGAGATGGTGACGCCGCTGATCAACACGCGCGGAGGTTTGCCCGCTTCGAGTGAATACAAGTTGCCGCTCGGATTTTTTTCGCCCATGTCCATGGTCCCAGCGAGGAGGCGGCCGGCGGGGTCGCATTTGCCGTCGTTGAAGCGGTTGGAGGCAGGTTCCTCTACGCGGGCCAGAAACGTTGGTTTCGGCGCGGCCCATTCGAGGGTCGCGAAGGAAGCGTGAAGGGTTGCGATGAGTCCGCCGCCGCGGCGCGGGGCTACGCATCCCACGTACTCGTCGAGTTGCAGGAAGTTGTCGCGGCCATCGCGCTGGAGGTGGATGCGTTTGGCGAGGATGTCCACCCAATAGAGGGTTTGAGTCGCGGCGTCCCAGGCGGGGCCTTCGCCGAGGGCGGCTTGCGCGTCGAGGAGGAGTTCGGCTTGCATTAGAACCAATCGCGTTTGTAGAAGACAAATGTAGCGACGGCGGTGAGGGCAATGGCGATGCCGAACACGGTGAGGAACGCCAGCGGATGGCCTTCGCCCGGCAGGGTCACGTTCATGCCGTAGAACGCGGCCACGGTGCCAGGTAGGCTGACGATGATGGTGAGCGCGGCCAGGGCTTTGAGTACGCCGTTGAGGTTGTTGGAGATGATGGAGGCGAAGGCGTCCATCATGCCGGAGAGAATCTCGGTGGCGATGCTGGTCATTTGGATGGCCTGCTGGTTTTCGGTGAGCACGTCTTCGAGCAGGTCGGCGTCCTCGTCGTATTGGTTGAAGAGTTTCATGCGCTGGACGCGCTCCATCATCACTTCGTTGGAACGCAGCGCGGTGGCGAAGTAGGTGAGGGACTTTTGGTATTTAACGAGTTCCAGCACTTCGCGGTTGCGGGTGGATTTTTGCAGTTGGTCTTCGAGGGCTTCGGTGCGTTTGTTGATATCGCGCAGGTGGGCCAGGTAGCGGATGGCGGCTTCGAGGAAGACGTATAGCACGAAGCGATAACGCTTGCCGGTTTTGAGGCCGCGATATTTTCCGTTGCAGAGGGTTTTGAGAATGTCGGTTTCGTAGCGGCAGACGGTGATAATGACGCCGTCCACGATGATGATGCCAAGCGGGACGGTGGCGTAGGGAATGTCCACGTTATCGCCCTGGTAGTGGGGGATGCGTAATAGGATGAAGGTGTGGCCCTCGTCCTCGTCGCGTTCGATGCGGGCCATTTCGTCGAGGTCGAGGGAATAGTTGATGAGGTCGGGGTAGATTTCGAGTTCTTCGGTGAGGAAGGCGATCTCTTCGGGCGTGGGATCGGTGACGTTGATCCACGACCCGGTGACGGGGGAGTCCAGGTGAATGAGCCCCTGTTCGCTGGTTTTGAAAAAGTTGATCATAACGGCCTCCTGCTAAAGTCTCACCGCGCAGGAGGCGCGCGGCTTCCTACGGGGTGGAGGGGTTTTGTTTGGTGAACGCGTATGCCCCACCTTTGAGGGGCGGCTGTTTATCGTCGGTATCTATATCGCTGGTCTCGGTTTCGGATGACATCTCGGTTTCCTTGCCAGGGTCATCTGGCGGGGTCATTTTACGCCCGTTGCGCGGATTGGGCAACGGGCATAAATGACGGAAGTATGACATTATTGGGGATATTTTCCCTTTTGGCGAAAAAATCGGGCCGGGCTATGTCCTGCCGGTCGTTTCAGTCATGGAGTAACGCCGATGAGCGGAAGTTTTTCCGCGAGCAATTCCGGCGTGACGCGCTCGACCAATTTGGCTCGAATCACGCCGTCGGCGTCAATGAATAGTTCGGTGGGAATGGCGAAGATTTGATACAGGTCGTTGACCGCGCCGTCCTGGTCCAAGAGGACGAGGTGGGTCATGCCCATCTCGTTTGCGTATCGTTGAACGACGCTTGGACTTTCCCTGCTGTCCACCAGCAGGATGACCAACCCGGGATGGGATCGGTGCAACTCCTCCAACAACGGCGCTTCGATCCGGCAATCGGGACACCACGACGCGCCGAAGGTCAACAGCACGGGCTGGCCGCGAAATTGACTGAGCCGGATCGTTTCGCCGGTCAGGGCGGTCAGCTCGAAATCGGGAGCCGAATCTCCCACCGCCAGCGAACTATTGTCCAGGGCGGCCTGATACATGGATGGGAAAAAATAGACCAACGCCCCCGCCGCGATACAGCCGACCACACACAACCCTCCCAGCGACAGTCCGATGATCAAAAGCCAATTGGGTTTCTTTTTCATCGTTTCCTCCAAAAATATTTCTCCCATTTTACCCCCGCTCTGCCGCGACCCACGCCCCCATCGCTCCTCCGCGCGGAAAAGGCATACAGGTACACACGTAAACACGTAAACACGTAAACACGGACAGCGCCAGTCCGCATGGACTTTGTCCGAGCACGGGCGATTCCATCCCCGTGCGGGATTCTCAGCGCCAGGTGGTGGGTACGAACAAACGATGACCAACGGATTGCTTCGCGAAGCGGATACGCGGATAACGCGCCCCGAATCCGCTTATCCGCTTCCCATCCGCTGGCCGCTTCTCCGTAACCACAGACATCCGAAGTCGCGCGGGGGAGGTAGACAGGTGGACGCACACAGGGAAACACGCGTTTTTGATGTAAAATCAAGCCGAGGCAAAGATGACCAATCAGTTTGCATGGGATCCCGGCAAGGCAAAAAGCAACCTGAAAAAGCATCAGGTGAGTTTTGAAGAGGCCAGCACGATTTTTGATGATCCCCAGTACATCACATTTTTGGATGTAGAACACTCGACAGAAGAGGAAAGATACATCACGATTGGACTGTCCAATAAAAGCAGATTGTTGATGGCAGCACACACCGAGCGCCAAGATCGAATCCGAATTATCAGCGCCAGAAAGGCGACGAAAAATGAAGAAACCTATTACCAAGAAGCAGGATGATTACGAACTGAGAGACGAATACGATCTCTCGAAATTACCCGTTATGCCTAAAGGCCGCTTTGACCCGAAGCGCAGACTGGGAACGAATGTCGTGCTACTTGAGCCTGACGTGGCAAAGGCATTCCCAAACGATGAGGCGGTCAATGAAGCCTTGAGATTGATTTTAAAGGCAACCAAAATTCCACAGGAAATGGCAACAGCACGATAAAGTGATCTTGTAAACAAAGACCCCCGAAATTTAGAACCTATCTCTAAACCTTGAGTAAAGTGTAAAATGTAAGCATGAACACA
>CAZVAX010000045.1:0-30476 GCA_964625215.1 uncultured Anaerolineaceae bacterium | reverse complement strand
TTCAAATCATTATGCGTACTCTGCGCTCTCTAGCGCAGGCTGGCGTTAGAGAACGCCAACGACGCGGGTCACATTGCCTCGTAAACCAACTCGATCACATCCTTGACCTGTATCTTGCTCTCGTTGCCTGTGGTTTTGACCGCGTCCTTGAACATGGTCACATCCTTCGGACAGGCGACGACAAACTCGCGGACTCCTGCCAACTCTGCCGCGTCTTTGACTCGCATCTCGCTGGGTCGCTCCCGCCCAGGCTTTTCCTCCATCCAAATTTTTCCTCCGCCTGCGCCGCAACAGAAGGCGCGGTCTCCGTGACGCGCCATCTCGACGAGATTCGCTCCCGTCGCATGAAGCAGTCGTCGCGGCGCGTCGTAGACGTTGTTGTAGCGTCCGAGGTAGCAGGGATCGTGGTAGGTGATTCGGGTGTCGAGTTTTTTGCTGAGTTTAAGTTGACCAGAAGTAACAAGTTGATCGAGCAATTCGGTGTAGTGCAAAATGCGCGGACGATTTCCGTTCCACGGATATTCATTCTTCAAGGTGTTGTAGGTGTGCGGGTCGGTGGTGACGATGGTCTCGTATTTGCACTTCGATAGCGCTTGCATGTTCTTGCCGCTCAACATTTCGAAGAGACCCTCTTCGCCGACGCGGCGCACATCGTTGCCTGCGTTGCGTTCCGCGTCATAAAGAATGCCGAAGTTGAGTCCCGCGTGCTGGAAGACCTGCGCGGTCTTGCGCGTGACTTCGGTCAGGGTGGGGCTGTACGAAGCGTAATCGCCGACGAACCACAGATACTCGACAGGCTCGCGGCGCGCGTCTTTGATTGCGGGCTGGAGTCCCTGCGTCCACTTGGCGCGCATGCGGTCGGACTGGCCGAGGGAATTGCCGTAGCGTCCGAGGTTGGCGAGGGCCTCCTGCAACATCTTGTCCATGCGGCCTTCGAGAACCAGATGCCGCCGCATTTCCACGATGGGGTTGACGTGCTCGATGAACAGCGGACATTCCTGATCGCAGGCGTAACAGGTGGTGCAACTCCAGACGGCCTCTTCGGCAATCACGTCGCCGATCAACGATTTGGACAACACGCCATTCGATTGATGCGCCGATAACGCCGCGCCGCGTTCCTCGAGATTGTGGCGCAGGTTCATGATCAATAACTTGGGTGATAGAGTCGAACCGGTGGTATGCGCGGGACACATCTCCTGACAGCGTCCACACTCGGTGCAGGTGTAGAAGTCGAGCATGGTGCGCCAGCGGAATTGTTCCATCGTCCCGACGCCAGACGCGCTTTCGGAGGGCTTCGGCAATCGTCCGCGCGGCTCGAGGTCACGGAGCAGAACCGCAGGGATGGAAGTCACGATGTGGAAGTGCTTGCCCTGCGGCAGTTCGGTCAGGAACATCAGCACGACGCCGAGGTGAATCCAGTAGGAGGCTTCGGCGAGGATGAACTGGGTCGCTTCGGGGAGGGCGGCGAAGAGTCCGCCGATGAGGGTGGAGATCGGCCTGTAACGCCCGAGCAGGTCAAGGTCAAGATTGATGCGGAGTCCGTTCATCGCCAGCAACGAGAGCATGATCGTCAGGATGAAGGTCAACACCTTCACGCCCTTGCCGCGGTGACTGCCCTCGTAGCGTTTGGGGTTGACAACGAGTCGCAGGTAGAGTCCGTATGTCACGCCCGCGATGACGAACAGCGCGAAGAAATCCTGCACGAAGGCGAGCGGTCCCCACGTGCCGATGATGGGAATCACAAAATGCGGATTCGCAAACGCCATCAAGCCTTCGGCCATGGCTTGCAGGATGGTGAGCGAGAGGAGCAGGAAGCCCCAGAAGATGAAGAAGTGCGCCACACCCGGAACTTGGAAGCGGAAGAGACGCCACTGCGCGCCGACGTAAACGATCAAGCCTTTGACCCGCTCGCCCCATTGCCTGAACGGGGGAGTGAGTTGCCCGCGTCGCAGGTTGACCCACAATCGCTGCCACGCGTAACGCGCGAAGACGCCGAGCGAAGCAATCAGCGCGAGCGCGACGAGGATGGATTTGATCGTTTCGTATGACATAGCTTTACCCTGCGACGGCTTGTTTGGCTTTCTCCGTCAGTTGCGGGACGAGTTCCAGCAGGTCGAGGGTCGCGCCGTATTTGGCAACGTTGAAGATCGGCGCGTTGGGATCGGTGTTGACCGCTACGATCACGTCGCTCTCGCCCATGCCTTCCACGTGTTCGGGCGCGCCGCTGATTCCGAGCGCGAGATACACCTTGGGCTTGACGCGCTTGCCCGACTTGCCGACCAGCCGCGTGGTTGGAAGCCAGCCCTGGTCAACGACGGGACGCGAGGCGCAAACCGTGCCGCCTGTGGCTTTGGCGAGTTCATCCGCAAGTTCGATGTTGTCCTTGGTCTGGATGCCGCGCCCGACCGCGATGAGGAACGGCGATTTGGAAATGTCCACATCGCCCGCTTCGGGTTCGATATATTGTTTGAGCGCCACGCGCAAGTTGTCCAACGCGGGAGGCGCAAAGGATTCGAGCGCCGGCGCTTGCGCGCTTTGTCCCTGCTCGGATTTGTATCCGCCGGGAAGCACGGTGACGAGCGCTGTGGGGGAGGGCAGGTCGCCCTCGGCCATGATCTTTCCGCCGCAAATTTGCGAAATGAATTTCGCCTCACTGCTGAAATTGATGCACGAACTGACCAGCGGCAGCGAGAGTTTCGCCGAGAGCCAGCCCGCCACGTCCGCGCCGATGGTGGTGTGGCCGAACAAAACCGCGCGCGGCGATTGCTCTTCGATGAGTTTGGCAAGCGTGACTTGATACGCTTCGGAGGTAAATTCCGCAAGCGCGGGATGATCCGCGTACAAAACTTTATCGGCGGCGAGATTGCCCGCGAGTTTTTGCGCGTCCTTTCCGAGCAGGATCGCGGCGACTTTTCCGCCCGAAGATTGCGCCAGAGTTCGCGCCGCGGCCAACATCACATAGGAGATGTCCGCGACCCCTCCGCGCAGGTGTTCGACGAGAACGAAGATATCCTGACTCATGTCCGCCTCCTCACAGCGCGCCGAGTTCTTTGAAGATGCCGATCATGCGATCCGCAACTTCCTCGGGGTTGCCTTCGAAGATCTCCGCGCGTTGCGCGGGTTCGGGTTTGAACATGCGCGTCACGGTCGCGCCGCCAATGGGATCGAGACTCGCAATGGCGCGCTCTTCGATCTTGGCCGTCTTGCTGACTTGGTTGATCTTGCTATAAGCGACGTAACGCGGCGGTTGCTCCGCGGCCTGGATTCCCAGAACGGCGGGCAGTTTCACTTCCATTTCGCCGATGATTCCTCCCGGATATTCCTTGCGGATGACGACGCTACTACTGGCGGCGGTTACGCCTGCCACATAACCCACATACGGCATATCGAGATATTGCGCCAAGAGCGGGGCGATGGAACCGTCGAGATCGTTGTGCGCCTGCACGCCTGTCAGAATCAAATCGGGTTGGATTTCCTTGAGCAGGTCGGCCAGGACGCGCGCCGCGGCGTGACTGTTCCACCCGCTCGCGAAGTCGCCGGTCAATTTGACGAGTCGGTCCGCGCCTTTGGCGGCCGCGGTGAAAAGGATATCGTCCACGCCATCGCCCTCGGCGCAGACGACGGTCACTTCCGCGCCTACGCGTTCCTTGAGCAACATCGCCTGCTCGACGGCGTGATCGTCGAACTCGTTGATGATGAAACGCAGCCAGGAGGTATCGAGGGCCGCGCCGCCGGCGTCAATGCTGAGCTCTTCGACGAGATCGGGAACGAATTTGATTGGAACCGCGATCTTCATGTCGTTTCTCCTTTGGTCGTTTGCCGTCATTGCGAGGAAGGCGTTCGTCCCGACAAAGCAATCTCACGGCCAGGCGGGGATTGCTTCGCCGCTTCGCGGTTCGCAATGACGGAGCAACGTGTGTGTATACCTGTCTACCTGCCTCTAAACGCCCATAGACTCAGCCAGCAATTCGGAGATCTCGCGAACCCGCAACAGACTTGCGTTCGCGACAGTCTTGGTCGCGTCTTCGAAGCGCGGCGGCTCGTAGGGGCAGGCCACCGCCAAAATGTCCGCGCTCGAAGCGAGCGCTTCTTTGACGCGCCACTCGGAAAGTCGCACGTGCGCCTTTTCCCATTGGAAGCCGTCCAGCCACATGCCTCCGCCTCCTCCTCCACAGCACAGACTGTTGGAATGGGTGTGCGCCATCTCCACCAGTTCCACGCCGGGGATGTTCTTCAATATTTCGCGCGGCGCATCGTAGACCTGGTTCACGCGCCCGAGATAGCACGGATCGTGGTAGGCGACCTTGGCGTAGATTTCCTTTTTCAAGAGGGGCTTGATCTGCTCCAGCCGCTGGCACAAAAATTCCGTGTAGTGCTGTACGGGATATGAAATGCCCAACGCGGGATATTCGTTCTTGAGCGCGTTGTAGGCGTGCGGGTCGGTGGTGATGATTTCCTTGAATTGGTATTTTTTGAACGCCTGCCCGTTTTTCTTCGCCAGCATTTCGAAAATGCCGCGCTCGCCCGCCAGCCGTTGCGAATCGCCGTCGCTGTTCTCCTCCGGGCCGAGAATGCCGAATTTGACTCCCAGCGCGTTCAGGATTCTTGCCAGCGCCTTCGTGGCGGAGACCATGCGCGGGTGATACGAAGCGTAGTCGCCGACGAACCACAACACATCCACGGGCTGGCGCGTCTTGCCGAGGATGTTCACTTCGGGATGGAGGCCTGCCGCCCAGTCGGCGCGTTTACGCGGCGACTCGCCGAGGGGGTTTCCATATTGTTGTGAATTCTTGAATGCGGTTTGTAGTTCGGCCGGAACCTTTCCCTCCAAAATCATCTCTTCCTTTACACGCGTCATCAATGCCTGGGTGATGGGAATCTGCGTGGGGCAAAAAGCCGAACAGGCGGAGCACGAAACGCACATCCAGACGCTGTCGGTCTTCGTCACCAGGTCGAATACCCCCGCGCGCAGTGTCCCAATGATTTTCCCAGGTGGGTACTTCATGAAGTAGCCGAATGGGCAAACGCCGCTACATGTGCCGCATTGCAGGCATTTTCGAATCCGTTCGCCTTCCTTCAGTTCGTGCAAACTGGAATAGAAGGTTTTGCTGATGGATTGGGCATGAGGGGATAACGTGATTTCCACAGGTAGCTCCTGTCTTTGTCGGGCTAGTGATGTCGGTTGCGGTTCGCGCCAAGTCTATATTTGCGCGCACCCCGCGCAGAGTCGCCTCGAGGGGTGAATTGCTGGACTTCGCCACTCATATTATGTGAAAAAAATCACAAAATTACCAGAGTATTACATCATGGATACGTAACAAGGTTGTCATATTTGTGCTATGCAAATTTGTATGGATGATTGCGTCATGCGACACAAGGGTGTTCAGACAACCCCCTCGAACCGGATTCTATTTGCCTCGCCCCTTCGCTTCGGGTTTATTTCGAAGTGGATTCCGCGCGCCCAAGAGGAGCAAAACTCTCCGAATTTGCCTCGCCAACTGCCTGGCTGTTCACTTCCACCCATGCATGCGCGTGGATCCCCTGCTCTGTTTTTTTTGCCCCGATCTTGATCTCAGAAGGGATGCCGCGCCCGGTTAGCATGTTTCGCAGGGTGAGCGACCGGGGCAGGCAGGTCATGGGGAGGAGATGCAAGCGCGATGCGTAATAAGTTAATTGGTGAAGACGCTGCGCGGCGGGGAGGGAGGGCGGCGTTAGGAGCGATATAGAATGTCGCGTTGCAACAAGATTCTCGAAACTTCTCCAGTGTAAGGCGAGAAAATATCCCAATAATTTCCACCAAGCCTCCATCAACGCCAACCAGTCGGCTGGGGAGAGGTCTCGCGCGATTTGGAGTCTATGCTTCCACAAGTTCCACAAGGTTGTTCTCCAGCAGTTGATTGAGGAGTTCAAGCAGGTCACGTTCGAGTTCCTCGGCGGATACGTCATACTCGGAGAGGAGGGCCTGGCGCGCGGCTTGCAGGGACGCGCCGTCTTTGAGCAAGGTCCACACGCGCGCGCCGACCTCGGTGAGGGCGAAGTATTGGTTGGAGCGCGTGTTGAGCAGGACCGCGTCGCCTTCCACGAAGGTGAAGGTGACGTGCGCGGGGATGCGAAGGGAGGCGGTTAGGTTGAGCATACTTGTTCGAGGAGGGCCTGGACGCGCGGCAACGCGTCGCGGCGATGGGGGTAGGTCAATTCGTAGGCGGGGACTTGCTGGGCGGCGCGGGCGCAGAAGTCGAGATGTTGGGCGAGCAGGGCCGGTTCGAGGAGACGCGTTCCGGCGGTGTGGCGCAGAAGGAACTGAGCGGCCCGAGACGGAGTGATCCGCTTCAGGGCGGGGGAGGAAGCGTCGGCGGGGGCGAGGAGACAAATCCAGCCGGCGGGAATCGCTTCGGGCAGGGTCGCGCCGGGTTGGGAATCCATCGGCAATTTGAGTTGGGGGAAGCGCGGCCAGGCGGTGAGATTCGCGTCGGATGTGACGGGAAGGATATCGTCGGCGACGCGGGGGTGGGTTTGGGCGAGGCGCGCGGCGAGGGTGGATTTTCCCTGGCCTGTTTCGCCAAGGATGAGCAGGGTACGCTCACCGATCATGACCGCGCTGGCGTGCAGGCTCCACACGCCACGCAGGGCGAGGGCCAACACCAACGCCGGCCCGACCAAAACTTCGCGGTCGAGGTCGGTCAATGCTTGGGATGGGTCGGCCCAGGCGATTTGCGCGCCGCGCCGGGCGATGAGAAAGTCGCGGCTGCCCTCCACTTTCAGGAGAGTCTCCCCAGGCGTTGACCAGGTTTGGACGCGACGATGCTCGCCGCCCACCCAGCCGATGGTTTGGCAGGTGGGGGCGAGTGACGCTCCGATTTCGGTTTTAAGAGGGAGGAGAGGTGAGAGAGTATCCTCGTGCGGGGAGGCCAACCCAGTAATTGCAAATGCGTCCAGTTCCGGAATCGGGCAGGGGAAGGTGAATTCCTGTCCGGCCGGGCGATAACGGGGCATACTAGGGGAGGGGTGGGCCGCCGCCGGGCTGCTCAAAGCCGGGGTCAGGGAAGCCGACGGGTATGGGTTTTGCCTGGGTAACGCCAGGATTCACTGTGTCGTTGATTCCGGGGGAGCCGCCAAGCGTGAGGGCGCGCAAGTCGCCGAGTTTCTCGAGGCGGGGCTTGCGATAGGACTTGGCGGATTTCATTGCGCCGGCTGTGTTTTGAGCGTTCTCCAGAAAGGCATAATTTCTCGACATTTTTGGCTCCTTCGAACTGGTTTGAAAAAGATGATGTTTTTTATACCACGAATCATACGAAAAACTCAACCAAGGTACGATGACGTGGGGACCGTCCTGATCGGGGGGAACCGGCGTATTCCACCGTTTCTCGACCCAATTTGCTTTTACGAATCGCTGCCAGTGGTTATCAGGATCGCTAAACTGTTTTTGCAGGAATTTGTTTTCGCGGTTCACGCCTCGAAAGAAGAAGGACATCATGGGGGTCGGGTGGGAACGTTCGCGCACTTTTTCCGGTAGCAGTCCTCGCATGGCGTTGCGAAGGATGTATTTGTTTCTTCCTCGATAGTAGAGCTGATAGGCCGGGAGGGCAAGCGCGAATTCCACCAGACGCCGATCGTGGAATGGATGGCGGATTTCCACCGCGTGACGGCTGGCAAAGAAGTTTTCCCTGGCATAGCCATTGGCGGACCAGGAAACGCCCAAAAGGTTATTGTATTCCTCGTAGTAAGGCGTGTGTTGGGTGGAGAGATTCAGATACTGTTGGGATGTTGGCGTGAGCCAGTCGGGGCCGCCGGGGTCGTGACGGTATCGTCCGCCAGTGATCGTTTCCAGCCAGCGCCGGAGAACCCGACGCAGGAAGCCCGCTTCGAGCGTCCAGCGCAGACCGGCGTAGCGCAGGTAGAGGACCAGTTCCCGGACCGAATCCGTGAGGCGGCCTTCCGCGAGCATTTCATTCAGCCAGTCATCGCCCCGGTCATAGAGTTCATCGCCAAATCCGCCGGTCAGGAGAACCCGCACGCCTTCTTGTTGCGCGCGCTGATAGGCGCGTTCCTTCAACCAGCGGTAGGGATTCGCTTCGGGTTGATTGGGATTGAAGGGCCAGGCTTGCCAGTCCTTGTACGGCCAGGCGTCGTCGCAGAGCATTTGAATGGAGCGGAGGCCCCAGCGTTCCACCATGGTTTGAATGAATTGCCGCTCGTCGCATTCCGGCAGTTCATCGAACACGTAGGAGATGGCGGTCAGCGCTTTCGGGGCGATCATACGCGCCGCCAGAGCGGCCACCGATGTGGAATCCAAGCCGCCGCTCATGAGGACCGCCACCGGCGTGGTGGAGCGCATCCGAGACCGCACGCTTTGATCGAGGAGGCGAAGGAACTCGTTTGCGTATTCCTGATTTGAACGTCCGCGTTCGCGGCGGGACAGGTCCGGTCGCCAGTAGATCCAGGCGCGATCACCGGTTGGATCGAACGCCATGGCTTGGGCAGGGCGAAGTTCGAAAACGCCCTTGAAGAGACTTTGTCCGTCTGGAGTGGTTTTGAGGGCCAGAAAGTGCGCCGCCGCGCCTTCGTGGAGTTCGGGTTGGACTGCGTCCGCGCCGGTCACTGCCCATGGTTCGGAGGCGATGACGACGCGTTGGCCCTGGATGGAGTAGAACAGCGTTCGGTCGCCGAGAGGGTCGCGGGCGCAGATCAGTTCGTTGCGGGTCTCATCGAAGATGACAAGAGCGAATTCGCCGATGAAATGCTCGAAGCAGCGTTCCCCCCAGCGGTCATAGGCGTGCAGGATCAGACCGGCGTCGGGGAGGCGACTGCCCTGCGCGGGGTCGAGTTTGAGTTCGGAGATCAGGTCGGAACGATTGTCCAGCCGCCCATCCAGAACGATGGTGAACGGCATGTCGTCCAGATGCAGGGGTTGCCGCTCTCCCACCTCTTCGGGTGTCGTCCAAAAGCGTTGGTGCCCCAAGGCGGCTGGACCGACGAGACGCGTGTCGCTTCCGTCCAGTCCGCGGTGTTTCAAGCGCTCCATGACGCGTACCAATACACCGGCTTGCACCGGTGTATTGGTACGTTCATAGATTACCGCAAAGGCGCTCATGGAACGGGAATACCTGACAGGTTACGTGTAGCATAGGCGGTTGGGAGGGAACCTGTCAGGTTCTGTCGCGTTACTGTTCGACAACCAGGGCCGGATCGCCCATGAGCGACCAGCCGAGCAACACATCGAGCAGCTCGGGATGGGTCTGGGCCAACTCGGTCTTGGCTTCGAGCAGGGCCTGGCCAACGGTCTTGCCGGAGGTCACGAGGCGCGGGGTGAGCAGGGAGCCGAGCAACTCTTCCGACTTGGAGTCGGTGAGGGTGGCGGCGCCAAGCACGGCCACAGCGCCCTTATCGCCCGAGAACAACAGGCTTTGCACCAGGTAGTTGTTGACCGGGTCAATGTGGTAGATGTTCCAGCAGCCCCATTGGACTACAACGAAGGGTTTGCCCGCATTGGTAAGGGCGGCGGCATTGTCTTTGTTGAAGAGTCCGCTGAAGGTCCAGTTGGAGGCGCCGGAGTGACCGGTGTAGGTGACCAGGGCTGTGCCACGGTTCATGGCGGCAAGCAAGCGCGTCTGGGCGGAGGCCACTTCCAGGTCATCCAGGTTGATGGTTTCCACCGACCAGCCTGAAGGCACGCTGGAGGCCATGCTCAAGGTGATGTTGCGGAAGTCTGCGCTGGTGGAGACATCCGAGGCGAAGACGGCCGTGCGGGCGTAGTCCTTGTTCTGGTAGGCCAGAGTCTTGGTAACCATCAAGTCAAGTTCGGCGACGGTGCGGACGGGGAAACGTCCGATGGCCAAGTCTGGCACGTTGTCGCCGTTGACATCCGCGTAGAGCGGGTCAACCGGAACCATCTTGACGGTGGGACTGGTCTGGGCATACAGCGACGGGATGAAGCTGACGCTGTTCCGTCCGAGGTAGTTGCGATAGTCGTAGGTGTCGCCGCCGAGCAACAGGACATACTGGGCGCCGAGGTTCTGCTTGGCGTACGCGATGTACTGCTTGATGGCCTGCGGATCGAAGACGCCGAAGGAGTACTTGGCGTAGATGTCGTTCACATCCACAACGTTGACGGTCAACCCTTGCGCCTGGCGGGCCTGGACCAACGGTTGGATTCCGTTGATGAAGGTCGGGTGCGCGATGATCAGGTATTGCGCCGGCTGGTTGAGGTTGTTCGCGGCCGGGCGGGCGGCTTCGAGGACGGGCGCGTAGAGGCTTTCCACCGCGCTCACGTAGTAGGTGGCGGAGGCGCCTGTGCCGGCGAAGGTGGCGTTGTAGGTGGAACCCGAGGCGGAAACCTGGACCGTGTTGAGACGGACCAAGCCCTTGCTATCCTGGCGGTAGACCGTGACGTTGCGGGTGGGCAGGTTGGCGACCTTGAAGACCTTGCTCGTGCCGGTGAAGGTCAGCCGTCCATCCTTGGCCTGGAAGGCGCGCTGGTAGGTGAGGCTCAACTTGTCGAAGTTCACCATGTCCCATTGGACGCCGGTGTCGCCGGGCAGGGTCAACTGCAGGGTGTTGGCGCCGGAGCGGAGAGCGCCGGCCGGGACGTTGACTTGGATGTTCTTCACGGTCAAGCCGTTGAAGAGCTCGTCCGCCAGTTGAACGCCATTGAGGCTGACCACCAGGTGATGGTCGGGCGATTGCGGCCAGTCGGTGACGCCCCAGACCGTGATGGTGATGGTGGCGGCCGCATTCGGGTCGGCCAGGGCTGGAACATCGAAGGGGAAATTCCAGGTCTTGGAGGTAGTGTAGGCGAGCATGGAAGTGTCGTACCAGCCGTCTTCCAGGGCGTAGAAGGAGGCGTAGGCGCGCTGGTTGTTGACTATGAGGGTGTCGGTGAAGGAGGCGGGCGGAACCAGGCCGCGGGCGGGCGCGCCCGTGAAGGTTGTCACGCGCGAGGCGCCGGAGGAGATCACTTCCAGTTTGTAGATGTTGGCGGCCGTGTAGATCGTGTCGAGGGCCTGGCCGTAGAATTCGAAGTACGAACCCGGGCCGAACCTCGATCCGCCCTTCATGTAGACAGGCACAGCCACGCCGCGGTTGCTCAGTTGGAGCTTGGCCGGGCTGATCGCCGCGAGATCGTAGCCGGCGGCGCGCAAGGCTTCGTACGTGACCCGGTAGAGTCCGCTCTGGCTGACCTTGATGTTCATGGCCGACGTGTTGACATCGAGGGCCAGGTCGGGGGCCAGAGCGCGCTCGGCCGCGTTCTGGGATTGGACGGAGGCCCAGTTGATCGGTTCGCTCGCGACCAGGCTGCCGTATTCCTGTCCGGCTTGGAAGGGCCCGTGCATGTGGGTCTCGCCCTGGATGCTGACTTCTTCGATATAGAAGGTTTCGCCAGCGGAGACGTTCGCCGTGTAGGAGTAATCCTGGCGGTTGAGCGAGTCGACCGCGCGCGAGGCGATCAGTTGGTTGTTGAGCCGGGTCAGGGTGGCGCCGTAGGCGACGTAGAGGTTGAAGCCGACGTTGCCGGTTTCGGTGGCGGTAGACCAGGCGAAGTCCACCGCGCCGCCGTTGGCGCTGGCCCGGAAGTAGGAGAGGGTGACCGGCGTGGGACCGTTGGCGTAGGTCCAGCGGTAGTCTTCCACTTCGCCGTTCACGAAGTTGCCGGTGGAGGCCGAGGCCGGGAGGGCCGGCTGGGCGGAGAAGAGGCGGAAGCGGGCGTAGAAGTAGCCGTCGGTGAGGGTGGTGAGGGTGTCAATGGTGAAGGTCTGGTTGGCGCCCGCGCTGACGGAGCGGCTGATCACCATTTCATTGGTGTCGTAGAAGTCGCCGTCGCGGTTCCAGTCAACCCAACCGATCAACCAGCCGCCTCCCGTGACGCTCACTTGAATGGCGCCGACCCCGTCCGCCCATCCATCCAGGTTTTCTGCATGGGTGGGATGGATGATGACGCCATCTTCGTCCGCGCCATCGCCTGTGGCGGCGGTGGTGGGCTGGCCGTTCGCTTCCGTATCTGGGGCTGTACCCAGATAGATGGTGTATCCGCCAACCGGTTGTTGGGCGCGCGGGCCGTCGGGAATGCCCTCGACGGTGGTGGAGTAGGTTTGCGGCAGGTCGCCGAAGTCGTAGGAGCCTTTCAGTTGGAAGGCAAAGTCACGGTCAACGATGGTGGTGTCGCCGGAGGTGGTGATGGTTTGGTAGGCGGAGGCGGTGTCGCCGTCCACAGCCAGAGTCTCGACCAGTTGGTTGGCGGAGGAATCGTCGCCGCCCGCGTTGACGGTGGCCTGCGTGGAGGTCAGGTCAATGCCGTCGGCCGGGGAGGCGATGGCAATGATGTAGTACTGACCATCGGCCATGCCAGCGAAGGAGTAGTCGCCTTTTTCGAGATCGTCGCTTCCTTCGTTGCCTGTGCCGTTGCGGTTCACGTCAATGTAGCCGCCAACGACCGGGTAGCCGTTGTGCGAAGTGCATCCGCTGAGCGCGCCGTCGGTCACGGTACAACCGAGGGTGGTTCCATCGTCGCTGGCAGTGATGACGCCGTCGCCGTCGAAGTCCAACTGGCCATCAATGATCTTGAAGGCGGAGGTGTTGGCGGAGCCAACCCAGATGGTGGTATCGCCGGATGTGAAGGTGCCGCTGCTGTCGTTATCCACCAGCTTGTACAGGTGGACAGCCACGCTCGTGTAGGGAGTCTCGCCTGTGCCAGCGCCGTTGGGATCGGTGTTGTTGTCGCCGCAGTAACCGTTGTTCGTGGTTTCGAAGCAGATGGTGCCGCTGATGGTGGTGGAGCCGGTATAGCGGTAGCCGAAGTCCACATCCAGGTCGCAGTTGGAGCAGGCGGAGCCGTTGATGTCGCTGACGCGCGTGACGCCGGCGTTGGTGGTGAGGGTGACAGTGGTTTGATTGTCTGGCGTGCCGTCGTTCTTCTCGAAGGTCTGGGTGAGGCCGAGCGAGGTCAGGTCGGTATCGGTGGTGTCCACTGTCACGTAGTAAGCGCCGGCCGCGACGCCGTAGAAGACGTATTCACCGTTGACGTCGGTGACGGCGGTTTGGGCCACGGAGGTGCAGGCGGCGTCGTTGCAGAGCCGGACAGTGACGTTGTCAATGCCGGCTTCGCCTGCATCGCGCAGGCCGTCGTTGTCGCTGTCAATCCAGAGCGTGTCGCCGATGAAGCCGGTGTTGTACTGGTAGCCGAAGTCGGCGCCGGTGTAGTTGGTGCCGTTGTAGAGACGCAGGCCGTCGCGGCTGTCGCAGATGGTGCCTTTGTCGTCGGTGTCGCTGCCGGAGTTGATGAGGCGCATCTGGTCGGTGACGGTGGAGCAGGCCGCGCCGTCGGCGTTGGGATCGGCGGTGAGAGTGGAGGAGGCCGGGGGAGTGACCTGAACCACGTAGTAGTTGGGCGCGAGGCCGGTGAAGAGGTAGTAGCCGCGCTCGATATCATCGGCAGTGGTGATCGTACCGCTGCGGTTCACGTCCACGGAACTGCTCACGATCGGATAACCGAGGTATGTGGAGCAGACGCTGACGTCGCCATCTGTGATGGTGCAGCCTTCGAAGGAGCCATCGTCGGCGGTGGTGATGACGCCGTCATCGTTGATATCCACCTTGCCGTCAATGACCAAGTAGGAGGTCTTGGTGGTGGCCACCGAGGAGCCGATGGTCTCGCCGGGCTGGTAGCGGCCGTCCTTGTCGAAGAAGGATTCGCCGGTGTCGCGCGTGTTGTTGCCGTTTTCATCCAGGTACGGTTCGCCGGAATCCCAGGCGTTATCGCCGTCGCCGATGTCGGTGAAGGTGTAGAGCGTGACCGTGACGCCGGGGATGCCGGGATCGCCGTAATCCTGCGTGCCGTTGCCGCTCACGTCAAGGTACACCATATCGCCGATGGAGGCGGGCGGCGCGAAGCCGAAGTCGGCGTCGAGGTAGTTCGGGCTGGCCGCGGTGATGGTGGCGTTGATGTAGATGATGTCCGGCGTGGGGCCGGTATCCAGCGTGCCGGTGGTCTTGACGTAGTCGTTGCCGTAGGCGTCGTTCGGGATGGCGGCCAGGTTGGCGCTATCCAGTTCGAGAACCACGCGGTAGTTGTAGAACGATCCGAGCGGCAGGTTGGTGAAGAGGTAGAGGCCGCTGGAGTCGGTGGTATCGGTGGCAATGGTGACGTAGGTTCCGTTGCCGTTCAGGTCCACCTGCAGTTTGACTGTGACACCGGAGATGCCCGTCTCGAAGGCGCCTTTGAGGCCGTCGCCGTTGGTATCCGTAAAGACGGTGTCGCCGATGGTGCCGCTGCCGGTGGGCTGGTAGGCGAAGTCTTTGGTGAGGTTGTCGGCCACCAGGGAGAAGGTGTCTTTGTTGTCGCAGGTGACGCAGACCGTGAGGTCGGTGTAGTCGTCGTCCGCGTCGCCGTCGGTGACGCCATCGCGGTCAATGTCCATGTAGCCGTTGATCACCGGGTAGTTCAGGAGCGTGCCATCGTCGGCGTTGGTGATCGAGCCGTCGTTGTTCATGTCGAAGCGGCCGTCAATCACGGTCACGCCGCCGACAGAGCCATCGTCGGTCGTTCCTCCGGTATCAATGGAGCCGTTGCCGCTGAGATCGTAATAACCGTTGATGTAATCACGCGGCTCGCTCGGGTCGGTGACCTGGGTGACTCCGGCGGGCAGGCTGCTGGCGACCACCTGAACGGTGTAGTAACCCACGGGGTAGTTGTCGAAGCCGTAGATTCCATTCACGTCGGTGGTATCGGTGGCGATTACGGCGCCATCCGGGGCCAGCAGGCGCACGGTGACGTTGTACATCGGCTCGTCAATCGAGTCTTGAATGCCGTCGCCGTCCCAATCGAAGAACAGGAAGTCGCCGATATCGTACGTGCCGGTGGGGACGTTGTAGCCGAAGTTGATGTTCGAGACCGCGGTCTGGTTGTCGAGGTCGCCGGCTTGATCATCGAGGTTCTTCAGCTCGGTGCCGGACCAGGAGTCGCAGTTGGCGGCGCAAGAGCCGGTGGCGGTCTGATCCACATCGGCGGTGAGCGAACCGGAGATGTACTCGTAATGTACGAAGACGCGGTAGTAGCCTTGGGCCAGGTTGCCGAAGGAGTAGCCGCCGATCAGAAGATCGTCGCCGGAGTCGCCGCTGGTCGTGCCGTCGCGGTCGGCATCCACGTAGCCGCTGACGATGGCGAAGTTCTTGTAGGAGCTGCATCCGGCGGTGATGAGACCGTTCACCACGGTACACCCGTAGGAAGTGCCGTCATCGTCGGCGTCGCCAGAGGTTACGCCATCGTTATCCATATCCAGGTAGCCGTCAATGATGGCGATGGGGGCGGTGGAGGTGGTCGCGATCAAACGCCACTCGCCGCCGAGGGTGCCGCCTTGCTCGAGACAGGTTTTGTTGGTGCCTTCGGTGGTGATCAGGGTGTTGGTGGAACGGTCATAGCAGGCGTAGAGGTCCACCGGGATGTACCCAATGCCCGCGTCAGGACTCGCGTCGTAGCCGGTTTGCCCGGCTCCGGTGCCTGGTTCGGCCCAGACGGCGGTCTGCCATCCGTCGTTGTCGTTGTCGTCGAAGACCCGGCCTGTCAGCGTGCGCGTGTTGCTGTTGGCCGCGATCTGCACCGTGGCCGTATCCGAGACGGGCGAGTTGGCTGGGAATCCGTTGGCAAAGGTTGTGCCGGTGCTTGTGGCTGTGTTGTCGGTGGCGGTGGTGGTGCCGGTGGTCTTGGTTCTCACATAGACGGTGACGAGGACCGTGCCGCCCGGATAGATCGGGCCGACGTTGTTCCACGAGAGGGTGGTGGTGCCGCTGGTCGTGCTGACCGAGGAGACGGGCGGGTTGGAGGACACGAACTCGAAGTAGGTGTCGCTGAAGGTGTCCACCAGCGGAACCGGGTTGAGGGTGAGGCTCGAGTTGGCGCCGCAGGTGCCGTCGGTGGTGATGATGAAGCCGGCCGCGTCCACGTTCACTTCGCCGTTGTTGGTGCCTTTGTTGGCTTCCAACTGCAGTTCCATCAAATCGTTGGTGAAGTCGGTCCAGCGCCAGACGTTGTTGGGCGCGGTGCGGTTGGTGATCTTGCCGGCATCGAGCGTTTTGGTGATGACGTAACTCGCGCCGGTGCTTCCGGTGAAGATCGTCCCGATGGTTTGACCCACGTTATCAATCTCCCAGTTGCCGTCGCCGAAATATTCCACCGACTCTTCTTGCGTGTCGTTGTAATAGGTGTTGACGAAGAAACGATCGCCGGAAGCCAGGTTGATACGCTCGTTTACGTAGATCACATATTGGACGGAGGTGATGTTGCCGCCGGGGTAGAGGTTGCCGATGTTGAAGCCGCTCACGCCGATGGTGTCGGTGTTGTCTTTCATGATCGAATAGGTGTAGGCTCCATCCGGTTCGCCCAAAAGGTTGTTGGGGAGTTGGAATTGGGAATTGCTTGGACCGCCGCCATCCGGGGCGCCGGCCCAGGTGGTGGGATAGACCGTACCGGCCCAGGAGAAGTAGGAGCAAGCGGAGGCGGCCGTGCCGCTGCCGGGGATCTGGTTGTTGAGCGCGATGGTGTACTTGATCGTCTCTCCGACCAGGGCCGTCGGCGGAGTGGTGGTCATGTTCGAGGTTTCCACGCTCTTGGTCAAGGTGAGCGCGGGGACGAAGCCGAAGTTCGAAGGCTCCGAATAGTCGGCGGCGTCGCCGAAGATCGTGTTGGGAGCCAATTGAACCTTGGTGTAGATGATGGGCGTGGAGGGGCCGTAACCGTCGGGGATCTGCGGGTCTTCCGTGTCCACCACGATGATGTAGCCGGTGCTGGCATACAAGCCGTCGCCGTCAATATCAATGTAGCCGTTGCGGACGTTGTAGGTGCCGCTGGCGAAGGTGATCGTGCCGTCGTCGCCCTCGTCCCCGGCGGTGATGCCGTCGCCGTCAATGTCCAGCAGGCCGTTCACAACGTTGGTGGTTCCCGCCAAGCCGCCATTGACATCGGTCACATCGTCGGCGGAGGTGATCACGCCGTCGCCGTTGATATCAAAGAAGTTGTCAATGACATCGTAGGTGGAGGCGATGTTGGTGTAATCATCGTTCAAGTCGCCGCGCGAGGGGGCCAGTCCAGCCGTGCTGGAGGCGGTGCAGGTGGTGCCGGAAAGCGAGCCGCCGAAGCAGTACGCGCCGCTGTCGTTGGTGGTGGTGGTGGCGAGCAGGAGGTCGCCGGAGTCGGTGTAATCGCCGTCGTTGTTGTTGTCCCAATACAGCCAGACCGTGACCGGGGTTCCGGTTCCGATGCCGGCTTCGGTTCCATCCTGGAGGGCGTTACCGGCAATGCCGGCCGCGCCGCCCGTGCCATCGTCTTTCCAGACGATGCCGGTGATAGCCGAGTCGCCCGGCTTGGGAATGTCGTGGTCGTCGCACGCGATCGTTTCCGCGGCGTTGTAGATCTTGACGCAGGCGTCGTTTTCCACCAGCACGCTCGAGAAGGCGCTGGGGATCTGGGCCTGGAAGGAAACCGAGCCGGTCACCGCGCTGCCGGTGGAGGGGCTGACGATGCCCTCCGACAGCAACCATTGAATGATCAATTGGTTGCTGGTGGAGGAACTGGTGTAGTTACCCGGGTCGGTGGTGGACCATGTCGCGCCGCCGTCGGTCGAGAAGAGACGCGTCACAGAGACCGAGCCGGTGGAGTAGTTGGTCATGGTGGCCGACGTGCTGGCCGAGTTCGCCACGTACATCAAGCCCACAGGCACGGCGTCGTAGAAAGTCAGCGCCCGCCCGGTGGAGGGACTGCCGACCGTGATGGTGGTGAAGTTGCCCGGAGTCGAGTCAACGTCGGGCAGGGTGAAGGTGAGGGAATAGGTGTAGGTGGTGTTCACCGCCACAGTGCCAGGACCGGACTTGACAAAGGTCATGTCGGGTTCCTGGCTGCGGAGGGGCGGAATGCCCGCGCCGAAGTCGGCGTTGAACTTCTCGTTGTCGAAGCCGGAAGCGACCTCCTGGTAGGGGGTCAAGCTGGCAGTGCAGACGCCGTCCAACGCGATGTACTCGTAGAAGACGAGGCCGACCACGCCGTTGTTGTTTTCGGGAATATCCACCGCGTCAAAATACATGCGGTCCACAAACGGGACGAGTTTTTCGGTATCGTCGGTCAGCTTGATGATGAGCAAACCGTAGGTTCGAATCAGGTTGAAACAGCCGGGATCGAAAACGGTGTAGTCGCCGATGGGTTGCACCCAGGCGTTGCGGTCCGGCACGAAGTCGTAGTCGTTGTCGAAACCGTGTCCCACCACACCGAAGTCATACCAGATGCCCTGGCTGGTGACCATCTCGCCGGGGAAGGCCTGGGTCGCGCCGGTGGGATCGCTGGGTGTCCACGTGTCCCACCCTAGCACTTGCTGGATGGCTTCCACGTAGGGGTCCGGAACCTTGTTGTCGCCGTTCGGCCAGATCTTGTTGGCCATGGCTGAGATCTCGTTGCGCATGGTGAGGGAACGCGTGTAGTAGGAATAGTTCGTTCCTACCTTGCCCCACAGGTCGTACTGCACCCAGAGATCGTCTTCGGGTTTCACGCCGCCGGTCACATCCACCCAACTGCCGCCGATCATGGCTTTGCGCGGATACGAAACCAGCCAATACACGGTGCGACATTCGCCCGCGGCCAGGCTGCCCAGGTAGCGGCTGGCATCCACCGAATCGGAGAGGGAGCCCGATTCGTGTTCCAGGGCGTAGAAACTACTCTGGTCGCCGTAATCCGTTGAGGTGGGCGGGTAGGAGGCGAGGTGCGGGAAGTCGGCGTTGAAACTGGCGTAGGTGGTGGGATTGGTGGCCGGATAGGTTCCCGGCGTGCTGTTCGCGGGAACGCCGGTGTTGTAATCGCCGATGTAGGCCCACACATCCGTCATCGCGCTGGTGGTGTTGTTACAGTACTGCGCGCCGAGAGTGGCCGCGTTCGGGCCATAGGAGGGGGGCGACAGCACGTTCGAGTCCACAACCAGGTTGTAGGCTGCGATCGGCACGACGATCAAGTCGGGATCGCTCCCAGCGTCAGCGCCATCGTAGAACGAATAGGAAGAAGCCGGGGCGGATGCCAGGGGCTTGAAATTTCCTTTCGCGGGGATGCTGCTGCTGGGTTTGAATTTCTCCGGCAGGGAAATGGTGTAGTTCGATGCAGGAGCCGGCCCTGGCGCGGCCGGAATTAAACGCTGGCCGATCGAGGCGGTGGCCGCGATCGTAGGAACATTCGCCTGCCCATTTTCGGACGAGGCCGACACACTCTGCGCGGGTGTTTGACCCAGCACGAATACGAACAAGAACAGCAGGCGAATGGTGATTTCAATTGTTTTTTTCATAACAACCTCCAGGAATTAAAAAACGAGAAGCGAACACAACCTACGGTCGGGTTCGCTATTTGCTCTCCAAAGTCGTACCCTTAAATGCAGCATGGGGAAGCGACCAAATATTGGACTTTGGGTCAACGCATCCGTAATGTTACTTAAGTACCGTTTTGCTTACATTTTATCGTTATTTCGTGATTTTGTGTGAAACGAATCCACACAAAATTGCAAGGGAATTACAATTTTATTTGTCGCGCAGAAGAGTCGATTCGGGTCGCGTCCAAAATATGAGACGCCATTTTACCCTAGAAAGTGTCTGAAAAGTCGGTTTTTGTTCATGCCGCAAGCGTATTCTGCGCTCTCCAGCGCAGGGCGACGTTAGAGAACGTCGCTTACGCGTCAGGTTTTCAGACGCTCTCTTACATGTGTGTTTTGTGTGCACACAAAGGTTGTCAGCGCGGACTGCAAAATCTCCCAATTTTGCCCGCAAGTCGGGATGCAAAGCGTTCGACCCCGTTCCTGACATGGTTTGCGTGTACGCGTAATTTTCTCGAGGAGTCGCCTGATTCAGACTCGCGTACACATGTCGCAGCCATGCGACCCGCGGATAACGCCGGAAACCGACCTTGGAGGCATGGAGCAACCAAGAGGGGGACCCTCCGCGCCGCATGCCTCCGCGGTAAAAACGGTACATTGAGAGACTCCCGAATGGGAATGATGTTCTCTGAACTTTTTCACGAATGTTCCCAACGAATTTGCACGCGGAGTGTCCGCGTAAATCGTATGCGGGAACTCGTCAAAATCCAGAGAACCAGATTCGATGAATCATCTCCTTTCTGCGCCTGTGGCGGTGACACTACTGCTGTTGCGCTAGTCCGTTCAAGAGACAGTCGTCTCAAACGACTGTCTCTTGATGCGGATGAGCGACTTCTTAAGGCTCGACCGCCAAGGTGGGATCGCCCATCAACGTCCATCCGAGGAGGACATCCAAATACTCAGGATGATATTGGGCGAGTTGTATCTTGGCTTCAAGAGCGGCTTGGCCGATGGTCATTCCGGGCGTGGCCAGCAGCGGGGTCAGCATGTTGGAAAGCAGGGTTTGGGAATTGGAGTAGGTTAAGGTGGTTGCGCCGAATAGAGCCGCCGCGCCTTTGTCGCCGGAGAAGAGCAAGGCCTGAACCATGTAGTTGTTGCTTGGCTCGATGTAGTACGAGTTCCAGCAACCCCATTGCACGACCACGAAAGGCTTGCCCGCGTTGGTCAGGTTTCTGGCGCTGGTCGTGTTGAAGAGATTGGAATACGACCACAGGGTGGTGGTGGAGTGACCATAGTAAGTGACCAGGGCTGTGCCTCGGTTCATGGCGGCGACCAGGAGGGGCTGGGCTTCATAGGGTTCGTAATAATCAAGGCTGACCTGTTCCGATGTCCATCCGGCGGGCAGGCTGGAGGCCATGGCCATGCTGGCGTTTCGAAAGTCTACGCCAATGGAGTAATCGGAGGCGAAGACGGCGGTGCGACCGTAACTCTTGTTCTGGTACGCCAGGGTCTTGGCGACCATCATGTCGAGTTCAGCGGTGGAGCGGACCGGGAAACGGCCGAGGGCCAGGTCGGGGATGTTGTCGCCGTTCACATCCGCATACAGCGGATCCACCGGAACCATCCGGACCGTGGGGCTGGTTTGGCCGTACAACGACGGGATGTAGCTAATGATGTTTTTGCCGAGGTAGTTGTGATAATCGTAGGTGTCGCCGCCGACCAGCAAGACATATTGCGCGCCAAGATTTTCTTTGGCGTACGCGATGTACTGCTTGATGGCCTGCGGGTCGAAAACGCCGAAGGAGTATTGAGCGTAGATATCCTTCGCGTCAACCACGCTGACGGTGAATCCCTGCGCCTGGCGGGCCTGCGCCAACGGCTGGATGCCGTTGATGAAATCGGGGTGGGAGATGATCAGGAATTGGGCTGGCCGCTTCAAGTCAACGGAGCCGCGAGCCGGTTCGAAGGTGGGCGCGACCATGTTTTCCGCCGCGCTGACGTAGTATCTGGCGGCGGCGCCCGTTCCCACAAAGGTGGCGGTATAGGTGGAACCGGATGTCGCGATCTGAACGGTGTTGAGCTTCACGATACCCTTCTCGTCGGAACGATACACGCTGACGTTCTTGGTGGGCAGGTGGGTCACCTTGAAGGCCTTGCCGATTTCACTGAAGGTCAGTCGTCCATCCCTGGCCTCGTAGGCGCGTCGGTAGGCGAGGCTGAATTTATCGAAGTTCACCATGTCCCACATGACGCCAGTGTCGCCGGGCAGGGTCAACTGCAGGGTGTTGGCGCCTTTGAGCAGCGCGCCCGCCGGGACGGGGATCTGAATCGTCTTGATCGTCAAGCCGTTGAAGTATTCGCTCGCCACTTGCACGCCGTTCAACGTGACGACCACATGGTGATCAATATCCTGCGGCCAGTCTGTGATGCCCCAAACAACCAATTCGAGCGTGGCCGGCGCGTTTGTGTCTGCCAATCCGGGGATGTCGAAGGGGAAGCTCCAACTCTTGGGAGTGGCGTAGGTCAACATGGAGGTGTCGTACCAGCCGTCATCCAGGGCGTAGAAAGCCGCAAAGGCGCGGTTGTTATCCACAGTCAGAGTGTCGCTGAAGGATGTGGGTGGAACCGCTCCGCGGGCGGGCGATCCGCTGACGATGGA
This sequence comes from uncultured Anaerolineaceae bacterium, assembly GCA_964625215.1. Classification (GTDB taxonomy): domain Bacteria; phylum Chloroflexota; class Anaerolineae; order Anaerolineales; family Villigracilaceae; genus Denitrolinea. Next base: position 8,492 of record CAZVAX010000045.1, on the reverse strand, counting down.
GACGCGCTTCGCGCCGGTGGGGACGGATTGCAAGGTGTAAACGTTGGCGTCGGTGTAGATGGTGTCAAGGCTCTCGCCGTAAAATTCGAAGTAGGAACCGGCTCCAAACTTGCTCCCGGCTTTCATGAAGATGGGTACAGCCGTTCCCCGATTAACGAGTTGGAGTTTGGAGGGGGTAAGCGCGGAGAGATCGTATCCGGCGGCGCGCAAGGCTTCGTAGGTGACTCGTTGCATTCCGCTCTCCCGAACGATGATGTTGACCAGGTTCTGGACGGTGTTGTTTGTGACGGCGTTGATGCGCGGGGCCTCCGTCGGAGTCTCGGTCAATGTGATCGGCTCGCTTTCAAAGCGGTCGCCATAAACCTCGCCGGCTTTGAAGGGACCAAATCGCTGCGCCTCGTTGAGTTCGTTGACGCCTTCAATATAGAAGATTTCGCCTTCCACCTGGGCGAGGTAGAAATAGTCCTGCCGTTTTGTGGATGCGGTCGCGTTGGCCGGAATGATCTCTGCGTTGATCAATGTTGGTTGGCCTTCGCGTTCCCCATACAGGTTGAAGCCGATGCCGCCGGTTCCGCCCACGGTGGACCACTCGAAGGATACAGCCGCGCCGATTCGTTGCGCCGCGAAGTAGGTGAGCGCCATCGGGATGGACGCGACCTTCTGGTCGGGGTCTGGATTGGCCGCATTGGCGGGGAGAGAACCGGTCTGCGCAGAAGCCGCCTGGACCGGAGCCTGCGCGGAAAACAACATTCCGAACAGAAGGACCGCTACGAGGGTCATTTGGAACGCGGCGGAGAACTTTTGGGTTTTCATGGTTTCCTCAACTTTCTTGAAGTTGGGAAACCGCAGGAACAAAAAGGTGAGTCGGAATCCAGACTCACCTAGAATCAACCTAGTTAGTGTTGTTGAAAAATTCTGGCGGTCTGGCAGTCATAGTCCGATTTGGACGTTAGACCCATGACTTTGCGTCCCGCGGTTTCCCACGGTTTGCCTTTTTCAGTTTTCAATCGTTTGTCGGGCGCCGCATTCGCAGCGTGCTTTATAGGCATTGGTCTTCCAGGCAACCATCGGGTGGAAGACATCCCGATCGCTTTCGTTCAAGGCTCGGCTGTATCGTCAAACAAAAAAGGTGAGCCTGAATCCAGACTCACCTAGAATCAACATAGATAGCAATAGTTGAAAAATTCTGGCGGTCTGGCAGTCATAGTCCGGTTGGACGTTAGACCCATGACTTTGCGTCCCGCGGTTTCCCACGGTTTGCCTTTTTCAGTTTTCAATCGTTTGTCGTGCGCTTCGATGAAAGTTGCGTTGCGGCGTCAAACTGCTTCCATGCTACACCTCACGACGACGCATGTCAATCTCTGGGACTGACATTCCTGCAAAGTTTACCCAACGTTCCTGTAAGGCTCTTTTGGCTTGTAGGCTAACGCGCCAGTCTCGCGAATCTTAAAGACTCGTTCAAGGCTCGACGATTAACCCAGGATCGCCCATCAAGGTCCAACCCAGCAGGACATCCAAATATTCGGGATGCGACAGGGCGAGTTGTTGTTTGGCCTCCATGAGGGCCAGTCCAATCGTCGCTCCGGGCGCGACCATGCGCGGGGTCAGCAATTGACCGAGCGCGTCCTCCGACTCGGAGAAGGTGAGCGTCGTCCCGCCGAAGAGGGCCGCCGCGCCTTTGTCGCCGGAGAAGAGCAGGGCCTGCGGAAGATAATTGTAGGAGGGGTCAACGTAATAGGCGTTCCAGCATCCGTATTGAATCGCCACGAAGGGACGACCCGCATTGGAGAGGGAGGCCGCGGCGCTTGTGTCGAAGAGACCGCTGAAGGTCCACACGGTGGGGCCGGAGTGGCCCATGTAGGCGACGAGCGCGGTCCCACGATTCATGGCGTCCAACAATTGCGCGCGCGCGTCGCCGACGCTGAGATCGTCCAGGCTGATGTGTTCCACTGTCCAACCGGCGGGCAGGGTGGCGGCGAATCCCAGGTTGATGTTTTTGTATGAGTCGTCCCCATCCTGGTAATCCGACGCGAAGACCGCTGTGCCGCCGTAGTCTTTGTTTTCATATGCGAGAGTCTTGTTGACCATCAGAGTCAACTCCGCGCTGGCGCGGACCGGGAAACGCCCGATGCCCAAGTCTGGGGCGTTGTCGCCGTCGGTGTCGGCGTAGAGCGGATCCACCGGAACGAAGTGGACCGTTTCGCTTGTGGAGGCGTAGAGCGAGGGGATGAAACTGACGCTGTTACGCCCGGTGTAATTTCGATAGTCGAACGTGTCGCCGCCGACCAGCAACACCAACTCCGCGCCGAGACTCGCGTGCGCGTACGCGATGTAATCGCGGATGGCTTGCGCGTCGAAGATACCGTAGGAGTAACGCGCGTACACATCGTTAACGTCCACTACGTTCACGGTCAGACCCTGGGCCTGCCGCGCCGCAACCAACGGACCCAACCCGCCGATGAAATCGGGATGTGAGATGATCAGGTATTCGGCGGAACGGTCGAGGTCGCTGGAGGGGAGGCGCGCCGGCTGGAAGGTTGGCGCGTACATCGCCTCGGCCGCGCTGACCAGGTAACGCGCCTGCCGGTCCACGCCGGGGAAGGTAACGTTAAAGGTGGGACCGCTGGAGGTCGCCTGCGCGTTGGCGAGTCGCACGGGGCCGGTCGCGTCGAGCCGGTACACCGCGACGTTGCGCGAGGGCAGGTTGGTGACTTTGAAATATTTCCCGGATGCAGTGAAGGTCAAGCGGCCATTCTCGGCGCGGAAAGTTCGTTGATAGGTGACGCTGAATTTGTCGAGGTTCACCATATCCCAACTCACGCCAGTATCGCCGGGCAGGACAAGTTCCAGGGTGTTGTTGCCGGGTTGCAGCGTGCCGGGCGGAAGGTCCGCGTGGATGGTGTGTTCCACCAGCCCATTGAAGAATTCGCTGGCCACCTGCACGCCGTTGACGCGCACGATCAAATGATGGTCCGGCGAAACCGGCCAATCGGTGACGCCCCAAACGGTGAGGTCGAGCGAGGCGGGCGCGGAGGCGTTCGCCAGTTCAGCGACTTGGAAGGGGAAGCTCCACGTTTGAGGTGAAGTGAAGGCCAGCATGGAGGTGTCGTACCAGCCGTCGCCGAGGGCGTAGAAGGCCGCGAAGGCGCGACGGTTTTCCACGGTCATGGTGTGAGAAAAGGAGGTCGGGAAATTCGCGGCGCGGAAGAGCAAGCGTTCTTGTGGAATTTGCGCCCCGCGCTCGCGCCCGGCGGTGAGGATGTAAACATTCGTGTCTGTGTAGACAGTGTCAAGGGCCTGCCCGTAAAATTCGAAGTACATGCCCGGACCGAAGGTGAAGCCGCGCGCGTAGATTGGCACGATTTGTCCGCGGTTGGTGAGGCGCAGGGACGAGACCGGCGCGCCGGCCAGGTCGAGACCCGCGGCGCGCAGGCTTTCGTAGGCGACGCGTTGCATTCCGGTTTGACGCACGAGGATTTGGATCGAGCCGGTGGGGGAGGGGGCGAGGGCGGGAGAATCCGGCCGGAGGGCATGATCGGCTTGGATGGCGGACCAGTTAATTCGGTCCGGTTCGAAGCGGCGGCCGTATTCCTCGTCAAGCCGGAAGGGACCGAAGCGTTCCTTCTCGTTGAAGACGTTCACATCTTCGATGTAAAAGAGGTCGCCTTCCACGTCTGCGAGGTAGGCGTAATTTTGCGGCTCGAGGGAATCGGTAACGCGCGAGGGGATGAGGTTGGGGTTGATGCGGATCAGCGCGCCGTCGCGTTCCACGTAAAGATGGAAGCCGACATTGCCAATCTCGCTGGCGGTGGACCAGCGGAAGAGAACCGCGCCGCCCTGTCGTTGCGCGAGGAAATGGGAGAGGGTGACCGGCGTGGGAACGCCGCCTTCGCCCGCGTAGAAATCGCTGAAGGAGGCGAAGCCGTTTCCGGTGACGGTGGCGGAGGTGGATGAACTCGAACTGGGATTGCCCCACGAACAAGTGGGCGAGCCGGAGCATTTTTGAACGATGAGGGCGTTGGTGTTCGGCGCGCCGACCAGGTCGCCGGAGACGAAGGTGAACGCGGCGGTGTAATTGTCGGTTGTGAGTCCGCCGCCCGGCGTGAGCGTCCAGTAGCGATTGATGTATTTGTCGCCGATGTTGGAGGCGGCAAATTGAGGATGCCGCGCGGCCGTGGTGGAGGCGGTGAGAGTCCCGGCGTTGGTCACGTTGAAGTTGGAGAGGGCGACCGGCGTGTAATTGGAAGAGTCGCCGATCTCGAAGGTGAACGATTGTCCGTTGGCGGCGTTGAATGTTTTTTGGAGATTGCCATACACATACCGGCCCGCGCCCGCGCCGCTGATTGTCGCGCCGTTTCCCAGGATGAGTTTGTTCGCGCCGGTTGCGACTTTGCCGCTGGTGAGGGTGAGCGTCCCGTTGACGGTGAGGTCCGAGCCGAGGGTGATTCCGTTTGGGGTGTTGACAGATACGTTGTTGAGGGTCTTGTTCCCCGTCACGTTGGCCGTGGTCACGGTGTTGAAGGTGATCGTCCCGCCGGACGCGGTTAAGGCTCCATCGCCTTCGAGGTTGCCGCGCAAAGTGAATGTGTTGTTGGTCGCGCCGATGTTCACCGTCGTGCCGGATTGAACAGTGATGTTCCAGGGCAGGCTGGAAGAGGTTGTCCACGAGAACGCGCTGTCGCCCCCGCCGTCAAAATCGAGGGTGCAAGAGTTGGATGTCGCGGTGGCGGTGGAGTTGCAGGTAAAACTTCCGGCCGTCTTGGTAAAGTTGCCGCCCACGTGGACAGTGACGCCGTTGGAAAGATTCACCGTGCCGCCGGACGAATTCACGATCAGATGATGGAGATCGTATTGCCCCGAGCCGGAGAGAGTGCGCGTCGCGGAGAACGCCAGGGTCAACGTGCCGGTTCCTCCGCTCAATGTCCCGCTGTTTGAAATACCGCCATCCGTGAGCGTCAGTGTGTGCGAACCGAGGGAAAGGATCGCGCCGCTGTTGATCGTCAAGCCCGCGATGGATACGTCGCCGCTGAGGACCGGGTCGTTGGTCGCATCGGGGATGGTGGCGGTGTCGGTCGCTTGCGGAGCGCCGCCTCCGCATCCGGACCAGTTTGCGGGATCGGCCCAATCGGAACTGGCCGCGCCGGTCCAAGCGCAGGCGAGGGAATAGACCCGCGCCGCCGGGACGAGAGTCAACGCGACCGCCGTCAGGAGCGCGGCTGTGAGCATGTTGCGGATGAGGGTATTCAGTTTGCGATTCATTTTTTTTCTCCACCATCTTGCGCGTTCAAATTCGACGGGACGAACGGACATTCTGCGAATTGCAATGTGAATTGTCTATATTATAATCGAAGTCTCACGCGGCGCGCGATCCATCCTCAATCCTCGTCCGAAAACAATAGCGCCTGCGAAAAGACATGCGCATCATTTTTACAGGAGAAACCCTTATGAACTTCGCAATGTGGAAGAAAGCCCTCAACGTCATTCCCGAGGTGACCAAAGCCGAATGGGACGCGCTCGACGTGATCTCAAAATGGTTGATCTCGACGCGCGCCGCCGTGCTGGTGATGACCTTCATCTCCGCCGCGCTCGCGGGACTATTCGCCTGGCGCGACGGATCCTTCGCCTTCCTGCCCTGGCTGGCCCTCACCTTCGGACTCATCCTGGCCCACGCCTCCAACAACATCTTCAACGACTACACCGACTTCGTGCGCGGCGTGGACAAAGACAACTACTATCGCAACATCTACGGCGCGCAACCCGTCGCTTCGGGCCTGATGACCAAACGCCAGCACCTGACCTACTTCGCCGTCACGGCCCTGTTGGCCCTGGCCTGCGGACTCTATCTCGTCTTCGTCAATGCCAGCGACCCGGTCGTTTGGATTCTGCTCGGGCTGGGCGCGTTCTTCCTGCTGTTTTACACGTGGCCGCTCAAGGGTCTCGCGCTGGGCGAGGCGGCGGTGCTGATCGTGTGGGGTCCGCTCATGATCGGCGGCGGGTATTACGTTCTCGCCTCGCAATGGAGTTGGGAGGCGGTAATGGCCGGCCTGCCCTACGCGTTGGGAGTCACCACGGTCATCTTCGGCAAGCACATTGACAAGCGTGACATGGACACGGCGAAGGGCATCCATACCCTGCCGGTGGTCATCGGCGAGAAAGCCTCGCGCTACGCCGTGCTGGCGATGATGATCGCGCCGTATTTCATCACCTTCTATTTGATCGCCGTCAAGTTCTTCACGCCCGTCATGTTGATTGTCCTCTTGGCGCTTCCCGCCTTCCTACAATACTATCCCGTTTTCCTTAAACCCAAGCCCGCCGAACGCCCCGAAGGTCAACCCGGCTGGCCGCTCTACTTTGTGGGCTACGCCTTTTACAACAACCGCAAGTTCGGCTCGCTCTTCATGTTCGGCCTGTTGATAGACGCGCTCCTGCGCGTCATCCCCTTCACCGCCGATCTGATCGGCAAGTATTGGGGATGAGTCCGAGTGTATAATCTGCCGCAAACACATTCAAGGAGAGAGGTATGAAGATCAATTTTTCCATGTGGCGCACCGCCATCTGGCAATTGGTCAAAATGGACAAGAAAGAGGAATGGGACGCCCTCGATGTCGTGTCCAAATGGCTGATTGCCACACGCTCCGCCGTCACGCTCGTGACCGTCTACTCGTGCATCATCGCCGGCCTGCTCGCCTGGCGCGACGGCTTCTTCTCGTGGGGGCCGTTCCTCGTTCTCACCTTTAGCCTGTTCCTCGCGCACGGCACAAACAACCTGCTCAACGACTACACCGACTTCAACCGCGGCGTGGACAAGGACAACTACTTCCGCACCCAATACGGAGTCCATCCGCTCGTGCAGGGCTTTTGGACCAAGTCGCAACAGATTCAGTGGTTCTTCGCCAGCGGCGTGTTGGCCGCGCTCGGCGGGGCGTATGCCCTGCTCTATACCGGGTTCAACCCGTTCGTGATCGGGCTGTTCGTCTTCGGCGCGCTCGTGTTGCTCTTTTACACCTGGCCGTTGAAATACTGGGCGCTTGGCGAGTTCGCCATCTTCCTCATTTGGGGACCGATCATGATCGCGGGCGTCTACTTTGTCCTCGCGCTCGGCGCGGGCAATCACAATCCCGCCAACCTGCTCAACGTGATCCTGGCGGGAATTCCCTTCGGCCTCAGCGTGGCGAGCATCAACATCGGCAAACACATTGACAAAAGCGAAGACGACCGCAAAAAAGGCGTTGGCACCTTCCCGGTTCGGGTGGGGGAGAAGTTCGCCCGCCTCGTCAATCAACTCTCTGTAGTCGCCATCTACGCGGTGATTCTCTACCTGGTCGTCGCTCACTATTTCACCCCCATCATGTTGATCGTCTTCTTCGCGGGCAAGCGCGCCCTACTCGTGTTGGGCGTGCTGAGCAAACCGCGTCCCGCCGAGCCGCCCAAAGAATGGCCCGGTTGGCCGACCTGGTTCTCCGGCTTCGCCTTCTACCACAACCGCATGTTCGGCGGCCTGCTCATCCTCGGCCTGATCCTCGACACGGTTTTGCGCGTCATTCCCTTCACCGGACAAATCATCGCGCAATATTGGCCGATGTAAACCATCCATGCAAGGGAACGGCCCCGAGCGATCGGGGCCGTTTTTTTATGCCGCGCGGAAATCCTCGATTTCCAACCACGCCTCTTCGCCGGCCAAGACTCCGAACCCGAGTTTCCCCTCCGGTGTGAACGCCGCGAATTGATTATCAATCCAGACGACCAACCCCAGCGGCGGACGCGGACTCACAGACGTTTCCAACACCCGCGCCTCATCCACCTCCCAAACGACACGCTTCGGACTCCATTCCAGCCGGTAACTGTGCCACTGAGTCGGATCGGCCCCCAAGCGGACCGTCTCCTCGCGAATGAACCAGCCGGCCCATCTTCGCAAAAACTTTCGCGTCAATCGTGTAGCCAGGAGGGGAAGCGCGGGAATTCCGGCGAGCGCCAGCAAGGGAGAGGGAATTTTCGGGGCGCGAAACGATTGGGCGAGCAAGCCGTTGCCCGGCGCGCCCTGAGCGGAAGGCGCTCCTGAAGTTGAAAGGCTTTTAAATGTAAGCCAGTTCTCCGGTGAAGCGGAGAAAAACCAGGCCGCGTTCGGCAGGCTCGGCAAGCGAAACGGACTTCCCCCGAACCCCAACGACAATCCAAATGGATCGTTCCACCAGCCGAAGCCCCACGTCCCGGGGAGTGAGTCGCCCGAGGCTCGTGCAGACAGGCTCAGGGTGAGGGGAACGCGTAAAGGGAACCGGCTTCTCGGCGTCTGCGCATAGTCATCAAGCTGTGCAAGTCGATATTTGTTCCCTGGCCCGGCGGGAATCATCAGGCGATACGCCTCATGGCCGCTGCCGCTTGAAATTTCTTCCACGCGGGCGCCTTCGGTATGCTGCGGAATTAATTTCGTGTAAGCCATATCCGTCCGAGTGTAAATTGTCTGCTTGGGAGCACGAGGTAACACGTGTTAGTTC
>CAZVAX010000044.1:0-30638 GCA_964625215.1 uncultured Anaerolineaceae bacterium | reverse complement strand
TCTCGTAGTACGATTCGAAGTCTCGTAGTAATACGAAATCTCGTTGTAATATTAGCTACTATATCGTAAAGATGAATCTTCCAGGATAAGCCCTCATTTTCTTCTGGTATTCCAACTGCATAGGCAATAAATTTGCCGTCTGGTGACCATATGGGATGTTCATAAACAGCATTGTTTTCTTCACTGATAACAATAGAAGATGATCCGTCTGACTGCATAATAATAAGTTGGTAGTGTGGGCTGATTTGTGCACTTGCCGTTTGCAAGCCAACAGTTACGATCTTTTTGCCGTCAGGAGATACGTTTGGAAATAACTCATTAATTGAATTTGTGTAAGTCAATCGTTGCAAATCAGTTCCATCTAATTTTGCTGAAAATAATTCAACATTAAATTCACCTGAAATGTAATTACTGAATATTATTCTAATTTCCTCAATAGCAATATAGGCCAAACGAGTGACCGTCACACTCTGCGGAGAGATTAAAATACCGTTAGGCATTTCATCAAATCCTGTAACTGTTCCCTGTTCAATTAGGGCGAGGTATTGTTCATCGGGTGCTATTCCGATCATCAAAATATACTTTTCTGACTTTAGTAGTTCTTCTTTATTGCCGAACCTTACATTGAGAGACCAATCTCCAGATGTCCGATGGGAAACAGTATAGCAATTTGCTAATGGATATATCTTTCCACTCTTTGATAATGGTTGGACAAAAATGCAGATTGATTGCCCTAAACCGAGATTCGAATATTGTCCTCTTATCGTAACCTCAGGTGGAATCGTTTGTCCATTTTGCGGATAAGTGATAGAGAATGAAATATTGATATTTTCGCCAGTTGGTGTCAGTGGGATTGAAAACGGAGTGGTTGTGAGTGAGGGGACAATGGGACTGGCAATGTAGGCGGTTGCAGTACTATTGCTAGGGTTAACGGGAAACACCTGTATGACATATAAGGCTATTGTTGCTACAATGACAAACAGTACTGTTGTTAAAGCAAAACTCACCCATCTTCGTTTGGTGACAACTTTTGCTGACGGAGACGCTAACTCTGTGTTTGGAAATTTGCCAGTTTTTTCATAAATATAACTTGCCCAATATCGCAGATTCGATCTGAGTTGGTCGCGTTCGTTAGCGTTAACAATTTCCGAACTATCCGCTTTGATCGACTCTAAATATTCTTGTGCGTCTTTAGTTACATCAAAGTCAAATTGCTGTTTACTAAGAAGTTGTTCGTGTTTTTTCTGTAGGCTACGAAAATCTTTCATTGTTGCCTCCGAAATACAGTTTCGGAAAGATTATAAAGTTCTGTAGCAGATTCGCGAAGTTTCTTATCACCCCAATGCAAATGCATATAGGCAGTATGATAAAAATTTCGAGTAAGTTCATAGAGATTATTCCACCATCCAGGTTTCGCGCCCGTAATAATCAATACATTTCTTGCAAGACCATTCGAAGAATTTTGAGGGTCTTGAAAAATGATCTTCTCAATATCATTTCGCAGTACAACAATATCTATGCTCCATCGTTCGCCTTGTAGTTCGCCATTTGTATCTATAAAGGGTTTTCCTATGATACGTATGCTTTTTGAAAACTCCAATAATCCATCGATTCTTCGTGAGACGGGTGTCCAAAGAAGTTTTAGGTCTCTCAAACTCGGGGGTGTTCTACTTCCATTTATTCTTTCAACTTGACTATAGTATTGATTGAATGCATTAAGTATTTCATCAAGAGCATTATGCAATTCCTTCCATTCGTATAATGCTTGGTGATAGTTTTGAAATTTCTGTAACGCACCGTCTAGCAGATCGGGGTCACGGAAATGTGGAGTCAGATGTTTACTGAATGCTTCTACAAGTTGAATGACTTCATCAGGGCGCATACCTACATTTTTATCACCCCCAATAAAATCGCCCTTTTCAAGGTTTGGCGACCCTTCAACATAACTATTGCTTGCGTCAATACTTCTTTGTTCAGGTGGTGGTTTTTTATCGGACATAATCCCTCGCTATTTACTCAATGCCACCTCTTGAGCGGCTTTTTTAGCAACTTTAGTAAGTGCTAAACTTATTCCTCCAAGCGGGTTATTAATCGTTGCCAATGCGACCTCCCAAATGTCGGGAGCCATCTTTTTAAGATTGTTTAGTCTTTCGACAATGAAGCTTTGGTCTGTTTTCTCTTTTTTTTGAATCTCCTGTTCAATCTCCTTTACATTATTCTGTAAAGCGACACGTTTTTTCTTTGTTGTTTTTGGGCGATTGGAAATTGCATGATAAATTGGTTGAAACCAGTTTTCTATTTTAATTTCTATCTCGGTCTTGCCTCCACCAACAAAATCACCCTGTTGAATGTTAATATTACCTTCAACATAAGTCCCGCGAACATTGATAGTTCTATTGCTCTTTGGCATATGATTTTGCTCGTCAGTAATATTTTTGGTTTTGTTTTCTGGTATTTTAACACAAACACTTTGTTGTTGTGCGGTTTCGGTGGGGAGGCGCGGGGAGGTTGGGAGGAGACCTGGTTTTCACAGAGCCTGGATTGACCAGAATCGCCGCGTGAGGGGAAGGGGAGATGACCAGCGGATATTAAACGGATTAGCGGATGGAGGACGGGCAGGTCGGAGACCTTCGCAGGAATAGCCCCGACGTTCGACGTCGGCGGCGGGTCGTCAGCGTGGATGACGCGCGTCGGACAAGATTCGCCTCCAGCCGCGCGCTCTCGTCATCCAAAGCGCCGCGTGTCTGGGGCGTTTTTCCGTTTCGATTCGCGTCCGCGCGGCGATGGGAATCGCACGGGGGTGGAACCACCCGTGCTATTCTTGCGAAGTCCTTGTGGACTCATGGCGCGCTTTGCAGACGGGATAGGGCGGAAGGAAAACGCGGCCTGTCCGAGGGGAGAGGTCGCGTTTTTGGGGGTTATTCTTTCGTCTTTGCGCTCAGGCCGAGTTCTTCTCGCACCTTTTCGATGGAAGTCCGCTTGCTGTTTTTGAATTTCTTGGCGCGTTCGGACAGGAACTTCATTAATTCCTTGTTTTGGGAGGTGGCCTTCACTTCTTCGGCGAAGTCGTCGCTGTCACCGACATAAAAAGCGCGCCAACCGCCGAGAGGAGACAGCATAAATTGTTCGCCTTCGGGGGATTGAAGGATAAGTCCCTTGCGGCGGGCTTGCCGCAGAAGAGCGTGGAGGGTTCTGGATCGAGGGGAAACAATAACGGTTCTCATAGGTCTCTCTTTTCGCCGCGTATCACAAAGTCACTGCCGATTTTAATACCAACTGCTTCGATGCTGACGATTTTCACTATCTCTTCGACGTTGTAGAGGACGCGGAACTTGCCGATTCTCAACTCCCATTCCGCAACGGGATTGGGATCCATTTGCTTGCGATTACGCGTTTCAATATTTGGCTCGTATCTCAAATTCGCGTCAATGCCGTCAAGGATGGTGTTCTGTTCATGCTTCTTGAACCACCTCAAATCCTGCTTGGCTGTGTCGCTGAGTTCGATGTCATACATGGGCTAAATATACATCAAATCGAAGGGTATCGCAAACGCAATTAGTGGGACGCGTTTTCGGTGGGGCGGTACGGAGATGCGGGAGGAGACCTGACGGGTCTTCACAGAGGCTGGATTGGGCAGAATCGGCGCGTGCGGGGAAGGAGATGACCAGCGGATATTAAACGGATAAGCGGATGGAGGAGGCCGTCCACGAATGGGGGGTCACGAATATCGAATGGAGACGGCGCGGTTCGCCATCGTGGTCAATTCGTGGATGGTTCTTTGGCAAACCCGCGACCTGTCCGAGGGAGAGGTCTTACATTGACGGCTTTGAATACACCACGTATTCTTCTTTCGGTCTCTCCATTAATACCAATTGTTGTTCCGCTTCCAATTCGATTGGCGTCAATGGGCTGTAGTTGAGAACAATTGCTTCGAGCATGGGATTGCGATTCGCTTCGCTTGCGCCGACGTGATAGAAATGCTCGCGAGTCAAGATCGTGCAACGATAGGCATATTTTTCAATGGCTGGATTGCTTCGGTAACGGTTGCTGTGCCAGGTTGAGAGAATGAATTTCGCAGGCGTTACACTTAATAAATCATGCAATTCTTGTTCTTCCTGTTCGCCCCAGGAATTGTAGTAATCCACGTGCCTGCCAATATAAGGGGGGTCGCAGTAAATGAAATCGCCTTGCGCGGCAGTGGGAATCAGTTTATGGAAGTCAACCGAGACAAATGTCCAATCGTATTGACTAACCGCGTCAGACACATATTTTATTTGATTGGAAATCTTCGTAATATAGGCTTTGGCAAAACGTTGTGGTTTATGCCCAAATGGGACGTTGAACAAACCTTTTTTGTTAAATCGCATGACGCCATTAAAACAGGCACGATTCAAAAACAATAAATCAAGCGGCTTTGAATCTTTGTTGAAACGCTCGCGCACTTCGTAGTAATAACTTTCGCCTTGTTTTTGCAGGCTTTCGCCCTCGTGTTCGAGAAATTCTTTGGCGATGCCTGCTGTGATGCTTCCATCCTTGATGGCATTATAAAAGTTGACAATGTGAGGATTGATGTCCGCAAAAACCGCCTGGCGCGGGCGGACGTTGAATCCGACCACGCCAGAACCCATGAACGGCTCGAACCACGTTCCAGGTTCTTCCAGCGCGGCATGATCTTTAATCCACTCGGTCAATTTTGTTTTGATTCCCTGGCATTTCAGGGGCGGAACTTTTACAGTCATTTCTGCGCCTGTCGTTTCTTTCGGGCGGGCTTGTGCGGGGTCGAGTTGGCGAGTTTCGCGTCTTGCCCGCGATACAACAAGTAATTCTTCAACGTGGTTATTTTCTTGACTTTGCCGTCAGGCATGGTCATTTGGATTTTGCCATAGTTGATCCAGTAATCGTCAAACCACTTTTCGCCAAGATTCTTAAAAACGCCGTTGCCGTTCAAAATATCATCAATTCTCGTGATACTTCCGATGTTGGCTGTGTTGGAACTGCCTTGCAAGTCGCTGGCAATTTCCCATTTCTCGTGAACAAAGAACTGGAAATCGCCAATTACAGAAACAATGGATTTCAACTCGTCCAGTTTGTAGGTTCGAGTCTCATCTACATGCTCGGATGCGGAACGCGAATAAATAATACCGAGGCAGAAGTGTCCCAGATATTCCCCATAGGGAAATTGGATGTTTTTATTGCTCTTTCTGTTGCTGAAATATTCGCCATGCGAACCAAGCGTAAAACCATTGCAGAATTCAGGTTTGTCGGGAAGGCGATAAGTGGTTTTCAAATCAAGCGCAAATTTTACTTTTTTGTCTTCGGCATGGACAAATGACAAGTCGGGATAATAGTTTTGCTGTTCGGCCAGCACGATGCAATAGTTGTTTTCGTTTGCAAATTCAAGCAACTTGGGGAACAGGTGAATTTCCAGAATCTTGGAAACGATCTTTGTATCCGCTGAAATGGTGTAGATATTGCGGAAGACATCAATGAAGCCTTTGATCGTCCATTGATCATCTGGAGTCGAAATATGCCCTTTCAGGGTTTCAACGAATTGGCTCAGTTTTTGCTTGAATTCTGCCTTGAGTTTATTACGTTCCTGTTGGCGCATTATCGTCTCCAAATTTTAGATAACAGGATTATACAACACCGACACTGTGCTTGGTGCGCGCTTTCGATGGGGAGAATGGAGGGATGACCAGCGGATATTAAACGGACACCTGCACCGACCGCACACTTGCCCTGGCGGGCAGTGCCAGGGGGTGCGGTGTAAGCGGATGGAGGAGGCCGTCCATGAATGGGGTCACGAATATCGAATGGGGACGGCGCGGTTCGCCATCGAGGTCAATTCGTGGATGGTGGTTGGTCGGCGCGTGCGGAGAAGCGCCCTCACCCCTGTCCCCTTCGCGAAGCGCCCCTTGGGACTCCCGCGGGGAGAGGTCGCGGGTTGGGAGGACATTAACCGCTCGGATTTTCTTCGATGATAATGCTCTCGATCACGTCGCCGGGATAATTTGGGTTTTGCTCGGGGTCGCGCAGGGTGATGGAGAGGACCGCCTCCATGCCCTCGATCACCTGCCCGAAGATGGTGTAGTCGCCGTTCAGCCATTCTGCCGGCCCGAAGGTGATGAAAAACTGACTGCCGTTGGTGTCGCGTCCTGCGTTTGCCATGGCCAGCGCTCCGGCCTTGTCGAACTTCAAGTCGTTATCCTCGTTTTGGAATTCATAGCCCGGTCCGCCCATGCCCGTGCCGGTGGGATCGCCGCCCTGGGCCATGAATCCCGACAGCACGCGATGGAAGGTGGCGCCGTTGTAAAAGCCGCTGCGGGCCAGGGTCACAAAATTATTCACCGTGATGGGCGCTTTGTCGGGGAAAAGTTGCGCGGTGAACTGGCCGCCTTTCGCCAGCCGGAACACCGCAAAATATTGCCGCGTCGCGTCAATCGTCATGGGCGGGGCGGAGGAAACGCGCGTGGGTCGCGCGGCCGCGGTGGCGGCGTTGCGCGTGGCCATCGAGTCGTCGTCAATCGGAATCAACGTCGGCGCGTTGGGGTCCAGTGTGGGGACGGCTTTCGTTGGGGTGGCGGCGCCCGGCGCGAGCGTGGGAAGAACCGTCTTTGTGGAGGGGGCGCATCCTGCCAGGGTCGCCAACAGCAGGAGGGGGATCGTCCAGAGGGCGAGAGTCGAAATTCCATTTTTTCGTTTCAGCATAACCAAAGTTCTCCTATTCGAGCGCCTATTTTACGCCCTTTCTCTGAAATGATAAAATCCCCTCCTCGCCATGATCTATCTCCTCATCGAATTTCTCGACGAACTCGTGTACGGCGTGAGCGAAACCGCATGGCCGCTCATGCGCGACGACCTGCATCTCACGTACACCCAAATTGGCCTGCTCCTCAGCGTGCCGGGCGTCGTCGCCGCGTTCATCGAACCCTTCATCGGCATCCTCGGCGACGTGTGGAAACGCCGTCTCCTCATCCTGGCGGGCGGAGTCTTTTTCACCCTTTCGCTCCTCCTCACATCCGCCAGCCTTTCCTTCATCCTTCTGCTTTCATCCTTCATCCTTTTCTTTCCCTCCTCCGGCGCGTTCGTCTCGCTTTCGCAAGCCAGCCTGATGGACTCCGCTCCCGACCGCCACGAACCCAACATGGCGCGCTGGACCTTCGCCGGTTCGCTCGGAGTGTTGACCGGCCCTCTGCTTCTCGGATTTTTTGTTTACCTCGGACTCGGCTGGCGCGGGGCCTACGCCGCTCTCGCGGGACTCTCCCTGCTCTACCTGATCCTCGCCTTTCGCCGCGTCCCGCGTGACCCTGCAGGGGCCGCGCCCTTTCCATCTTTTCGCGTCGTTCTCGACGGATTCCGCGCCGCCTTCGCCGCTCTCAAGCGACGCGAAGTTTGGCGTTGGCTTCTCCTGCTCGAATTCTCCGACTTGATGTTGGATGTCCTGCTCAGTTACCTGGCCCTCTATTTCGTGGACGTGGCCCAAGTCGGCGAAACGCAGGCGGGGATCGCGGTTGCCTTCTGGTTGTCGCTCGGTCTTTTCACGGACTTCGCCTTCATCCCCTACATTGACCGCCAACCCGACAGTGTAAAATTCCTGCGTCTCACTGCCGCCGCGCAATTGATCTTCTTCCCGCTCTTCCTCCTCATTCCGGGCTTCCTTCCCAAACTCGCCGTGATCATCCTCGTCAACTTTGCCAACACGGGTTGGTATCCCATCCTGCAAGGACGGCTCTACTCGGCCCTGCCCGGCCAGTCTGCCAGCCTCATGGCCATCGGCGCAGTGACCACTCCCCTCGCCAAACTCCTGCCCCTCCTCCTCGGCTTCCTCGCCGACCAGTTTGGCCTCGGCGTCGCCATGTGGCTTCTCCTCCTCGGGCCGATTGCGCTACTCGTTGGCCTGCCGAAGAATGGTCAAAAGTCAAAAGTCGAAAGTCCCTCCGACCTTCGACCTTCGACCTTCGACGCATCCTCATCTGCCACTGGTGACTGAAAACTGATAACTGATGTCTCCACTCTCTATCTACCTCCACATCCCCTTCTGCCTCCACCGCTGCGCCTACTGCGACTTCAACACCTACGCCGGCCAGGAAGATTCGATTCCCGCCTACGTGGACGCGCTGATTCGCGAAATCCACTTCCTCGGCGAGCAAACTACCCAACTACCCAACTACCAAACTACCCAAACGATTTTCTTCGGCGGCGGCACACCCTCCCTTCTTTCCGCCTCCCAACTCGCCTCTATCCTGGACGCGTTGCGCGCCAACTTCACTCTATCTCCCAATATCGAAGTCACCCTCGAAGCCAACCCCGGCGCGACTTCCCCCGAATTTCTTCCCCAGATTCGCGAAGCCGGAATCAACCGCCTGTCCTTCGGCGTCCAATCCGCCAACCCCGATGAACTCCGCATGTTGGAACGCGCGCACAATTTCTTCGATGTAATTGATTCGGTCAAGTGGGCGCGGCAGGCCGGATTCGCGAATCTCAACCTCGACTTAATCTACGCCCTGCCCGAGCAAACCCTCGCCCGCTGGCAGGACACCGTCCGCCGCGCGGTGGGACTCGGCCCGGAGCATCTCTCGCTCTACGCGCTGACCCTCGAACACGGGACCCCGTTCGGGCGTTGGTCCGCGCGCGGCCTCCTGCCCCTCCCCAACCCCGATCTCGCGGCGGACATGTACGAGTGGGCGGGAGAGTATCTTGAGCGGAATGGGTATGTGCAGTATGAAATATCGAATTGGGCAAAAGGAAAAGATGAAAGCGGAAAGATGAAAGATGAAAATCCGGCGTCACCTTCATCTTTCATCTTTCATCCTTCATCTTTCGAATGCCGCCACAACCTTCAATACTGGCGCAACCTGCCTTACCTCGGTCTCGGCGCGGGCGCGCACGGATTTGCAAACGGTATTCGCTACTCGAATGTCCTCCGTATCAAAACCTACATTGACCGCCTCTCCAGTTCCCAATCACCAATTACCAATTACCAATTACCGCTTACTCCCGCAGTAGTGAATCACCACAAACTTTCCCTCCGCGAACAAATGCAGGAGACCATGCTCACGGGCCTGCGTCTCACGCGCGAGGGGGTGTCGGATGAGGCGTTTCGGTCGCGGTTTGGGATGGGAATCGCGGAGGCGTTTCCAAAAGAAGTGGAAGAGCTGCTTCGACTCGGCTTGGTGGAGTGGGTGAATCAAAAGACTTCGGAAGTCTCGGACGCTTCCGAAGTCTTGCGGCTCGCGTCGCACGCGCGCTTGGTGGCGAATCAAGTCTTCCTGCGATTCGTGGACGGTTAGTATTTCGGCGTGGGGGTTGGGACGAATCCCTTCCACATCTCTTCGGGGCAGAGCAGGGGCTCATACCCTTTGGGGCGGAAACCGTAGGGGGCGCGGCAGGTGTTGTCCACGGCGAAGACGGCTTTGATGGGATAAAACTTCGTTTCGCTCTTTTCGGGGGAACCGGCGGCCTCTTCCGAGAAGTAATCGTTGTAGTTGAAGCGCGAGGGGTCGCGCAGACCCAGGTCGGCCCAGACGCCCCAGAGGAAGGACGCGCCCACCAATGAGCGTTTGACCGCGAACTGGATGGTGATGGGCGAACGTGGGTCAATGCGGACCCAGGCCAGGTCGGGGTCGAGGCCGTCGCGGCCGGAGGAGATGAGAGTCTGTTCGTAGCCGTTGCCGGAAAAGTTGAGGTCGGAAAGTTCGGGGGAGAGTCCGCCGGTGTCGTTGTTAACGTCGGTGTAAACGGTCACCCGGTCCGTGGTCCAGGAGGAGGCGAAGGGAGGTTCGGCCCAAACCAGGTAGTCGCCGTGGCCGTCGCGGTCGTAATCAAATTCCACGGCGTAGTCGGCGGTCATGCCTGTGTTTGCCAATTCGATGAAGATGTAATACCAATTTGGGTCGGCGTAGATGCGAAAGGTTTGGATATCCACATCGGGGAGGTAGGTCATGGCGTTGGCGGTGAAGGGACGCTCGAAGCGGTTGAGTTTGTACGAGTCGCCGTAGGGGGCGCGCTGTTCGGATGCGGTGACGTGCGAGTCCACGTCATAGAGGATGGGGCCGTTGGCGAGCGCGTCTGCGGGAAAGAGGAGGTGTGTGACGCCCGGCATGTATGTGGCTGGCAACGCGGTGGTGGACGGGAAGTATGGCGGGGCCAAGGTGGGCGTCGTTGTCGGCGCGACGGCGGATAGGGCCGCCAGGGTTTGGGTGACGTAGAGGCCCACGTTTTGGGTCGGTTCGACGCTGGGCATGTTGCAGGCCAACGCGGCGAGGAGCAAAAGCGCAAGACTGAGGCGCCATCGAATGGTTGCAAGGTTCATGTCGCTCTCCTTTCGATTGATCTTCGAGACCGGAGCGCAACGACTCCTGTCGTTGTTTGCAATTCCCAAAGTGGGGGGACTTTGGAGTCCGCGTGTGATTGGCGGAGTAGGGCGATTATAAAACCAACGCCTGGATGGCGGGAGCGACGCCGGTCAGGTCGGCGAGGTTGCGCGCGAAGGCGCGGCGCGGGGACGCGTCGCCGATGAGCAGGCCGGGCACGCGCGCGTCGGTGTGGCGGCGGGTGGAAAGGTCTTCCATGTTGCCGTGGTCGGAGATTAGTAGGATGACGCCTTGCGCGTCATCCCACGACTCGACCAACCCCGCGAGGACTCCGTCGAACGTTTCGAGTTGACGCACGGCCCAGTCCATGTCTTGTTTGTGACCGGCGTAGTCGCTGGCCCAATATTCGAAGAGGGAAAAGTCGTACTGACCAGCGAGCGCGGCCAATCTGACTCCCGCTTCTTTCGGACCCCAAACGGGCGCGTCGACAAAACCAAGCATGTCGCGCCAGCCCTGGCCGGTGAAGTCGGCGGAGAGGGCGCGTCCGGCCAAGAGGTCATCATGGGTGAAGAGGGAGAGGCCGGCGTTGGTGACGGCGAGAGGGATGGAGGAGTAGAGTCGCTTGCCGGAGTCGATTCCGTGGAAGTAGCGCGGCGGGTAGGCGTTGAGCAGGGCGGCGCGTTTGTCGGCGGCGACGATGCGGCTGAAGAGCGTGCTTCCGTTGAGGTATGCGGCCACGTCGGGATTCGGTTTCGGCCCGTAGTGGTAGCCGAGTTCGCGCGGGATGTTGAGTCCGGTCAGGAGTACGGCTTGACCCGTGGCGGATTGGGGTAGGCCGCTGACCCCCAGTCCCGCGTCGAGGGCGAGCAGGGTGGCGCGTTCGCCCTCGAAGGGCGCGGCGGAGGCGATCAATTTTCGTCCGCCGAGGAGGGCGCGCAGGAAGGGCATGTCGGCGCGGGCGAAGGGGTTGGTTTCGGGGTTGTCCGGTCCGAGGCCGATGCCGTCGAGGAAGAGGAAGAGGAGTTTCATGCCAGTAATCAGTGACCAGTTATCAGTAATCAGTGGGGAGGCAGGTTAGAAGATGCGTGTTCGAGTCAGCGATTCAGCGAGTCAACGTGTGTACTTGTGTACCTGTGTACGTGTTTCCATGCAATCACCTCTGCCACAAAAACCACGCGGAGGGACGATTCTTTTTGTCGAAGCCGTCGGCGCGGGAGAGGAGGGAGAAGCCGCAGGTGTGGATCAGATCCAGGTCGGGCGCGGCCAATCCGGGTCCCGCGTGACTCGGGTCGGGTTTGAAGAAGCCGTAGAGAAGCCAGTGTCCGCGTGGGGCGAGGAGGCGCGTCAGTTCGGAGAGGTAAGCCGCCTTGTCGTCCACGCCGTGAAAACAGCCGATGTCGAGGGCGAGATCGAAGGGACCGTTGATTCCATCGAGGCGGGTCACGTCGCCCACGCTCAGATCGGCTTGCAGATTTGCTTTCTTGATTTTTTGCCTGGCGAGTTGGATGGCGCGGGGAACAAAATCCACGCCCGTCACCTGCCAGCCGTGTTGCGCGAGCGCGAGCGCGTTTGTGCCTGTGCCGCAGCCGAGGTCAATGGCGCGGCCGGCAGGGTGGGCGCGGAGATAGTTGTAGAGTTCGGGAGGCGTGAGGCCGCTATCCCAGGGCGGGCGGCCAAGGTAGCGAAAGATGAAATGCAGGCGGCGCAGGTTCATTCCAGCGATTGGCGCACTTGGTCGGGGTCGAGGTCGCCCACGGAGCGCCAGAGTTCGTTGCCTTGCGCGTCGAAGAAGATGAAGGTGGGAGTGAACTCGAAGCCGTATACCGGCGCGAGTTCGCGCCCGACGGATTCTTGGATGTTGAGGCGGATGACGAGCAAGCGCCCTGCAAATTCGTTTTCGATCCCATCCACGATGGGCTTCACGCGGGTGCAACCAATTCAGTAGGGGGACTGGAATTCAAGCAGAACGGGCGCGCCTTGTCCGATCATGGCTTGCACCTTTTTGGCGTCTTCCATGAGCGGGGTTTGGGTGGGGTGCAATACTGCCCAGGCGGAGATCAATCCGAAGGCGATCACGCCCAAGGCGAGATATTCCTGCCAGCGCGGTTTGCGGAATAGCACGAGCAGGGCGGCCAGGAGCAGGAAAATTACCAGGCCGACGGTCAAACTGGAGTATTGGTTGAAGATCACGTTCATGCTCGCTCCAAAATGTAATATCTGAAAATGACAATTCTCACTTTGACAAGCGATTGGAGTTCCTATAAAATCGGGGGGTCTACTACCTAAATCGTCGGAAAGGGTTTCGTGATGAAAGAGTATACCACCGAGTTCATACGCAATATTGCCCTGGTGTCGCATGGCAGCGCGGGGAAGACCATGCTGGCCGAGGCATTCCTGCATTTTACGGGGGCCGCCACCCGCCTCGGAAAGATCGAGGACGGGACGACTGTTTCAGACAATGATGAAGATGAAATTCGTCGCAAACTTTCGCTGTACACCAGCATTTTGCCTCTCGAATATCGCGATCACAAGATCAATGTTCTCGACGCGCCGGGTTATACCGACTTCGTGGGCGAGATGATCTCGGCCCTCAGCGTGGCCGACGGCGCGATCATCTTGGTCGACTCTGTGGCGGGCGTGGAAGTCGGCACCGAATTGGCCTGGCGCGCCGCCTCGGATTTTAGCCTGCCGCGCTTCATCGTGATCAACCGCATGGACCGCGACAACGCCAACTTTGCCAAGGCGTACGAAGACGCTGAATCGTTCATCCATGCCGCGGGCGGACGCCTCGTGAAACTGCAACTGCCCATCGGCGAGAAGGCCGGCTTCAAGGGCGTGATTGACCTGCTTTCGATGAAAGCCTACATGGCCGACGGCAAAACCGTCACCGATATTCCCGCAGATATGAAAGCCGCCGCGGACGAAGCGCGCTTCGCATTGGTCGAGGCCGCCGCGGAAGGCGAAGACACGTTGTTGGAAAAATATCTCGAAACCGGATCGCTCTCGCACGAGGAACTGGTACGCGGCTTGAAGGATGTCGTTCACTCCGGCGCGTATGCGCCCGCGCTCGTCGCGGCGGGCGGACACGAGATCGGCATCGCTTCGTTGTTGAACGCGGTTGTGGATCTGATGCCCTCGCCGGCCCAAGGTCCCGCGAAGGTTGCGAACGGCAAGGATGGCGAGGAAAATCTGGCCTGCTCCGACGCCGGTCCGTTGGCCGCGTACATCTGGAAGACCACCGCCGATCCCTTCGTGGGCAAGATGACTTACTTCCGAGTCTACTCCGGCTCCATCCAGGCCGACGCGCGCGTGTGGAACCAGGCCAAGGGCGCGGAGGAGCGCATGGCCGGTTTGCATATCCAGCGCGGCAAGGAACAGATTCCCGCCAAGGTGATTCACGCCGGCGACATTGGTTCCGTCTCGAAGTTGACTGTCACCGCGACGGGCGACACCTTTTGCGACAAGAATCACCCGCTGACCGTTGCGGCCCCCAAATTTCCCGCGGCGCTCTATCGTGTGGCGATTCATCCCAAGACCCAGGCGGACGCGGCCAAGATCAGCCCGACCCTCACCCGTCTGTGCGAAGAGGACATGACCCTCTCGTGGTACAACGAAAAATCCACCGGTCAGACCATCCTGCAAGGCATGGGCGACCAGCACATTGACGTCGCCATCCATCGCGCGCAGACCAAATTCCAGGTGGGACTCGTCACCGACCAGCCCAAGGTCCCGTATCGCGAGGGCATCACCCGCAAGGGCAACGCCATGTACCGCCACAAAAAGCAGACTGGCGGCGCGGGTCAGTTCGGCGAAGTGCATCTGCGCATCGAGCCGTATCCCGAAGGCGACTTTGAATTCACGGATGAACTGGTGGGCATGAACCTGTCCAAGTCCTTCCTGCCGCCTATCGAAAAAGGCATCAAAGCCACCATGGAGCATGGCGCGTTCGCCGGCTATCCGATGAGCAACGTGAGAGTCATCGTGTATGATGGCAAGGAACACCCGGTCGACTCCAAGCCGATCGCCTTTGAAACCGCCGGGCGCGAAGCTTTCAAACTGGCGGTGGAGCAGGCCGGCCCGGTCCTCTTCGAGCCGATCATGAACGTTCGCATCACTGTCCCCGACGCGCACATGGGCGACGTGATGAGCGACCTCAATACCCGCCGCGGCCGTGTGCAGGGAACCGAGTCCGAGCGCGGCAACACCATCGTCATCGCGCACGTGCCGCTGGCCGAGATGCTGCGCTACACCACGCAGATTCGCTCCATCACTGGCGGACGCGGGTACTTCACCATGGAACTCGACCACTACGACACCGTCCCGCAACACCTGGCGGCGGGCATCATCGAAGCCCACAAGAAGGAAGTGGAAGCGAAGAAGGAAGAGTAAGACTCAACAAAAAACCAGGTGTCTCGCAGAAACCTGGTTTTTTGTTGTCACTTCGGCGAGAACAGAATATCCTCCACCGGTACTTTCAATTTCAGCCTCCGCCCCTTGATCGCCATTAGACTCGCCAGCGAGCGCGGTTGCGGATTGTTGATCAATTGCAGATCGTCTCGTTGCTTGATCATGTAATCCGGCAACTCTTTGAAATCCTGGTAACGGTCGAAGAAACCGACCAAGCGGCGGAACAACTTGGGTAGGATCAGAATGTCGTTTTGGATGGTGCGCGTGTCCCACAGGGTGAAGTCAGGGGTGCGGTCAATCGCCCACAGGCCGCGCCCGCCGATCTTGGCGCGCTGTGTGGCGGTGCGGAATTTGTCCAGCACGAGCGGCTCGGTGGTGGTGTAGAAGGTGGGGTAGACCAGTCCCTCGCGCAACAGCAGGTAATTGACCGACTGCTCCAGCGGCAACTGCGCGATGTCCACCACCGCGCCGTCCGCGAGGGGCGCGTCGGCGGGAAAGAGGAAACTGATCGGGCGCGAGAAGCGATCCATCGCGGCGGAGGCGATAAAGCCGGGCGTCTCGTCGTCCGCATCCACGATGTGGGTCACGCTCAGGCTGTACTTGACGTTTTTGATTCCGATCAGCGCCAGCAACTTTTCCAGCGCGCCGATGGCGAAGGGCATGGGTTGGTGATAACCCTCGTAATGCGTCTCCAGCGCGTCGATGGCCTCGATGCGCAGTTGACGTTTTTTGTCGTTGTCCGCGTTCGGGAAAAAACTCCAGTGATCGAAATTGTCAGCTCGAAAGCGGATCGAGTCGCCGTCGGGCTGATAGCTCTTCACGTGGAACGTCCCTTTGATCACTTTGAATTGGGTCATGGCAATCTCCTGCTTCGATTATAACCTTCCCATCAATTCCGAATTCAAAATTCTGAATGCAGAATTCATCCTTTTTACTTACCCCCTAACTTCGTGATATAATCCCGCTCACGTCAGGCAAGAAAAAATCTCAGTTGGAGGCCACGATGGAAACATCTGTCAAGGAATTTAAGCACTGCGACGTTGTCACAGTCAAAGGCCGGGTGGACAGCGCCACCGCCCCGCAATTTAGCGCCGCCCTCGATAAGATCACCAAGGATGGGCGTTTCAAGATCGTGCTGGATATGACCGGCCTCGAGTACATGTCCAGCGCGGGATTCCGCGCCCTCCTCGCCGTCCAGCGCACCTGCAAACGCTACAATCGCGGCGAACTCGTGCTGGCCTCTGTGCCAGAACGGATCAAGGAAGCCCTCGAACTCGCCGGTTTCACCGAACTCTTCAAAACCTACCCCGACTCGCTCGCCGCGGTCGGCAGTTTCTAAGTCTATTCCGCTCCCGAAAGCCGCCTCGAACATTCGCTTGAGGCGGCTTTTATAACTCTTACTAGCGCCATGCCAGAAGCGACCTTTTCAGCCGATTTTAACAACCTCGACGCCATTCGCGATTTCGTTGGTGAGGTCGCCGAGCGGGCCGGATTCTCCGGCAAGGATGTGTACTCCATCCAACTCTCCACAGACGAGGCCTGTTCCAACGTCATCGAACACGCCTACGCGGGCAAAGAGGGCGGCGACATCGAAGTGACTTGCGACGTGAAGGATGATGTTCTCACCATCGTCATCCACGATCACGGCGTCGAGTTCGACATCACCAAAGTCAAGCAACCCAACCTCGGCAAAAAACTGGAAGACCGCGAAATCGGCGGATTGGGCGTGTACCTTATCCGCAAGTTGATGGATGAAGTTCATTTCGAATCGTCCAAAACAACGGGGAATTATCTCACCATGGTGAAACGCAAGTCGGGGGTGGCATGAGCGTTGCGCCCGGCCAAGGTCCCGCAACTTCTGAGTGGCGCAGGCTGGCCAGTCTGGGAGAACAACTTGTCAACGCCACCGACCTCGCCGCTCAAAAAGACCGCATCCTACAAATGACCCGTCGCCTGGTCGCAGGGCGCGCCGACCTCTGGATTGACGAGGAACTCTTCCGACTCCCCGGCGCCGACGCGACTCCCACGTTCCCCCCGCACCCTCCGGCGGGCGGCCTGCATCGGGCCTGGGAATCCGGCCAGACGGTCCGCTCGAACGGGCGCGCCAAACGTCATTGGGTCTCCGTTCCCATCGCGGACCAGGGCGTGACGCTCGGCGCGTTGCAAGTCAGCCGCGACGACTCGTTCCGCGCCGAAGAACTCGACCTGCTCGAAGGACTCGCCTCCATCGTCGCGCTCGGCCTGCTCGGATCGCATCGCGCCGCAGTCGAACGCTTCCGCCTCGAGCAGTTAACCCTCGTCCGCCAG
This sequence comes from uncultured Anaerolineaceae bacterium, assembly GCA_964625215.1. GTDB lineage: Bacteria > Chloroflexota > Anaerolineae > Anaerolineales > Villigracilaceae > Denitrolinea. The sequence goes on along the minus strand of CAZVAX010000044.1, from coordinate 13,611 downwards.
GTGAGCGCGCAGATCGCCAACGTGCTGGATGTGGACGAACTTGCCCGCCGCGTCACCGACCTCATCCAAAAGACCTTCAACTTTTATTACGTCGCGTTCTTCACGCTCAAGCCGGGCGCGCAGACGTTGCGTTTCCGCGCCAGCGCCTCCGCGCCGCGGCCGGGGAGGAAGAAAAAGACCATCGTTCTCGAAGCCGCTTTGGGTCAGGGGATGATCGGGCAAGCCGCGCAGGATGGGGAAAAGCAGATCAGCGACGATGTCCAGCAAGACCCGAGGTACCGCTTCATCGGCGCGCTGCCAGAGACCAAGTCCGAGGTCGCGCTGCCGCTCAAAATCGAGGAGCGCGTCCTCGGCGTGTTGGACGTGCAAAGCAACCAGGCCGACGCGTTCCATCCCAACGATCTGCTCGTGCTGGAGGCTCTCGCCGACACCATCGCGCGCGCCGTGGAAGGCGCGCGCCTCTACGGCGACCTGCGTCGCCGCGCCGACCAACTCAGCCTGATCGCGGAAGTGAGCAAGGGCGTATCGTCTTCCCTCGACCCAACCGTACTCATGCGCAACGCCGCCAAGTTGATCAAGAAACGCTTCGGCTATCCTTTCGTGCATTTGTATTCCGTGCATCCCAACCGGCGGACGATTCAATACGGCGCGGGCGTGGGCAAACGCAGCAAACGGCTCGAAGGCGCCTCGTTCAAACTCGACGACCCGCAAGGCATCATCCCCTGGGTGGCGCGCGCCGGCGGGACCGTGGTCGCGAACGATGTGACGAAAGAACCGCGCTACCGGCCCTCGCCCCTGCCGCCCAAAACCATCCGCGCCGAAATGTGCGTGCCGCTCAGTTTCGACAGGGAGGTGGTTGGCCTGCTCGACATTCAAACCGACCGCCTCAACGCCTTCACCGAAGACGACCAATTAATTTTCGAGGCCGTCGCCGACGCCATCGCCGCCGCCATGCACAACGCCGATCTCTTTCGCACCGAGCAGTGGCGCCGACGCGTGGCTGATAGTTTGCGCGAGGTGGCCGGCCTGCTTTCCGACAACGTTGGCCTCGACGAGTCGCTGCAAGCCATCCTCACCGAACTCGGACGCAACCTGCCCGTGGACATCTCCGCCATCTGGCTGCTCGGCGACACCGACCTCTACCTGGCGGCCTGCTCCAACTGCGACCTCGACATGCTCGAACAATCGCGCCTCGCGCATCCCGAGGCCGCGCTCGCCATGATGTCGGCCCTCATGTCGCAGGAGCCGATCATCCGCAAGCCCAGCGACCCGCTCTGGCCTTCGGGCATCGCGGCCGGCTTCAACCCCGACTACTCTTCCATCGTCGCGCCCCTCCGCATCGGCGACCAGCCTCTCGGCGTCATCACCCTCGCGCACGCCACGCCGGGCCGCTACGGTCACGAGGCCCAAAACATGCTCTCCACCTTCGCCAGTTACGCGGCCGTCGCCATCGAAAACGCGCGTCTCTACGACCAGGCCCAGGAGCAGGCCTACGCCTCCGCCGCCCTTTTGCAAGTGGCGCAGGCCGTGACCAGTCTCAACGATCTCGACGAAATTCTCGGAACCATCGTCCGCATCATGCCCATCCTCGTCGGCGTGGACCGCGCCGCGCTCTACCTCTACGACTCCGAACGCGACCGCTTCCATCCCGTGCAGGAATACGGCTTCAACGAAGACGACGAACCCCTCTTCCAACGCGACCTGGCCCCGGGCGAATTCCTGCTCGTAGACTCGGCCTGCGAAACCAACCGCCTCCTCATCCGGACCCTCGAACCGGACACCTCGCCCCGCGCCTGGTTCACCCTCCCGCCTCCCGCAGACGAGGAAGCGGACGCGGCCTTCTCGGGCGAAGACCCCCTCCTGATGACCGTTCCCCTCTCGATCAAGCACGATCTCTTCGGCGTCCTCGTTGTCGAAGAAGCCCCCGGCGGTCTCCGCTTCCGTTCGCGCCGACTCGAGATCATCAGCGGCATCGCCCAGCAGGCCGCGCTCGCCATCCAGAACGACCGCCTGCAAAAAGAGATGGTGGTGCGCGAGCGCCTCGAAACCGAAGTTCAACTCGCCCGTCAGATCCAGCAGACCTTCATCCCCGACGTGTTGCCCGAACATCCCCAATGGCAACTCTCCGCGCGCTGGCGCACGGCGCGACAAGTCGGCGGCGACTTCTACGATGTGATGGAACTGCCCGACCAGCGCCTCGGCCTCTTCATCGCGGATGTGGCCGACAAGGGCATGCCCGCCGCCTTGTTCATGGCCCTCACGCGCACCCTCATCCACGCCGCGGTCATCGAGACGCCCTCGCCTGCCGAAGCCCTGCGACGCGTCAATGAATTGTTATTGCCCGACACCAAACAGGGCATGTTCGTCACCGCCGTCTACGCTGTGCTAAATCAGGACACCGGCGAACTGACGTACACCAATGCGGGTCATAATCCGCCGCTCGTCATCCGCAAGGACTCCGTCGAAAAATTGACGCGCACCGGCGTGGCCCTCGGCGCGTGGTCCGACTCGCGTTTCGAGGAGAAGACGATCACACTCGCCCCGGGCGATTCCCTCCTGCTCTACACCGACGGCCTGACCGAAGCCTTCAACCTGGAGGATGACATGTTCGGCGAGGAACGCCTCCTGCGCGCCGTCGGCTGGCAGGAAACCGCCTCCGCCGACGACATGCTCAAAACCGTCGAGTCCGCGTTGGATGATTTCATCGCTGGCGCGCCGCCCTCGGACGATCTGACAATGTTGGCGGTGAGGAGAGTGTGAACAGTATCGGATAGGTGATAAAATGCCTTATCCGATACCGATAGGTGTTGAGCTTTCTCACTCAAGGATACCCCTCTTTACATGAAATACAACTTCAAACTATTCTGGAAGATGTTCTACCGCTCCTTCTTCCAGTGGAAAAACACGCCCGCGCGCCTCACGCGCAAGCGGCTCATTTTCATTTCCCTCTTTTACCTTGTCTGGCCGGTCGGCTCGCTCATCCATTGGTTTTTCTTCTGGCTGGATGACATCCTCTTCCCCGGCCACAAGACCCAGCCCGTCGAACGTCCGCTCTTTTTGTTGGGCAACTTCCGCTCCGGCTCCACCTTCCTCCATCGCCTGCTCTCGCGCGACGCGGAAACCTTCACCAGCCTGACCATCTGGGACATCTACCTCGCGCCCTCGGTGACCCAAAAGCGACTCACCCAATTCTTCTCGCGTCTCGACTACCGCCTGGGCGGGCATCTCCATCGCCTGCTCTTCGCCTTCGACAAACGCACGCTCGGAAAATTCCGCATCCATCATATTTCGTTCTTCCAACCGGAGGAGGACGAGAACCTCCTCTTCCACAATTGGTCGTCATATTTCGTCAGTTACCTCTTCCCCTTCATGGACGACATGCCGCGCTACCATTTCTTCGACGAGGCCATCCCTCTCGAAGAAAGGCGGGAGATCATGGCGTTTTACAAATCCATGCTCCAGCGTCATCTCTACGCCACCGGCAAAAAATATTTCGTCGCCAAGAATCCCGCTTTCAGTCCCAAGATCGAAACGCTGGCGGAGTTTTTCCCCGACGCGCGCATCATCTACCTGGCCCGCAATCCCCTCGATATGCTTCCCTCCACGGTTTCGTGGATCAACTACGCCCGCCGCGTCTTCACCGAACCCGAGGAAAAATACCTCTACCTCGAAGAGATTCTCGCCATCACCCAACATTGGTATCGCCATCCCCTGCGCTACCTGGATGCGCATCCCTCGCCGCGCCACCTCATCCTCAAATATGACGACCTGATCATGCGACCGGAGCAGGTCATTCGCGGCTTTTACGAACAATTCGGCTATCCCGACAAACCCGGGATGCACCGCATCATCGAACAAGCCGTCATGGAAACGCTGTCCTTCCGCAGCGACCATGTCTACTCGTACGAGGAGATGGGCTTCACCCGCCAGCAGATCCTCGACCTCTTCGCCGATATCTTCGACCGTTTCGACTTTGATCGGCGCGACCCGAAAGTGGCCGAACTCGTACGGGTGGAATCCGCCTTTGAGTGAGTTCCTACTCTAAACAAAAAACGCTCCCGAGAAGAATCGGGAGCGTTTCGATTCGTGGACGAATTACTTCTTGGTCGTGCGCGTCCGGCGGACCGGGCGGCGTTTCGCCGCGGCAGGAGGAGCCTTCGCCGGGATCGGCGGCGCGAGTTCCGGCGCGATGCGGTAGGCGTCAGGGAAGGTGAATGAACCGAGTTTGATCTTTCCCAGGCGCGCCAGCAACAGAACCACTCCCGCCACAGCCATTAAGGCTGAAACCAGCGCGCTGTAGCTGATGGCTGTGCCGGGAATCTTCGGCTGGTCGGGACGGAAGAATTCGATCAGCACGCGTCCCACGCCGGCCAGAATGAGCCAGCCCGAGAAGATCGCGCCCGGCTTGAGGCGCTCCACGAAGCGACGCGCCAGCCAGAGGAGTAGGGCCGCCGCCAGGAAGTTCCAGATCATTTCGTAGGCGAAGGTCGGATGGAAGCGCGTCGTTGCCACGGGATACAGACCCAGATCGGAGTAGAGAGGGAGGCGATGTCCCGCGTCAATGGAGATTCCCCAGGGCAGGGTTGTCGGCTGGCCGTAGAGTTCCTGGTTGATGAAGTTGGCCGGGCGCGCTATGGCCTGTCCGATCAGAGTCACCGGCGCGACCGCGTCGAGGAACAGCCAGAGGTCGAGTTGGTAGCGGCGGCTGTAGTAGAACAACGCGATGGCGCCGAAGAGAAGTCCGCCGAAGAAGTGTAATCCGCCCGCGGGGATGTTGATGATCTGGAGCGGGTTTTGCAGGTAATAATCGTTTCCGCCCAGCGTGGCGTTGACAACATACCACAAGCGCGCGCCGATCACACCGGCGGGGATCAGCCACACCATCGCGTCCCACACATGCGCGCCTTTTTCGCCGCGCCGACTCACCTCTTTTTCAGCGATCCAGCCTCCCGCCACCACGCCGAGCATGACCAGGAAGCCATACCAGCGCGGGGCAAAGGTGAATCCAAGAATGTCCACAGAAAAAATTTCAGGGCTCATTACACTGTACCTCGGCGGCGGATTATATCATCCGCACGCGGTTTTCGCCCCTTTTGATCGCGGCCCGCGCCTTTCCCCAAACTTGGCTCAGGATTTCTCGCGATGGAATTCGTAGAGTTCCATCATCTTTTCGAGGATTTGTTTTTCTTTCTCGGTGACCCCTTGAAACTCCAGGCCCACATTGAAGAACGCTGGGCTGATGTCGGTGTTGCAGCGCGCCACGCGGGCGGTCACGTTGAGGGTGTTGGCGTCGAAGATCTTTGGGTCGGGCAAGTCGAAGCGCAGGTCGAGAACGGTCTTTTCGGGCATCGCCTCTTCGGTGATGATCATGGCTCCGTCTTGACTCAGGTCGGCCAGGTAGCCGAGGAGTTTGCCCATGTGACGTTCGAAGACGCGGGAGTAGATGATCAAATATTTGCGCGGTAGTTTTCGGCGTTCTTCCATGGCGGCCTCCACCTACAGTGTACATGACTTGCACTGATAACGCAACCTGTGGTTTAATTTTGCAATGCGATGGATATTTATCTCCCCTCACTTGGACGACGCCGTCCTTTCGGCGGGCGGGCTGATTTTTGACCTGGCCCAGGCCGGAACCCGCGTCGAAACCTGGACCCTGGTCTGCGGATTCCCGCCCGAGGGGGAACCCAGTCCCTTCGCGCAGGTTCTCCATTTCCAATGGGGATTTTCCTCCGCCGAGGAAACTGTCCGTTTGCGCCGCGCGGAGGATGTGCGCGCGGCGGGTATTGTCGGCGCGAAGCCTGTGCACTTCGACTTTCCCGATTGCATCTATCGCCGCGACGCGAACGGGGAGTGGCTGTATCCGGCCGGGGTGTTCGATCCGCCTCGGTCCGAGGAATCCGGCCTGCCCGTCGCGATGACCGAGGCGTTGGTCGCGCGTCTCCAACCGGAGGATGTGATCGTCTGTCAATTGGCGGTCGGTCATCACGTGGATCATGTCACGGCGCGGCGCGCGGTGGAGGCCTTGGGGCGTCCGCTGTTGTACATTGCCGACATTCCCTATCTGCTCGACCATCCGGAGGAGTTGGAGCCGTGCGCGCAAGGGATGCAGTTTGAAGCGCGGCCCGTTTCGAGCGCCGGATTGGCCGCCTGGCAGGCGGGGATCGAAGCCTACGCGTCCCAAATTCCGATGTTGTTCGAGACAAGTGACTTGATGCGGGAGAAAATTGCGGCGTATAGCCAGAAAGGGGTTCGACTCTGGCGATTTGCGTAGGCAAACATGCAGAATCTTGCTTCTGGTTTGAATCCATGATATAGTATGCCCGTTTTCAGCGCCCCCAACGGGTCGGTCAATGCATCTCCTCGGAGATGCAAATTTCTTCTATACTAGGGAAAGTCTTATGCCAACCACATTCCTGACCAAAGAAGGTTTCCAGAAACTTCAGGAAGAACTGGATTACCTGCGTACTTCCAAGCGCCAGGAAGTTGCCGAGCGCCTGCATGAAGCCATGGAAGGCGGCGAACTGATTGAAAACGCCGAATATGAAGCCGCGAAAAACGAGCAGGCGTTTGTGGAGGGTCGCATCCAGGAATTGGAAATGATCCTCGCCACCGCGCGCGTCATTGATGAAAATCACAAGAGCAAGGAAGGCCTGATCCAGGTCGGCTCCACCGTGACCATCGAAGAGGAAGGCTCGCCCGTGGAAACCTACACTATTGTGGGCGCGGCCGAGGCCAACCCGCGCGAGGGCAAGATCTCCAACGAGTCGCCCATCGGGAAGGCCGTGCTTGGCCATCGCGCTGGCGAGACGCTCCAGGTGGAAGCGCCGGGCGGCCACTTTAAAGTGAAAATCATAAAGGTGAAGTAGACAGGGGCTTCGTGAATCCACGGCCCCGCGCAATCACGTTGCGCGGGGCTTTTTTTACGAAAGGTTCTCGTTATGCCAGAGTACACCTCGCTTGAAAAAATCCGCCTCCAAAAACTGGAGGAACTGCGCGCCGAGGGCATCGAGCCGTATCCCACCCGCGCCGCGCGGACTCACACCAGCGCGCAGGCCATCGCCGAATTTGAGTTCGCCGAGAAAGGGGTTTCGACAGGCTCAACCACCGGCGAAACCAAAGCGACTCTGGCGGGCCGCATTCGCGCCACGCGCCCGATGGGCAAACTCTCGTTCGCGCACATCGAGGACGGCGAAGGGAAAATCCAATTGTTCTTTCGCGTCAACGAAGTGGGGCAGGATCGGGTGGACTTCTTCAACAAGATGTTCGACCTCGGCGACTTCATCCAAGCAACCGGCGTGATGATGCGCACCAAAACCGGCGAGCCGACTCTCCTCGTCCACGAGTTTCGGATGCTGGCAAAGGCGGTTAGCCCGCTCCCGGCGGCGAAGGATGAGACCCTCGAAGACGGCACGGTCATCCGTCACGCCGCTTTGGAAGATACGGAAATCCGCGCCCGTCAGCGCTACGCCGATTTGGCCGTCAACCCCGAAGTGCGCGACATTTTCCGAAAACGCGCGACCATCATCGCCTCCCTTCGCCGCTTCCTCGACGATCACGGCTTCCTCGAAGTGGAGACGCCTATCCTTCAGCCGCTCTACGGCGGCGCGGCGGCGCGTCCCTTCGTGACGCATCACAACGAACTCGACCAGGATATGTACCTGCGTATCTCGTTCGAACTTTATCTCAAACGCCTGCTGGTCGGAAACCTCGAGCGCGTCTACGAGATCGGCCGCGACTTCCGCAACGAGGGCGTCTCGTTCAAGCACAACCCCGAGTTCACGCAACTCGAGTTTTACTGGGCCTACGCCGATTACCTCCAAGTGATGGAACTCACCGAGCAGATGGTCTCGTTCGTAGCGCAACAAGTCCTTGGCGCGATGAAGATCCATTTCAAAGAAAACGAGATTGACCTGACTCCCCCGTGGCGGCGACTCGAGATGCGCCAGGGATTGCTCGACGTGACCGGCGTGGACATCTACGCTCACACCGATTCGGACTCCCTCGCGGCGGCTCTGCGACACAAGGGACTCAATCCCCCCGTCGGCGTGACGCGCGGCAAACTGGTGGACTGGATGTTGAGCGAGTATCTCGAACCGACCCTCATCCAACCCACCTTCCTCTTCGACTACCCGCGCGACATTTCGCCCCTCGCCAAGTCACGCCCTGGCGATCCGATGACCGTCGAACGCTTCGAGGGTTACGTGGCCGGCTTTGAACTCTGCAACGCTTTCACCGAGTTGAACGATCCGCTCGACCAGGAGTCGCGTTTCCTCGAGATGGGCCGTGACTACAAAACCGACGACGAGGAACGTCACCCCATGGACGAGGATTACCTGCGCGCCATGCGTTACGGCATGCCCCCCAACGGCGGCTTCGGCATGGGCGTGGATCGCCTCGTCATGTTGCTGACGGACAAACACAGCATCCGCGAAGTGTTGCTGTTCCCGACGTTGAGGAAGGAAGAGTTTTAGCCTGATAGTCGCTTAGTCTGATAGTCGCATCGTCGCCGGACTGATGGCTACATCGCGACAATCCCGAAGGGATGGGATGATTGTAAATCGAGCATCGTGTCCGCTTCCCAACCCCGGAGGGGTGACATAATGTATGCCATCCCTTCGGGATTTTTTTCATCAAGCAGACATTTGGAGAAAAATTTTCATGGATTATCTTGTTCTCATTCAACACGGATTCGTTTACGGTTTGATTTTGAGCGCGCTGTTCACCCTCGTCCTACTCGGCGCGGTGTGGGTCAATGTGGAGATCATGCAAAACGATTACCCGCCGGATGTGAAAAAGGCCTACGGCCCGGAGAAGAATCCCAGAACACGCGGACAGCGCCGCGTGTTCAGTCTGCTCTTTCTTGTCGTCCTATTTGGCGTGCTGTGTTACTCGATGGTGGACTTGGGTCGTTCCACTTCCGCGCCCTTGACCTTCCTCCCGTTATTTGCGCTGGTCTTCATCGAGATTTTCACGTTCAACCTGTGGGACTTGCTCGTAATTGACTGGCTGATCTTCAACACCCTCCAACCCAAATTCATCTTTTTGCCTGGCACAGAGGGGATGAAGGGCTACAAGGATTACTACTTCCACTTCAAGGGATTTCTTACCGGGATTGTATTCAGCCTGATTTCGGCGCTCATCCTTTCGGGGATCGCGCTCATTTTTATCAATATCCCAAAGTAGAACTTTGGGATTCCCATCTGTGATTTTGGATTCAGGAAGTTCTACTTCCGATTTGGAGGCGCCATGTCAACTCGCGCCCTCGTTCTTGGCGACCTTGTTACGCTTGCGGCGCTGACCTTCGTCGGGTTCGCCGCCCACAGTGAGACGGACGCGTCGTTCCTCCCCCGCATGGGACTCACGTTTCTGGCGCAGGCAATCGCATGGTTCGCGCTGGCGTTCGCGATGGGCTTGTTGGACGCGTCACGCGAGGGACGGGCGCGCCCGCTCTGGCGTCCCGCGCTGACCGGGTTCTTCGCGGCGCAGTTGGCGGTCAATCTGCGCGGACTGATGTTGGGCGCGGAAGTCCAGCCGATGTTCGCGTTCGTCCTCGGCGCGACCACCGCGCTGGGGATGACGATCTGGCGGTGGATCGCGCGTCGCGTCAAGCAGGGCGGTTGAAGAGTTTGAGGAAAAGCGACTTGGCGGGGCCTTCCACCAGGTAGTAGGCGAGGAACGCGAAGGCCAGGAGGGAGATCGCCACCGCGTAGAAAGCGGAGGTGGGATTGAGATGGAAGAGTTCGTAGGTGAATTTGAGCGCCATCGTGAAGGGACGTTGGAGGATGTAATACGCGTAACTGACCGCGCCGAGCGTCACGAGCGGGCCCCAACCGAGCGCGTCGGTGATGCGGTTTCGGGTGAAGGCGATGGCGAGGATGAGGGCGAGGAAGAGCGGCGCGTAGAAACTGGCGTTGATGGGTAAACGAAATCCGGAGTGACGAAGCCAATCGGGGAGGAATTGCACGACAACGAAAGTCAGCGCGAAGGCGGAGAGGAGAATCGCATAGGAGAGAGGGCCGGCGAGGACGCGCTCGCGATTCTCCAGGTAGAACCAGCCGCCGGCGATTCCGAGCAGGAAGGTGCAGTAATGCACAGGCGGGAAGAAGTGAATCAGGTTGTAGGCAGGGGAGGGGAAACCAGGATACGCGGGGGAGTTCAGCCCGGCGATGAGAATCCACTGCGTGAGGAGGTAAGAGGCGAGGGCGATCCAGAAAAAGCGGCGCGAGGCGATCTTGCCGTTGCGGATCAACGTCAAAATCAGGGGGAAGGTGAGATAGAAGGAGACCTCGACCGAAACCGCCCAGCCGACATCGTTGTAGTCCAGCGCGAAGGGATAGACCCAGGCTTGCAGAAACGCGGCGCTCAAGAAGAGACTGAACCACTGTTGTTCGATCCCGTAGCGCAGGATGGCGGTGAGGAGGAGGGCCAGCCAGTAGAGCGGCGCGAGACGCGCCAGCCGCGCGATGTAAAAGTCGCGGGCTGAGATTTCCTTCCGGTCGAAGTAGGCGATCATCAGCACGAATCCGGAGAGGGCGAAGAAGAAGGTAAGGACAGGCGGGACGAAGGCGTTGAAGATGTTTCTGAAGTAGCCGAGATTGGCTTCCTGCCCGAAGTGATAGCCGACCACCAACACGGCGGCGGCGAAGCGGAGGATGTCGAGGGCCTGGATGCGTTTCATAAATTTTTCAGAGCCGCCTCGGCTTCGTCGAGGTGTTCGTTGCGGTGCATGCTTTACTCTCCCTTCCTGGCTTTCGCCTTCTTGCGATTTTCCGCGGCGCGATACTTTGTGATGCGCGCGATCAACTTTAACGGCATGGGTTGGTCGAGCGGAAACTGCACCGATCCCTTCGCGCCTTTGTACTTCGACAAGTCTTTCTTGAACGACTCGATCCCGTTCGGCGTGGGATAAAAGCCGATGTGATTCTTGAAGGCCGCGAAATGCACCAGGTTGCCTTCCAGGTAAAAGGTGGGCATCTGGTAGGCGATCCTCTCCGTCGCTTCGGGCGCGGCGGCTTTGACGGTGGCGCGGATTTCCTTCAAGATTTTTTGAATGTCCTTGGGGAAGGTCGCGATGTACTCGTCAATGCTGGCGAAGCCTGCTTTTCTGTTGTCCATGGGATTCTCCTTTTCATTTATCGCTAAAATAATTTACCTCAACGGCTTGGACTCTCAGACTGGCCGCCCCGTCCACGGGCCGACTCCCTCGATTCGATCCACGCGGATGCGCGTGACGTAGCCCGGAGGGGGATTCTCCATCGGCGGGAATTTGACTCCCGGCCCGATGTACACATAGGCCAGTTTCTGGAGCAGTTCCGGCGCGCCGCCTTCCGTGATGCGCGCTGTCCCGTAAATGACGGCGTACTCGGTCAAACCCAGCGCGCTCTTGGTCGGCGCTTCGAGCGAGATGACCACGCGCGGGTCGCGCTCGATGTTGCGCACCTTCTTGTTACGCGGCAAATGCGCGGCGACGATCTCGTCGTTTTCGATGCCGATCCACACCACTGTCACTTGCGGACTACCGTCCGGGTTGAGCGTGACCAGGTGGGCGTGACAGCCGGATTCAATGAGGGCGCGGATGGAAGGAGGAATTTGCATTTTGGTATCCTTTGTCAACAAGATCACGTATCCGTTGTTCCTGCAATGGCAGGTTTTATCTCTTCTGAATCCAGAATTTTATGGACTGAGCAGTATTGAATAGCAGTTGAAACATTGATGTATATCGGTGAAATGGCATGATTGGTTTTTGACGACCAAATGGCTCTCATTTCATTTTGATCTCCGTAATCCTTTTCAAACTTTAGCAATGCAGGATGTAAATTAGCCAAAGGAGAGGTAATATCAATCGTCTCTGTTGGGTGGTAAGTTACTCTATGTAAGCCAAGATAATTCGCGGAAAGTCTAATGGCGTCTGATATAGTAGAAAAAAAAGGGATTGGCAACTCGATAGCAAGGCACGCGTCATAGTTTTGTTTTTGGAACCAGCGTTTGTGCGTTTTGAGAGAATTCTTCCAAGTATTTTCTTTCCATATATTTGAAGAGTTTCATTTGCGCTCCAACACAGTAGGGCAGGTGAAGGTATGGTTTCCTCTCGATTATACGCTTTCCTTGGTAGCTTGCCACTCGTCACCCATTCCCAAACCCTGATAAAATATCCCCACCAACCACCAATTACTGCCAACCAATCACCATTTACCACTTACCAATTACCTCCCCCCCCCATGAACGAACCCGCCCTCATCCAAGACGCCCAACGCGGCGACCTCGACGCCTTCAATACCCTTGTCCTTCATTATCAGGACACAGTGTTCAATACCGCTTTGCGCATCCTCGGCGACGCGGACAAAGCCGCCGACGCCGCGCAGGAAGCCTTCATCTCCGCCTTCCGCGCCATCAACTCCTATCGCGGCGGATCGTTCAAAGCCTGGCTGCTCCGCACCGTCACCAACGCCTGCTACGATGAACTCCGCCGCCAGAAGCGCCGACCGACGACTCCCCTCGAACCCGAAACCGACGACGGCGACGAAATGGATTCCCCGCGCTGGTTGGCCGATACCTCCATGTCCCCCGAGCAAGTCTCCGACGCCGATGAACTGGAGCACGCCATCCAGCACTGCCTCGACGCGCTCCCCACCGACTTCCGCACGGTCGTTGTCATGGCCGACATCGAAGGCCTCGACTACACCGAGGTCGCTAAGGCCGTCCGCGTCCCGCTCGGCACCATCAAGAGTCGCCTCGCCCGCGCCCGCCTGCGTCTGCGCGAATGCCTGCAAGAATTTGCGGAACTTTTACCCGCCGCCTTCCGTCTGAATAGCAAGGCCATGGCATGAACTTTCGCGACGTAGAACTCCTCTCGGCATATTTGGACGGGCAGACCAACCCGTCCGATTCTACGCGACTGGAGAGCCGCCTCAAAACCGACCCCGAGCTGGCCTCTGCCTATCAAGCCTTGCGCGAATCCCGCGGCCTGCTCCGCCGTCTCCCCAAGCGACGCGCCCCGCGCGACTTCCGTCTCACCTACGCCATGGTCGGCAGGAAACCTCCGTTGCCGCGCAGTTATCCGGTCTTCCGATTCGCCACCGCCATCGCGACCCTGCTCTTCGCCCTCTCCTTTGTCGCCAACGGAGCCTCGCGCATGGCTGCCTCGGCGCCCCAAGCCGGATATGGCATGGGCGGCGGCGGAGACGGTAATGATGTCGCCGAAGCCCCTCTGCTGGAAATGGCCGCGCCCGCGGCCACCGAGGCTCCTGTCGCCACCGAAGAGCCTCCCGCAGAGCCGGGACTGGCTATGATCGCTCCCACTGCCACGCCCGAAACGATTCAAGAATTAGGTCGAACGATGGAGACCCCCGCCGCCAAAGAAACAGGCGAGGCAGAGCCAGGCTACATTCAACCCAGCCCTGCTCCCGTCTCGCAACCCGCGCCGTTTCAAATCCCCGCCGCGTTGCAAACGATCCTCGGAGTCGTCGCCCTGCTTGGCGCGGGTTCGATGATCGTCATCAACCGCCTCGCCGCGAAGAAGTGGCGAGGGAAGTAAATTCAGTAAATCACAGATTCCTCCGTCACTGCGAATACTATGACGCTGTCAAGGTTTTTTGAAAAACCAAAGGCTGA